>DASPTT010000019.1:0-31214 GCA_035623275.1 Acidimicrobiales bacterium
GAAAACGACGCGGGGCGGCTCGAGATTCCGCTCCCAAATGTAAAGACCCTGCAAATTCCGTAGATATGATACCTGGTTCATCGGATGCGTGCCGGGAGAACCGTCCTGGTCGTCTCGCGCTGCCGCTTCGCGGTAGCGTCCCGAGGGTGGCGACTGACCTGCTCGAGCCAGGCGAGCTCCGGCTGCTCGACGCCTACTGGCGGGCCGCCAACTACCTGTCGGTCGGGCAGATCTACCTGCTCGACAACCCGTTGCTGCGCGACCCGCTGGCCCCGGAGCACGTCAAGGCGCGCCTGCTCGGCCATTGGGGCACGACGCCCGGCCTCAATTTCGTCTACGCGCACATGAACCGCGCCATCCGCGCGCGTGACCTCGACGCCGTCCTCGTGACGGGGCCGGGCCACGGCGGGCCCGCCGTCGTGGCCAACGCCTATCTCGAGGGTACCTACAGCGAGCTCTATCCCCATGTGGGGCTGGACGAAGCCGGGCTTCGGCGCCTGTTCCGCCAGTTCTCCTTCCCGGGGGGGATCCCGAGCCACGCAGCGCCCGAAACGCCCGGGTCGATCAACGAAGGCGGCGAGCTGGGCTACTCGCTGGCCCACGCCTACGGCGCCGCCTTCGACAACCCCGGCCTCCTGGTCTGCTGCGTGGTGGGCGATGGCGAGGCGGAGACCGGGGCCCTGGCCACCAGCTGGCACTCCAACAAGTTCCTCGACCCCGTCACCGACGGGGCCGTGCTGCCCGTCCTGCACCTCAACGGCTACAAGATCGCCAATCCCACGGTGCTGGCCCGCATCCCCGACGAGGAGCTGACCGCCCTCTTCGAGGGATTGGGCCACCGGGTCCACGTGGTGGCGGGCCACGAGCCCGCCGCCATGCACGAGGCCATGGCCGCCACCCTCGACACCGTCCTCGACGAGATCGGCGCCATCCAGGCCGACGCCCGCGGCGGAGGGTCGCCCGCGCGCGCCCGTTGGCCCATGATCGTGCTCCGGAGCCCCAAGGGGTGGACGGGCCCGGCGGTGGTCGACGGCGTCCCCGTCGAGGGCACCTTCCGGTCGCACCAGATCCCCCTCGCCCAGGTGCGGACCAACCCCGAGCACCTGGCCATGCTCGAGGCCTGGATGCGCAGCTACCGCCCCGAGGAGCTCTTCGACGCCACCGGCGCGCCCGCACGCGAGCTGGCCGCCCTGGCGCCCGTCGGGGAGCGGCGCATGAGCGCCAACCCGCACGCCAACGGGGGGCTCCTCCTCAAGGAGCTCACCATGCCCGACTTCCGCACCTATGCGGTGACCGTCGCGTCGCCCGGCTCGACGCGGGCGAGCGCCATGGGGACGCTGGGACCGTTCGTGCGCGACGTGATCGACGCCAACAAGGACCGCTTCCGCCTCTTCGGCCCCGACGAGACCGCGTCGAACCGTCTCGAAGCGGTGTTCGAGACGACGACGCGCGCCTTCGACGCCATCCGCGTGCCGGGCGACGACCACCTGGCCCCCGACGGACGCGTGATGGAGGTGCTCTCGGAGCACCTGTGCCAGGGCTGGCTCGAGGGATACCTCCTGACCGGCCGCCACGGCCTGTTCAACTGCTACGAGGCGTTCATCCACATCGTGGACGCCATGTTCAACCAGCACGCCAAGTGGCTCAAGGTGACCGCGGCGATCCCCTGGCGGCGTCCGATCGCCTCCCTCAACTACCTCCTCTCGTCGCACGTGTGGCGCCAGGACCACAACGGGTTCTCCCACCAGGACCCCGGCTTCATCGACCACGTCGTGAACAAGAAGGCCGGCGTCGTGCGCGTCTACCTCCCGCCCGACGCCAACTGCCTCCTGTCGGTGGCCGACCATTGCCTGCGGTCGAAGGACTACGTGAACGTCATCGTGGCCGGGAAGCAGCCCGAGCTCTCGTGGCTGACCATGGACGAGGCCGTCGCCCATTGCACCCGGGGCGCGGGGATCTTCGAGTTCGCCAGCAACGACGACGCGGGCGATCCCGACGTCGTCATGGCCTGCTGCGGGGACGTCCCGACCCTCGAGACGCTGGCCGCCGTCGACCTCGTCCGCACGTACCTTCCCGAGTTGCGCGTCCGGGTCGTCAACGTGGTCGACCTGATGCGCATCCAGCCGCCGAGCGAACACCCCCACGGCATGGCCGACGCCGAGTTCGACGCGCTGTTCACCGTCGACCGCCCGGTGATCTTCGCCTATCACGGGTACCCGTGGCTGATCCACCGGCTGGCCTACCGGCGCCGGGTGCACCCCCAGCTCCATGTCCGCGGGTACAAGGAGGAGGGGACGACCACCACCCCCTTCGACATGGTCATGCTCAACGACCTCGACCGCTTCCACCTGGTGACGGACGTCATCGACCGCGTGCCCGGCCTGGCCTCCCGGGCGGGCCACGTCCGCCAGGAGATGACCGATCGCCGCCTGGCCGCCCGGGCCTACACGCGCGAGCACGGCGAGGACCCCGAGGAGATCAGCGGCTGGACCTGGAAGGACTGAGGTCCTCCCCCCGGTGCGCATCCTGGTCGTCAACACGGGGTCGAGCAGCGTCAAGGTGCGCGTGCTCGAGGACGACGACGGCCTGTCCCTGTCGTCCGACCTGCCCGGCCCGGCCGACGCACTGGGGCCCGAGGACTTCGCCGGCGTCCTGGCCCAGGCGGGGCCGATCGACGCGGTCGGCCACCGTGTCGTCCACGGCGGCACCCGCTACGACCGCGCCGTCCTCGTCGACGACGCCGTCATGGCCTCGCTGCGTTCGCTCGAGGACCTCGCGCCCCTGCACCAGCGCGCGTCGCTCGACACGCTGGAGACGGTCCGGAGGCTGGCCCCCGAGCTGCCCGCGGTGGCCTGCTTCGACACGGCGTTCCACGCCGGCATGCCCCCGGCCGCGTCGACCTACGCGCTCCCACGCCGATGGCAGCTGCGCCATCCCCTCCGGCGCTACGGCTTCCACGGCCTGTCCCACGCCTACGCGTCACGGCGTGCCGCCGAGATCCTGGGCTTGGCGCTCGCCCGGCTTCGCATCGTGGTCTGTCATCTCGGGGCGGGCGCGTCGCTGGCGGCGGTGGATGGCGGGCGCTCCGTCGACACGACGATGGGCTTCACCCCCCTGGAGGGGCTGGTGATGGCCACGCGCTCGGGCAGCGTGGACCCCGGCCTGGTCCTCTGGCTGGCGCAGCACGGGGTCACGACCGAGGAGCTGGTCGAAGGCCTCGAGCACGGCGCGGGCCTGCTCGGCCTGTGCGGAACGGGCGACATGCGAACCGTGCTGGCGCGCGCCGCCGGCGGCGATCCCGACGCGCGCCTCGCCCTGGACGTCTACGACCACCGGCTGCGCGGGGCGGTCGCCGCCATGGCGGCCGCCATGGGCGGCATCGACGGCCTGGTGTTCACCGGAGGCGTCGGCGAGCACGCGGCGGAGGTCCGCCGACGGGCCGGCGAGGGCCTGGGCTTCCTCGGGGTCCGTGTCGACGCCGAGGCCAACGAGGCAGCCGGCCCCGACGCCGTGGTGAGCCCGCCCGGCGCGGCGGTGCCGGTGGTCGTCGTCGCCGCCCGCGAGGACGTCGAGATCGCCCGGGGCGTGCGGCGGTTGCTGGGCCACGGACCCTGACCCGACCGCGCCACGGGGCGAACGCCGCCCCGCTGCGACATCCCCCGTGCCCCGCCGTAGACTGGTAGGTCGGGGCAGGGGGGATTACGCGTGCGCAGTGTCGACGTCGTCATCGGGCGTCAACCGATCTTCGACCGCGACCTGGTCGTCAACGGGTACGAGCTCGTGCTGCGCACCCTCGAGCAGTGTGCCGACCAACGCCTGCTCACCGCCGACGAGCTCTTCGGGAGCGACGAGGCGGGGCTCGAGCGGCTGACCGGCCGCAAGCGCGCCTTCTGCCGGGCCACCCCGGGCGTGCTCGAGGGCGCGGTGCCCGTGACGGTGACCCCCGAGCGCACGGTGATCGAGATCCCCCGCGAGGCGCGGGTCGACGGCGACGTCTCCGCGGCGTGCCGGGCGCTGCGCGACCGCGGCTACACCCTGGCCCTGGAGGACGTGACGTTCTTCGACGCCGCCGAGGGGCTCCTGGAGCTGGCGTCGATCGTGTCCCTCGACCTGCAGGCCGTCGACGCGGGGCAGCTGACCGGGCTGCGCGACCAGTGCCACGAGTCGAACGTGACGATGGTGGCCAAGCAGGTCGACAGTACCGACGCGCTCGAGCAGGGCGCGGCAATGGGATTCGACCTCTTCCAGGGCTACCTGCTGGCCTTGCCGCGCGTGTCGCCGGCCGCCGGGCTGGAGCCCGGCCGGCTCGCCCAGCTGCGCATGGCCGCGCAGCTCCTCGACCAGGAGTTCTCGGTGGCCGAGATCGAGGGCATCGTGCGCACCGACCCGGCCATGACCCATCAGCTGCTCCAGGTGGCCGGCATCGGTGCCGCCGGGGGGATGCGCCGGGCGGTCGGCTCCATCCGGGAGGCCCTCGTCCTCGTGGGCTGGCGACGGCTCCAGGGCTGGGTCGCGTTGCTCCTGCTGACCGACAAGGGCACGGCCAGCGACGAGATGATCGTCACCACGCTGACCCGGGCGCGCATGGCCGAGCTCGTCGGCGCCGCGCTGGACCCGGGCCTGGCGTCGTCCGCCTTCATGGCCGGGCTCCTGTCGGGTCTCGACGTCCTGCTGGGCGCGCCCATCGAGGAGGTCATGCGCTCGCTGCCCGTCACCGACGAGGTGCGCGACGCCGTCGTGGCCCACCACGGCCGCCTCGGTGCCGTGGTCGCCGACGTGATCGGCCGCCAGCTGGGCCGGCTCGACGCGCCGCCTCGCACCGGCCTCGGGGAGCCCGCGCTGGCGCAGGCCGCGCTCGACGCGCTGACGTGGGCCGTCGAGATGGCGGGCGCGCTCGACACCGGGCAGCCGGACGGCCCGTTGGCCTGACGGCGCGCCCGGGCGTCGCCGCGGTCAGGAGGCCACGCGCGCACCCTCCTCGGCGGCGCGCATCGTCGACGCGGCGAGCTTCGCCGCGCTGCGGGCCAGGGCGACGTAGGGCGAGTACTCGGGCTGGCCCACGATGCACATCCCCAGGCGGCCCGCATACGAGGCCACGTCGTCGTCGACCTCCCCCGGCTCGTCCACCCACGGCTCGCGGATCGCCCTCGCCACCACCGCGTAGCAGTCCCGCCGGTCGAGCGCGTCGATCAGGATGCCCGCCTGGTCCTCGATGAGGGTCCGGCGCGGCGAGACCTGGGGCACCGCGTGGCTCTGATCCACGAGCCACGCCAGGTGCCGACCGAGCACGCTCGGACGCGCCTCCATGAGCAGGTCCTCGACGTTGTCCATCGAGGATGCATCGGCACCCGGGCGCCGCGGCGTGAGGGATTTCCGACGGCGACGCGAGCGGGCGGCCCCAGATGCTCAGATCAGCGCAGTGCCTGGATGGCCGCCACCAGGGCGTCCTCCTGGGGCCAGTTGCCCTCGAAGTGGCGATTGGGGTCCGTCATCTGGTTGTAGTACCACCAGAACAGGTAGATCCCGAAGGTGAAGATGGTGGCCACGATGCGTCCCACGTAGTTGTTCTGGCCCTTCACCCGGCTCTGGTCGGGGGCGGGCACGGCCTGGCCGAAGCGCCCGTAGATGAGCGCCAGCTCGTACTCGACCCCGACTTCGGAGCGATCGTGCTTCACCAGGTCCATGTCCAGCAGCACGAAGGCCACGATCTGGGCGATCCCGGTGACGATGGCGAGGAGGAGCCACACGGCCGGGTCACGGAAGTCCCCCTGCATGGACCGCAGCACGACCATGTGCGCCTCGGCGCGCTGGAACGAAGGCGTGAGCTCCTCCTGCAGGCCGCGGCGTCCCGCCTCCTCCCAGGCGAAGCCGAGCGCCCCGTCGAAGAGCTCGACCCGGCGGGCGTTGTGGTCGCGCATCCGGCGCACCAGCTGGTAGAAGACGTAGTAGGCGAAGATCCCGAGGGTGAGCACGGACCAGCCCAGCGCCGTCCAGTACGAGAAGAGGTAGTCCGTTTCGTAGCGGCGCTGCCACGCAGCATGGATCCTGTCGACCGCCGGCATCGGCGGCGGCCCCGGGGCGGTCGGCGGGACCGGCTGCGTCATGACGGACCTCCGAGTCTCGGTCGGACGACGCGGATCCTAGGGAGTCGTTGCGACCCGCGCCGGCGATGCGCCTTCGAGCATCTCCCGCCGGCTGCGGACGAGCCGGCACACCGGGCACGCGTCCCCGAGGACGTCGCGGCAGGCCAGGAACCACGAGTGCCGGCCCATGGCCACGATGCGGCTCTCGGACGAGGCGCACGACGGGTCCGTGCAGATGTACGACCAGTCCTCGTGGACGATGATCGTGCCGTCGCAGCCGATCGAGCCTGATGGTCCCCCCATGCCTGCAGCGTGACGGTCGGCGGACGGAGCCCACAGGGCCGAAAGTCCGCACCCCGACGCCGGGTGACACGTTTGGCGCCGGGGGACCGTGCGCCGCAGCCTGCGCCACGACGTGGTCCGTGCCCGGGGGACCCTACTGGCGGACGATCACCGTCCCGCCCATGCGGGCGTCGACGGTGGAGACATAGGGATAGGTGCCCGGGTCGGTGAAGGTGTACGACCAGGTGCCCGTGCCCATGGTGGGGCTCTGTGCGAGCACGATGCCCTGCGGCGAGTAGACGCGCACGTTGTGGGTGATCCCCGAGTCCTGCCACGACCAGAGCACGGTCTGACCCGGGCTGACGGTGGTCACCGACGGCTCGAAGCTCGAGTACTTGAGCGTCACGACCGCGGCCGGCGTCCCCTGGTAGGCCGCGGTGGAGCCGAACCCCGAGGAGTTCGCCGGGACGTTGTTGCCGCCGGAGCATGCGGCGGCCCCCAGGGCGACGACGAAGAGCGGGGCGATGGCGCGGAGGCGTCGTGACATGGCGGACATCATGCCAGGTCGTGCGGGTGGCTCCCGCCAGGGTGGCGGGTCTCGAGCCAGCGCCGGAACCCGGCGGCGTTGGAGTGCACGCCGTTGAGGGTCTCGAGCTTCTCGCGGTGCGCGGGGTCCACGCCGGTGAGGTCCGAGGCGAACGCCGCGTCCAAGGCGGCGGCGATGTCCTCGCCCCGCTTCCATGCCCCCTCGGCGACCGCGGCCCAGCGGCGGAGGGTCTCCGACGCCTCGGCGAGGACGTCGCCGGGATCGGCCAGGAGGCCGTAGTGGGCCAGGGCCAACCCCGACGGGCGCCGGGCCCCGAAGCGCGCGAGCGAGTGCAGGGCCTGGTCCAGGTCGAAGTCGGGCGGGGGCGTCGACGGGCGCAGCACGCCCGCGTCGGGGAGCCGCACCCCCACCGCGTCGCCCGCGAAGAGGATCCCGCTCACCGAGTCGTGCAGGGCCAGGTGGTGCTTCGCATGCCCGGGCGAGTCCACCGTCACCAGCGCGCGGTCGGGACCGACCCGGATCTCCTCGCCGTCGGCCAGGACGTGGATGCGCTCGGCCGGCGTCGGGTCGAGGCGCCCGTAGAGCGAGTCGAGCAGCGGGCCGTAGACACGCGACGCGGAGTCGACCAGGCGGGTGGGATCGGCGAGATGGCGCGCGCCCTTCTCGTGGACGTACACCGTGGCGCGGGGGAAGGCGCGGGCCACGTCCCCCACCCCGCCGGCGTGGTCCAGGTGGATGTGGGTCACCGCCACACCGGCCAGCTCCTCGGGCCCGACGCCCAGCGTGTCGAGCGCATCGAGGAGGGCGGGCACCGAGCTCTGGCTCCCCGTCTCGACCAGGACGGGCGCCGGACCGGCGATCAGGTACCCCGCGGTGACCTGGTCCCAGCCACCGAGCAGGGTGTCGATCTCCGTCACGCCGGGGGCGATCTCGCGGGTGCTCATCGATGCTCCGCCCGGGTGCGGCCCGGCGCGGCTCGGCGGAGCAGCGCCCGCGCGGTCCGCGCCTTGGTCGCGTCGGGCGCGTGGGCGCTCAGGTTGAAGGCGGCGTTGACCAGCGACACGTGCGAGAAGGCCTGCGGGAAATTCCCCACCAGGCGCCCCGCCGAGGCGTCGTACTCCTCGGACAGGAGCCCCAGGTCGTTGCGCAGCCCCAGCAGGCGCTCGAACAGCCGCCGGGCCTCGTCGCGCCGGCCGATGGCCTGCAGGCAGTCGACCATCCAGAACGAGCAGGGCAAGAACGCGCCCTCGTGGCCTTGGAGGCCGTCGACGTCGTGCGCCTCGGCGGCCCGGTAGCGGAGCACGAAGCCGTTCTCGGTGAGGTCGCGTCCGATGGCCTCGATCGTCGAGACGACGCGGCTGTCGTCGGGGGGCAGGAACCCCACGAGCGGGACCATGAGGAGGCTGGCGTCGAGCGCGTCGGACCCGTAGTACTGCGTGAAGGCGCCGACGGACCCGTTGAACCCCTTCTCCAGCACCTCGGCATGGATCTCGTCGCGCAGCGCGCGCCAGCGCTCGAGCGGGCCGTCGATCCCCGCACAGCCCTCGATCGTCCGCACCGCCCGGTCCACGGCCACCCAGGCCATGACCTTGGAATGGGTGAAGTGCCGGCGTGGGCCGCGCACCTCCCAGATGCCGTCGTCGGGCTCGGTCCACCCCGTCTCGAGGAACTCGAGCAACGCCGTCTGCAGGTCCCAGGTCGAGCGGGTGGGCGCATCGCCTGCCTCGGTCGCCTCGAACAGCGCCGACATGACCTCGCCGTACACGTCGAGCTGGTACTGCCCCGAGGCGGCGTTGCCGATCCGCACGGGACGTGACCCCTCGTAGCCCGGGAGCGCGTCCACCTCCCACTCGTCGAGGCGCCGCTCGCCGGCGGGGCCGTACATGATCTGGAGCGCGGCCGGGTCGCCGGCCACGGCGCGCAGCAGCCAGTCGCGCCAGTCGAGCGCCTCCTCGTGGTACCCGCCGCGCATGAGGGCCTGGAGCGTCAGGGTCGCGTCGCGCAGCCAGCAATAGCGGTAGTCCCAGTTGCGCACGCCGCCCAGCGTCTCGGGGAGCGACGTCGTCGGCGCGGCGACGATCCCCCCGGTGGGCTGGTAGGTCAGGGCCTTCAGCGTGATGAGCGACCGCATCACGGCATCGCGCCACTCCCCCTCGTAGGTGCACATCGACGACCAGGCCTCCCACCAGCTGACGGTGTCGGCGACGGCGAAGCGGGCGTCGACCGGGCGAGGCGGGCGCTCGTGCGACGGGTACCAGGTGAGGACGAAGGGAATGTGCTGGCCGGCGGTGACGGCGAAGCGCGCCACCGTCGTCATGTCCCTGCCGTGGGTCTCCACCGGCGTCCACAGGGCCAGGGCGTCGGGACCGACGACGGCCGTCAGCAACCCGTCGATGCGGCGCACCCAGGGCACGATCTGGCCGTAGTCGAGGCGCATGACCAGGTCCATGGCCATGTCGACGGTGCCCTCGACACCGACCACCACCCGGACCACCTGCGGGCGCCCCTCGCGCGGCGGCATGCAGTCGACGACGCGCACCACGCCGCCGTCGGTGGTGAACTCCGTCTCCAGCACGAGGGTGTCGCCCCGGTAGCGCCGCGTCGACGACGCGTCGTCTCCGACAGGCCGCAGCTGCCAGTAGCCGTGGCGGTCGTCGCCGAGGAGCCGGGCGAAGCAGGCCGGCGAGTCGAATCGGGGAAGGCAGAGCCAGTCGATCGACCCGTTGGCGCCCACGAGGGCGGCGGTGTGGGTGTCCCCGACGAGGCCGTAGCCCTCGATCGGCAGCGTCATGGCGGCATTCTGGCGCCTCAGGAGGTGCAGTTGCCGGTGCCGACCGGGCTGTTCGCATGCTCCGCCCGGCCGACGTCGACCATCACCTGGCCCATCGCCAGCGCGTAGCCGACCTCCGGGTTGGTGGTCGAGCGGGCGAACACGAGCCCGATCACCGTGCCGTTGGCCGGGCTCGAGCCGTCCGCCGACGCCACCAGGGGGCCGCCGGAATTGCCGGGACGCACGACGGCCTGCAGCTCGTACACCGCGCGGGTGGTGGAGCTCGTTCCGTAGATGTCGAGGCCGGTGGCGTCGAAGGTATTCGTGATGCCGGCGGGGCTGTAGGTGAAGGGCCCGCCGCCGGGGTAGCCGAGCACGACTCCGGACGTCCCGCGCGAGAACGTCCGGGTGTCGACGGACAACGGGGGCTCGTCGAGGCCCGGGACCCGCAGGACGGCGACGTCGAGCTCCGGGTCGAACCAGATGGGCACCGCGTCACGGCTTCGGCCGTTGTCGAGGACCTGGATGTGGTGCACGCCTGCGACCACGTGTGCGTTGGTCACGACCAGACCGGGGGCGACGACGAAGGACGAGCCCTCCTGGATGACGCCACACCCCTCTCCCTCGACCTGCAGCGTCGAGGGGCCCGCGCTCAGCACCGCGGCACGCACCTGGGAGTCGGCCGGCAGGGTCACCGGCGCGGACGCCTGGGGTGAGAGCCCGGCGAAGACGACGGGGAAGCCCTCCGAGGCGAGGAACGACTTCACCCGGGCCAGGATCGTGGGCGGCGCCGGGAGCAGGTTGTCCATGGCCCGCACGATGCGGGACTGCTGGATGGCGGCGTTGAGCGACGTGAAGTTGCTGTTCTCGATCACGAGGGCCGTGAACCATGCGATGAACAAGGTGGCGACCACGGCCACGGCCACGCCGAGCACCGAGTCCGCCGGCCCGAGCTTGACCCGCTGGAGCGCGTGGCTCGAGCGGGCGCCGATGTAGCGCCCGGCCGTGCTGAGGATGCCCGCGGTGCCGAAGATCACCACCGCGGCGACCAGCGCGCGCGAGACGTTGCCATGGGCAAAGCGCATGACGTGGGGGACGATGAGCGCCCCGACGAAGAGCCCCAGCCAGAAGCCGCCGAAGGAGAAGACCTGCATCGTCGCCCCCAGCCGCATGCCCTGGACGGCCGACAGCGCGACGAGGGCGAGGAGCACCAGGTCGACCCAATTCATAAGGGGCGATTCTCCCCCACCGGGAGCGGATCGTGCCCACCGGGGCCCACCGGGCGGCGATCGTGCCCACCGGGCGGCGATCGTGCCAATATGACCAGCCACCGCGATGCCCGACGAACCGTCAACCGGCCACGGCGAGCCCTGGCCGCCGCCAGACTGGCCGCCACCCCCCCGGCCCGCCCCGCCGACCGCGCCGCCCCCCTGGTCGGACACGCCACCGGGCGCCGGGCACGGTGACGACGGCCGCCGGCCCCGGGGGCCGCTCGACCCCCTGGGCCGGCCGCTGGCCGCGTGGGCGAAGCGGGTGCTGGCCTTCCTCCTCGACGCGGTGGTGGCCGGGCTCCTCGGAGGCGTGATCACGCTCGTGGTCACCCGCCCGGACGTGCGGCCGCTGTCGGGCGGCGGGTACGACATCCACTGGCGGGCCGGCAACCTGTTCGCCGCGGTGGCGCTCCTCTACCTCGTCAACACCGCGTACTTCACCTTCCTCACCGGGAGCCGGCGGGGACAGACGCTGGGGGCCATGACGATGGGGATCGCAGTGCGCGACGCGGCGAGCGGAGGGCAGCTGGGGGCGGCCAGAGGGCTCGTGCGCTCCCTCATCGTCAGCGCCTTCCTCGTCCCCTACCTCTTGCTCCCCTGGGTGCTCGACATGCTCTGGCCGCTGTGGGACCCCGGGCGCCAGGCGGTCCACGACAAGGCCGCCCGGTCCGTCGTCGTCGACCTGCGCTAGGGAACGACCGGCGCCGCCGCGCCCGGCCCGGCGTAGGGTGGCGGCGATGGGGAGCCTCCTCGACGACCTGTCGGCCGCGGTGGGCGGTGCGCACGTGCTCGCCGGCGAGGCCGTGTCGCCCGACTACACCCACGACGAGGCGCTGACGGCGGCGCCCGGCATCCCCCGCGCCGTGGTCCGCCCCCGGACGACGCAGGAGGTCGCGGCGGTCCTGCGCATCGCCCACGAGGCGCGGGTGCCGGTTGTCGCCCGGGGCAGCGGCACGGGCCTGTCGGGCGGCGCCATCGCGCAGGCGGACGCCGTCCTGGTCGTCTTCGAGCGCATGGACACGATCCTCGAGCTCGACGCCGACAACCACGTGGCGGTCGTCGAGCCCGGGGTCACGCTCGAGCAGCTCGACGCCGCGACCGAGCCGCTCGGCCTCGTCTACCCCGTCTTCCCGGGTGAGAGCACTGCCTCGCTCGGCGGGAACGTGGCCACCAACGCCGGCGGCATGCGGGCCATCAAGTATGGCGTCACCCGCCATCACATCCTCGGGCTCGAGGCCGTGCTGGCATCGGGCGCGGTGATCCGCACCGGCGGCAAGTACGTCAAGACCTCGACCGGCTACGACCTCACCCAGCTGCTCGTGGGCTCCGAAGGAACCCTCGCGCTCGTCACCGAGGCGATCCTCAAGCTCCAGCCGCGCCCTGCGCACGCCGTCACCCTGCTCGCCCCGTTCCGCACCCTCGACGCGGTGAGCACCGCGGTGCCGCGTCTCGTCCACGCCGGCGTGGCGCCGAGGGTCCTCGAGTACATCGACGCGCTCACGATGGGCGCGATCACCGGGAACGTGGGGCTGGACCTCGGCATCCCCGCCGACGTGCGCGACGAGGCGCTCGCCTACCTGGTCGTCGTCCTGGAGGGGATGGACGAGGACCGGGTCGAGGAGGACGTGACCGACGCGGGCGGCCTGCTCGAGTCCCTCGGCGCCATGGACGTGTACGTGCTGCCGCCGCACGCCGGTGCCGATCTCATCTCGGCCCGGGAGAAGGCGTTCTTCGTGGCCAAGGCCGCCGGTGCGGACGACATCATCGACGTGGTGGTCCCCCGCGCCGCCATCCCCCGGTACCTGGCCGGGGTGGCGGCCATCGCCGACGAGTTCGGCGCGCTCGTCACGGGCTGCGGCCACGTCGGCGACGGCAACATCCACCTGTCGGTGTTCCAGCCCGACGGACCCCGGCGCGCCGGGCTCATGCGCGCCGTCTACCAGCAGGGCATGGAGCTCGGCGGGGCGATCTCGGCGGAGCACGGCATCGGCACGGAGAAGCGCCCGTACTTCCTCGAGCTCGAGGACCCGGTGAAGGTGGAGCTCATGCGCCAGATCAAGGCCGTCTTCGATCCCGACGGGATCCTCAACCCGGGGAAGCTCCTCGGATGAAGGGGGCGCACGCGCTGATGCGCACGCTGGTGGGCGCGGGCGTCGACGTCTGCTTCACCAACCCCGGCACCTCGGAGATGCACTTCGTCGCCGCACTCGACGACGTCCCCGAGATGCGAGCCGTCCTGGGCCTCTTCGAGGGCGTGGTCACCGGCGCCGCCGACGGCTACGGCCGCATGGCGGGCAGGCCCGCGGCCACGCTCCTGCACCTCGGGCCGGGACTGGGCAACGGCATCGCCAACCTGCACAACGCGCGCCGCGCCCGCACGCCGGTGGTCAACGTCGTCGGCGACCACGCCGTCGGCCACCGACGCTTCGACGCGCCACTGCAGACGGACATCGAGAGCCTGGCCCGTCCGGTGTCGACCTGGTACCGCTCCTCCGAGGACCTCGCCTCGCTGGCGGGCGACACCGCCGACGCCGTGGCCGCGGCCCGCGGGGCGCCCGGCGGTGTGGCCACGCTCGTGGTGCCCGCCGACCTGTCCTGGACCGACGGCGCCGCGGTGGCGCCCCCGCGGCCGGTGCCCGCCTTGCGAGCGGTGCCGGCCGACGCGCTCGAGCACGCGGCGAAGGTCCTGGCCGGCGGTGAGCCGGCCGTGGTCCTCCTGGGCGGGAGCGCCGTGCGCGCCCGCGGCCTGGTCGCCGGCAGCAGGGTGGCGGCGCACCGCGGCGCCAAGCTCATGGCCGAGACCTTCCCCTCGGTCCTCGAGCGCGGGGCGGGCCTGCCCGCCGTGGAGCGCCTGGCCTACCTGGGCGAGATGGTGGCCGAGCAGCTGCGCGGCGTGCGCCACCTGGTGCTGGTCGAGGCCGGTGCGCCGGCGTCGTTCTTCGCGTATCCGGGCACGCCCGGGTCCCTCGTCCCCGAGGGCTGCGAGGTCCACGTGCTCGCCACCCCCGGGGACGACGGGCCCGGTGCGCTCGAGGCCCTGGCGGAGGCCCTGGGCGCGCCGGCCGACGCCGCCGTGCTCCAGCCGCCGGCGCGTCCCGATCGCCCGAGTGGCGCGCTGAACCCGGTCACCGCCGCGGCCGCCGTCGGCGCGCTCCTCCCCGAGGACGCCATCGTCTCCGACGAGGCCAACACCTCGAGCCTGTTCCTGCCGGGCGCCACCGCCGGCGCACCCCGGCACACCTGGCTGAGCCTCACCGGCGGGGCCATCGGCCAGGGGATGCCGGTGGCCACCGGTGCGGCCGTGGCCTGCCCCGGCCGCCGGGTGGTGTCGCTGGAGGCCGACGGCAGCGCCATGTACACGCTGCAGTCGCTGTGGACCCAGGCGCGCGAAGGCCTGGACGTGACCACGGTGGTTTTCAACAACGGCTCGTACGCCATTCTGGAGCTCGAGCTCGCCCGGGTCGGGGCGCAGTCCGCGGGTCCGCGGGCGCGGGACATGCTCGAGCTCGATCGGCCCTCGCTCGACTTCACCGCCCTGGCCACCGGCATGGGCGTGCCGGCCACCCGGGCGACCACGGCCGAGGAGTTCACGACGCAACTCGAGCGGGCGCTGGCCACGCCCGGTCCGTGCCTCGTCGAGGCCATGGTCGGCCGGGGCCTGGGCCTCTGACCCACATGGCGCCGACGCCCACGCTCCCGCGCCCCACGGCGTCGGTCGATCTCAACGCCGACGTCGGGGAGGGCGTCGCAGGGGACGAGGCCCTGCTCGACCTGGTGACCAGCGCCAGCGTGGCCTGCGGCGGCCACGCAGGCGACCTGGTGTCGATGCGCGACATCGTGGCCGCGGCGTCGGCGCGCGGCGTGGTGATCGGCGCGCACCCCTCCTACGACGACCGGGCGGGGTTCGGCCGCCGCCCGATGGCCGTCGAGGCGTCCGAGCTCACCGCCTCGGTGCGCCGCCAGCTGGCCGCCCTCGAGGAGGTGGCGCGCGCGCAGGGCACCCGGGTCCGCTATGTGAAGGCCCACGGTGCCCTCTACCACCGGGCGTCGCTGGACGCCGCCGTGGCGGGCGCGGTGCTCGACGCCTTCGACGTGTTCGGCGACGCGCACGACGTCGTCCTGCTGGTCCCACCCGGCTCGGCGGCCCTCGCCGCGGCGGAGGGGCGCGCGGTGCGGGTGGCGACCGAGGCGTTCGCCGATCGCGCCTATGAGGCCGACGGGTCCCTCCGGGAGCGCGGACGTCCCGGCGCCCTGTGCACCGATCCCGACGAGGCGGCCCGGCGGGCGCGGTCGCTGGCGCTGGCCGGGACGGTGCACGCCGTCGACGGCACCGTGCTGTCGCTGTCGCCGTCGTCGATCTGCGTCCACGGCGACACCCCGGGCGCGCTCGACATCGCCCGGCGGATCCGTGGCGCCCTCGACACCGCCGGCGTGGCCATCGCCAGCTTCGCCCCATGACCGCGCCGCGCGCCGTCGGGCGCTTCGCCGACTCGGGGGTGGTCGTCGAGACGGGCTCGACGGACGAAGCCTGGGCGCTGGCGACGGCCCTGGCCCACGCGGGCGTCACCCCTGGCGGGGCCGGCGTGGAGGAGGTGGTCGTCGGCTTCCGCTCGGTCACCGTCATCCTCGAGCCTGGCGCGCCCGACACCGTGGGCGTGGCGGCCCTGTCCGACGCGCTCGCGTCGCTGGCGCCGGCGCCGAGGACCGACCGGGAGCGGCGCACCGTCCAGATCCCCGTGGCCTTCGACGGCCCGGACCTCCCCGAGGTTGCCGCGAGTGCCGGACTCACCCCCGCGGCCGTGGTGCGACTGCTCGAGGCGGCGTCCCTCGAAGTGGCGTTCGTGGGCTTCTCGCCGGGCTTCGGCTATCTCGTCGGGCTCCCACCGGTGCTGGCCGCCATCCCCCGGCGGGCCACTCCCCGGGCCGTCGTGCCGGCCGGGTCCTTCGCCCTCGCCGGCGGCTTCGCCGGCGTGTACCCCGCGGCCACGCCCGGCGGCTGGCACCTGGTGGGGCGCGCCGGGCGCCGGCTCTTCGACCCTGCCACGGCGCCCTTCGCGGTCCTGCAGCCGGGCGACCGTGTCCGGATCGTCCCGGTCGACGCCGCCGACGTCCCCGCGCCCGACGAGCCCGCCGGCGCACGCCCGCTGCTCGAGATCGGGAACGACCCCGCGCACGGGGCGCGCGGGGTCGTCGTGGAGGAGCCAGGGCTGTTCACGCTGGTCGAGGACGCCGGGAGGAGGGGCGTGGCGTCGATCGGGGTGCCGCGCGCAGGGGCCGCGGACCCCGACGCCCTCTCCCTGGCCAACGCGCTGGTGGGCAACGAACCCGGGGCCGCGGCCTTCGAATGCACCGGACGGGGACCGGCCCTGCGCTTCACCGCTCCCGTGCACGCGGCGCTGGTGGGCGACGCCGCGCTGGCGCTCGACGGGCGGCGCGTCCCCACCCATGCGGTCGTGCCCGTCGCCCCCGGCCAGACCCTCGTGGTGGGAGCCGTGCGCGACCCCCTGCGCGCCTATCTGGCGGTCGACGGCGGGGTGGAGTCGCCTGTCGTCCTCGCCAGCCGCTCGTCGGACGTGCTGTGCGGGCTCGGTCCGGGCCCGCTGCGCCGCGGCGACGTCCTCGCCCTCGGCGCGCCGAGCCGGCCCCGGGCCCGGCTCGTCCCCCTGCCCGGGCGCACGGCGGGCACCCGGGTCGTGCACGTCGTCGCCGGGCCCGACCCCTGGCCCGAGGGCATGGCCGCGCTGTGCGGGTCCGACTGGGTGGTCGGCGATGCCACCAACCGGGTGGGTGTTCGCCTGCGCGGCCCCCGGCCCGCAGGCGCCCCACCGGCGATCGCGTCGCGTGGGGTCGTCACCGGGGCGGTCCAGGTGCCACCGGATGGCGCGCCCATCGTCCTCGGGTGCGACCACGCCACGGTCGGCGGCTACCCCGTGCCGGCGACGGTGGTGCGTGCGGACCTCGCCGAGCTCGGTCGCTGCGCGCCGGGCGAGCGCGTGGTCTTCGAGGAGGTCGACCTTGCCGGTGCGGCCGAGCTCTACCGAACGCACCGCCGGCGCCTGGAGGCGGCGGTCACCGGGTGGTTCCCGACGCGCAGCGCCTGAGGCCTACGGGCCCTCGCCGCCAGACGGCGTGCACGAGCGGGGGTCCCAGGGCTGGAGCACCTCGGTGGCGGGCGTCGGCGCGCTGAACGACCCCGAATCCGACACCCCGGCGGCTCCGGACGCTGCGGTGGTGGCGGCCGTGCTCGCCGTGACGCCGCCCGGCGCGGCAGTCGACGCGGTGCCGCCGCTCCCGGTCGCCGGCGGCGGGTTCACCGAGAAGTCGCTGCCTGTGACGACGGTGACCTGCGCGCCGTCGGTCGTCGGCCCCTGGGCCATGATGACCGCGCCCGACAGGGAGTGGGCCACCGCCTCGGCGGCGGCCTCGGTGCTCGGCCCGCTGTAGTACACGACCGTCTCGGACTGGGTCGCCGGCGACGCCACGTCGCCGAGCCCGACCATCGAGAAGCCGAGCGCGCCGAGTGCGCTGGAGGTGTCCGCCGCCTGGTTGGCCACGCCGCTGCCGTTGAGCACCGACACCGTGACGCTGCCGGGACCGGGCAGGGGCTTGCCGGTCATGGTGTCGATCGAGGAGCTGACACCGAGCGCCTGGTCGATCACCTGCTGGTCCTGGGGCTCGCTCGGGAACTCGATGTTCCCGTAGTCGTATCCCTGGTAGTAGTAGGTGAGCGACGACGACTCCATCACCGGGATGGTGAGCTGCGGCGCGCTGCCCACGTTCACCGAATGGAAGGTGAGCACGAGGTTGACCATGTCGGTGGCGCCGAACCCGCCGTCCACGGTCAGCTGCGAGGCGACGCTGGCGATGATCTGGCGGTCGGTGAGCGGGTTCCCGAGACCCTGGTGGGACACCGCTGTGGCCAGGACCCGGAGGAACTCGTGGTCCCGGCGGATGCGGGCCAGGTCGCTCTGGGCCTCCTGGGGCCAGTAGTGGTAGTTCGTGGCCGTGACCCCGGGCCCCTTGTACTGGAGGTGCCGAGCCCGCACCACCTGCAGGGCGCGGGTGCCGTCGAGATGGATGCACCCCGGCGCCAGCACCACCAGTCCCGAGTAGTCGTCGAACACGGGCTCGGGGAAGTACATGTCGATGCCCCCGAGCGCGTCGACCACGCCCGCGAAGGTGTCGAAGTTGAGTTCCACGTAGTGCTGGATCGGGATGCCGAAGTCCTCCTGGATTGCCGCGACGAGCTGGCTCGGGCTCTGGGCCAGCGCGGCGTCGATCTTGTTCGCGCCCGAGGTGCGGGCGTTGGGCACGAACAGGTCACGGGGGATCGAGATGATCGACACCGAGTGCGTGCTCGGGTTCAGGTGCAGCACCATCACGACGTCGCTGTTGACGCCGGTCACCCCGTTCGAGCACAGGCCGTAGGCAAGGTTCTGGACCTTGAGGTCGCAGCGCGACGTCGAGCCCACGAGGAGGATGTTCTCGGTGTTGGCCAGCGCGCCCGATGTCGCCCCGGACGACAGCCCGAGCACCTTGATGCGATGGATCAGGCTGTTGAGGTACCCGAGGTATCCCGCCACCGCCCCCACCAGCACGACGAGCACCAGGCCCGACACGAGCAACACCTTGGTCCAGCGCCGCATCTTGCGCCGGCCCCGGCGCGTCCGCCGGCCGAGCGGGTCGCGTGGGTCGGGATAGGGCTGGGACCCCGTCACGTCCAGGGGGCCGTCGGGCCCGTCGGGGCCGCTCGGGCCGGCGCCGGACCGGCCGCGCCGGGGGGCGGCCGCCGAACGCTGCATCTGCTCGCCGAGCGAGCGCAGACCCTCCTCGTTGGGGACGGGCCGGCGGGCACGTTGGCGCGTGCCGGCGCGCGCATCCGCCGGGGGGCGGCCGTTGGACATGGCACCCAAGGCTAACAATGCGGCGCCGGCCGCCGGGGTCGCCTCGCCACCCGATGTGACCGTCGGCGGGGGCGGCCCTCGCCGGCCCACGTTTCCCGTGAAATGCCCTCATCAGCCGTCCTTTCGGGAGAGTTGGCCGTGATTTGGCCGGGCGTTGCCCGTTGTGTGAGTAGAGCCACGCACAGTGGTGCTCGGGGCAGAAGAAGCAGGGGGCAGGACGATGGGACCACGGGCAGGGGCGCACACGGTCGAGGGCCGGGACGCGGGGAACGCGGGTCTCGAGGTGCTCGGGCAGTCCGGGGTGATCCGGGTGGACGCAGCCGACGTGGGCGCGGCGCGCGAGCGGGGCCGCCAGTCGCGGATGCGGCGCGCCGTCCTGGTGCTCCTGCCCGTCGCCGCGTACCTCGCCGTCCGGGACCTGCTCTGGCACCGCGGGCCGTTCGTGGTGCCGCACTTCCCGCACGCCCTCGTCCCCTACCTCCCGGCGATGATCCTCATCGCCATATTCGCCGTGGCCCTGATCGGCCCGCTGCTCGGCGCGGGCCGCTCCCCCCACGTCCTGTACCGCCCGGGCGAGATCGACGTGACGCTGGCCGACGTGCGCGGCGCGGGTCCGGTGGTCGACGAGGTGGTCAAGAGCCTGAACCTGTTCCTCGGGCACAAGATCTTCGCCGAGACCATGGGCGGCACCGCCCGCAGGGCCATCCTCTTCGAGGGGCCGCCGGGCACGGGCAAGACCTACATGGCCAAGGCCATGGCGGCCGAAGCGGGCGTGCCCTTCCTCTTCGTGTCGTCGTCGGCGTTCCAGTCGATGTTCTACGGCCAGACCAATCGCAAGATCCGCTCCTACTTCAAGGCGCTGCGCACCTACGCGCGTCGGGAGGGCGGGGCCATCGGCTTCATCGAGGAGATCGACGCCATCGGCGGGGCCCGCGGCGGCATGGGCGGCGTCGGCCGCCACCACGACGGCGTGGCCGGCGTCGTGAACGAGCTGCTGATCCAGCTCCAGAGCTTCGACCAGCCGCCGGCCATGCAGCGCCTGCGGGGGAAATTCGTCGACCTGGTGAACGCCTGGCTGCCCGCGGCGCACCAGCGCAAGAAGCGCCCGCCCCAGCCGGCCAACATCCTCGTGATCGGCGCCACCAACCGGGCCTTCGACCTCGACCCCGCGCTGTTGCGCCCCGGTCGTTTCGACCGCTCGATCTACTTCGACCTGCCGTCGCGTGCGGGCCGGCGCGACATCATCGACTACTACCTGGAGAAGAAGGCGCACGACGACGAGCTCGACGACCCTCAGCGCCGCGACACCCTCGCCGCCCTGACCTTCGGGTACTCGCCGGTGATGATCGAGCACCTCCTGGACGAGGCGCTGGTGTGGGCGCTGCGCCGCGGTGCGGACCGGCTCAGCTGGACGGACCTGCAGAAGGCGAAGATGACCGAGGAGATCGGCCTGGGCCAGCCCGTCGAGTACACCGAGGCCGAGCGCCGCACCATCGCCACCCACGAGTCCGGGCACGCCGCCGTCGCCTACCTGGTGGGCACCGGGCGCAAGCTCGAAGTGCTCTCGATCATCAAGCGCAAGGACGCCTTGGGCCTGCTCGCCCACTCCGAGTCCGAGGAGCGCTTCACCCGCACGCGCTCGGAGATCGAGGCCATGATCCAGATCGCGTTCGGCGGCATGGCGGCCGAGGAGATCTTCTTCGGCGAGACCTCGAGCGGCGTGGCCGCGGACCTCCAGGCGGCGACGACCAACGCCTGCCTGATGGTGGGGAGCCTGGGCATGGGCTCGACGCTCATCTCCTCGGAGGCGATCGCCTCTCCCATCGAGGGCAACATCGTCTCGCGGGTGGTGGGCACCGACGCCGGCCGCCAGGAGGTCGAGGCGCTCCTGCGCCGGGCCAAGGACGACGTACGGGTGATGCTCGAGGACCACCGGGCGATCGTCGAGGCGCTGCGCGACGCGCTGCTCGAGCGCGACGAGCTCATCGGCGACGAGATCGTCGACGTCATCACCGCCGCCCAGAAGGACGCCGCCGACCTGCTTCGCTAGGTGCGCAGCCCGGCGACCGCCCCTCGGGGCCGGGCGCGGCGCACGATCACGACGAGACGTGGCTGGCGATCACCTCGGACAGCTGGTCGGGCGCCTCCATCGGCACCATGTGCCCGACGCCCGGCAGGAGCTCGAGGCGCGCGCCGGGGAGGTGCCGCACGAGCGAGCGGGCGTGATAGGGCGGGAGGAGCAGGTCGAGACCGCCGGCGACCACCGTGGTGGGGACCGCCACGGCCCCGAGCCGCTGGCGCAGGTCCATGTGCGAGATGGCGACCGCCCCTTCGACGCGTGCCGCCGGCATGGTCGCCCCCACCCGCGCCCGCACGTACTCCAGGTGCGGCGCGGGGGGTGACGCTCGCCCGAAGGCGCCCCGCACCGCCGCGTGGCCGATCGTGGCCTCGGGCATCCGCAGCGCGTGCTCCCCGAGGATGCGCTCGACCGTGGTCGACGTCGTCGGCATCGGCGACGGGCGGGCGGAGGTGGCCACCAGCACCAGGCCCCGCAGACGCTGCGCCACGACCTCGGGGTGGTCGACGGCAAAGGCCTGCGCGGCCATGCCGCCGATGGAGTGCCCGGCGAGCACGGCATCCTCGAGGCCGAAGTGCTCCAGCACGACGCGGACGTCGGTGCCGAGCCGGCCGATGGTGAGCGGCTCCGCGCCGAGCGTCGAGGTCCCGTGCCCGCGGTGGTCGTAGAGCAGGACCCGATGCCCACCGGCGACCAGCCGGCGGGCGACGCCCCCCCAGACGTCGCGGGTGCAGAGGAAGCAGTGGGCGAGCAGCACCGGTGGGCCGCCCGCAGGACCCGCCACGGTGGCCGACAGGACGGCGCCGTCGTCGGTCACCACCTTGTGCTCGTCCCCGGCGGGCAGCGCCATCCCCTCCGGGCCGCAGGGGTCGGGCGCCCGGGCCCAGGCGCGGCGACAGCGTTGGTGGGCCACGGCGGCCCCCACCGATCCGAGTGCGACTGCGCCGACGAGCCTGCGCGTCCTCATCGGCTGGCCGTTGTAGCACGGTGCCGGGGGTTGCCGCCCAGGGAGCTGGACATAGTTGCCTCTATTGTCGTTACATTTATTGACAGAATGTCACATCGAGGGTAGCGTCTCGGCATGGCCCTGGTGGAGGCGACCGACACCCGCAGCGTGATCCTGGACGCCGCCGTGGCCGAGATCACCCGGGTCGGCCTGCGCAAGCTCAGCCTCGTCGAGGTAGCCAAGGCGGCCGGCGTGTCCCGCCAGACCGTGTACCGCTACTTCCGTGACCGCGACGAGTTGGTCGCCGACGTGGTCCGGCGCGACGAGGAGGACGTGCTGGAGGCCACCCGCCGGGCCACCGCCGGCCTCCCCGACCTGCGCGAGGCACTGTGCGTGGCCATCGCCCTGGTGATGCGCCGGGCACGGGAGCACCCGATGCTCGACCGGCTCCTGGCCAGCGAGCCCGAGGTGGTCGTGCCCTTCCTCGCCTCGCCGGCGAGCCCCGTGCTGCGGGTGGCGCGGCCGGTGGTGGAGGAGCTGGTGGCCGAGCGCCTGCCGGGCTTGGCCGTGCGCCGGCTGCGCATCGTCGCCGACGCCGTGGCCCGTCTGCTCGTGAGCTACACCGTCTCGCCCCCCGATCATCCCGTCGAGGACGTCGCCGCCGTGCTGGCCGACGTGTGCGTCGACGGCCTGGCCGCCTGACCGACCCGTACCAGCCGCGACCCATCAGCCCGACCCATCACCCGACCCATCACCCGACCCATCACCCGACCCATCAGCCCGACCCACAAGGAGCGACCGATGAGCACCCGCCACTACGCCGTGCCGGTGGAGCAGACCAAGTGGAACCTGCCGGGCCACGGCACCGAGGTGGTCTTCAACTGGGAGTACGACGAAGGCCGCGACCGGATGCTCTCGCTCTACGAGCAGGGCAAGGACAAGCAGTGGAACACCAACACGCGCGTCGACTGGTCGATCGACATCGACTTCGCCGACCAGGGTGCGATGCCCGACTACCAGACCGCGCTCTTCGGCTCCGAGATCTGGGACAAGCTCAGCCGGGAGCAGAAGGACGAGGTGCGCCTGCACCAGCTGGCGTGGACCTTCTCGCAATTCCTCCACGGCGAACAGGGCGCGCTCATCTGCACGGCCAAGATCGTCGAGACGGTCCCCGACGTCGACTCGAAGTTCTACGCGGCGACCCAGGTCATCGACGAGGCCCGCCACGTCGAGACCTATGCCCGGTACCTCAACACCAAGGTCGGGCTCATGTACCCGATCAACCCCCACCTGCAGACCCTGCTGGACCAGACGATCAGCGACAGCCGCTGGGACTTCACCTACCTGGGCATGCAGATGATGGTCGAGGGCGTGGCCCTGGGCGCGTTCGGCGTGATCCGCGACCTGACCGAGGAGCCGCTCACCAAGTCGGTCAACGCCTACGTCATGAGCGACGAGGCCCGCCACGTCGCCTTCGGCATCGCCGCCCTGCAGGACGCCTACCGGGACATCACCGAGGCCGAGCGAAGCGAACGCGAGGAGTTCGTCGTGGAGGCCTCCTATCTCCTGCGCGACCGGTTCCTGGCCGGCGAGGTGTGGGAGCGCCTGGGTCTCCCCGTCGACGAGTGCTGCCGCTACGTCGAGCAGGCCCAGATCATGGGCGAGTTCCGCAAGCGCCTGTTCAGCCGCATCGTCCCCAACGTGAAGAAGATCGGCCTGTGGGGACCCAAGATCCAGGCCGCCTTCCTCGACATGGGCGTGCTCGACTTCCAGGACGTCGACGTCGAAGGCCTCATGGCGCAGGACGAGGACATCGCCCTGGAGCTCGACCGCATCCTGGCCGAGCGCCGGGCCGACGGGGCGGTCGCGCCGGCCGACGCGGGGACGCGCGCCGGCGAGATCGCCACCACCATCGCCGCCGCCGACTGAGGGTGGAGGTGCGGGCGCCCACGGCCGGGGCACCCGCCATGCGCGTCGAGCCCGGCGTGGTCTCCCCGCATCTCGACGACGCGGTCCTGAGCTGCGGGCGCATGCTCGCCGCCAACCCCGGTGCGCTGGTGGTCACCGTGTTCGACGGCGGTCCCGCGTCGGTCGACCCGGTCACCTGGTGGGACGGCCGGTGCGGGTTCGCCGCCGGCGACGACGTCACCGCCGTACGGCGCGCCGAGGACCGTGCCGCGTTGGACCTGCTCGGTGCGAGCGCCAACCACCTCGGGTTCTGGGACCACCAGTACCGGGAGGAGGCCTACGGCTACCCGGGGCCCGAGGGCGACGCCTTGGTGGAAGCGGTCGCGCGAGCGCTCGGAGACCTCGTCGATCGGGCCGGCACGGATCCTGGCGCACCGACGACCTGGCTCGTGCCGCTGGGGCTGGTGCACCCCGACCACCGGTTGACGGCGCGGGCGGCGCTCGCCGTGGCCGAAAGCCGGCCGGGATCGGTATGGGTCCTCTACGAGGAGCTGCCCTACGGCGCCCAGTACCCGGACCATGTCGGGCCCGCGCTCGACGCGCTGTCGGCACGGGGCTTCGGGCTCCACGACGACCTCGCCGGGACGGGCCTGGCCTTGCCCGACGCCCAAGGCGGGCACGACGCCAAGGCGGCCGCCGTGGCCGCCTACGCGTCGCAGGGCCCCGGCCTCGGTGAGGACGCGCTGTCGGCGGCGCTCCACGGTGACGAGCGCCTGCACCGGCTCGTCGTCCCGGGGCGCCGAGGCGGCGCGGGCCGGGGCCGGACGTCTCCCTAGCGGCTGCCCACCGCCGGACCGCCGACCGAGGGGCGGGCGCGGGACACCCGCGGCTCGTCGGGCACCTGGGCCCCGTCGCGGTAGGCGACCCAGTTCGTCCGGACCGCGGGCACGCGCGGGCCCGGGAGCACGATCCCAACCACGTTGAGAGGGTCGGCGGCGTTGACCCGGACCTCCTCGCCCTGCCGCGCGGTCCGGCGCACCCGCCGCAGCTCTTCCACCGCCTCGGGCAGGGCGTACTGCTCGCCGGCGAAGCCCGAGACGAAGCGACCCCCGCGCACGATGCCCCGCGCCTCGAACCGGCGCAGGGCCCACACGATCTCCCGCCAGGGCAACGCCACGTCCTCGCGGGCCATGAGGTCCCAGAAGACCACGCCCCAGCGCGCCAGGAGCTGACCGGCCACCTGCTCGGCCAGGGTGTCGACGTCCTCGGCGACGACGACGCCCGGGAGCAGCGACCACCGGCCCTCGCCGCCTTGGCGCCAGCTCGGCGTGCGCCCGCCGAGCCGCCCCACGCGGGTGCGCTGCTCGTGTCGCCGGCGGCGGTTCCAGGTGTCACGCGCCGAGAGGAGGGAGCGCACCGCCTGAAAGCCGTCCGCGGTCACGATGCCACGAGCCACGAGGTCCCACAAGCCCTCCTCGACCTCCACGGGCAGCCGGCCCGTCAGGGTCCGAAGCTCGGCGTGGAACAGCGCGCCGTTCGACCGCAGGGCCTCGAGCACGTCGCGTGCCGCGCCGTGCTCGGGCTCGACCGGTCGGGCCGTCCCCCGTGCGCTCTGCAGCAGCCAGGGCAGGTCGTCGCGCATCGCGAAGGTGACGGGCGTGGCCCGCGACGGTGTGGCCGCGCCGCGTCGCGGCCCGCCCTCGGCGTCGCCCGGGCGCAGGCCGACGCGGCCCCACACGAGCTCGCCAGAGAGGCACAGATCCTCGAGCCACTGGGTCTGGTACTGCTCGACACGCGCGGGGAGGACGGATTCCTCCCAGGCCCCTGCGGGGATCTCGAACCCCTGGAGCTGGTCGACCACGGCCAGCACCCCGGCACGGCCGTGGCGCTGGGTGCCCGGCGCCGCGTGCTGCCAGCGCAGGAGGAAGCGCACGAACTCCTGCGCGCTCACCGGCTCGATCTCTCGCCGGAGCCGGCCCTGGGTGTAGGCGTGGATCCGCGCCAGGAGCCGCCGGGCGCACCACTGCTCGTCGTCGATCGCCGGGTCGAAGTGCCCGCGCATGGCGAATCCTTCGGCCTCCAGACGGGCCAGGCCCACCGCCACCCGAGCGGCCGGGACCGCGCACTCCTCGGCCAGCTGCTCCAGGGTCATCGGCCCGGCCACGTCCAGGTGCCCGCGTGCGACGTCCGCGACAGCAACGTCCGGGTCGTGCGCGGCAGTGCCCTCGGCCGGCGGCGAGAGAGGGGCGACCAGGTCGGGCACGAGGCGGGCCCCGGGGAACAGGGCCTCGACCGCGGCGCGCCGCTCGACCGCGCACCAGAGCCGGAGCTCGGCCTCGGACAGGGTCACCTCCATGGCCCGGCCCGCGTCGCGCAGCGCCGCGAACCATGTCCGATGCGCCTCGTCGGGTACCGGTCGCAGCACCACCGCCGACAGGAGCAGGTCGTGGAGCTCCTCGGCGTCGCGAACCTCGGGGGCGGCCTCGGCCCGGACGCGCTCGACGGCGGCGGCATCGAGCTGGCCGAGGGACTTGGCCTCCAGCGGCAGGCCGCGCCGCAGCTGGACCGCCCGGGTCCGGCGCTCCTCGAGGGGCGCGTCGTCGAGGAACGTGTAGGGCTTGCCGTTGAGGATCTCGTGCGAGAAGACCGAGGGCTCGGTGGTCTCCACGAAGTGGACGCGCACCTTCCCCGACTCGATCCGCCGCAGGGTCTCGACGAGCCCGTCCAGGTCCATGGCCTCGTGCAGGCAGTCGTCCATCGTCTGGCGCACGAGCACGTGATCGGGGACCTGGATGGGCCCGGCCGCCGCGTTCTCCTGGCAGGCCGCCAGTGCCGGGAAGACCGCGGCCATCAGGTCGTCCGACTCCATCCGCTGGACCGGCAGCGGGTTCTTCTTGCCGCCCCGGAAGCGCAGCACCGCCAGCGAGCGGTTGAGGTTCCAGCGCCAGCGCGACGCGAACATGGGTGACGCCAGCACCGCCTGGGTGAGCGTGGCCTGCGCGGTGTTGGAGTGCACCAGCTTGGGCGCCGACGCCAACGGGAAGCTGTGCTGCGGGCCGAGCGAGAGGACCACCGCGTCGTCGGTTGCGGCGGCTTGCAGCTCGAAGTCGAACGTGGCACAGAAGCGCTTGCGCAGCGCCAGTCCCAGGCCCTTGTTGATGCGGCCCCCGAAGGGGGCGTGCACGACGAGCTGCATCCCCCCGGCCTCGTCGAAGAACCGCTCGAAGACGACGTCGTCGCCGGTGGGCATCGTGCCCAGCTCGCCGAGGCCGGCGGCCAGATATTGGACGAGCTCGGCCGCCGCCTCGGGTCCGAGCCCGCAGCGCGCCGCGACATCCGCCGTCGCGCCGTGCACGCCAGACGCGTCCGAGAGCAGCTCGCCGACGCGCCCGCGCAGCGCCGAGACCTCCTCCGAGAGCTCGGCGGTCCTGCTCGGCGCCTCCCCGACCCAGAACGGGACCGTGGGGTGCGCCCCCTCGGCGTCCTGGACCCGGACCTCGCCCTGGGTGACCCGGCGGATCCGCCACGAGTGCGTGCCGAGGAGGAACACGTCGCCCACCATCGACTCGATGGCGAAGTCCTCGTTGACCGAGCCGACCGGTGTGCCGTCGGGCTCCGCCACCACCCGGTAGTCGCCCACCTCGGCGATCGCCCCTCCGCTGGTCAGCGCGGCCAGCCGGGCGCCGCGCCGTGGCCGCAGGACCCCGTTCACCCCGTCGCGGTGGAGGTACGCCATGCGCTTGCCCCGGCCGGTGGCGATGCCCTCGGACGCCAGCGCCACCACCTCGTCGAAGTCGCGGCGCGCCAGCCCGGCGTAGGGAGCGGCCCCGCGCACCAGGTCGTAGAGGTCGTCCTCCTTCCACTCCTCGGCCGCGGCCACCTCGGCGACCACCTGCTGCACGAGGATGTCGAGCGGCGCCACCGGCTGCACGGTGGCGTCCAGCCGCCCGGCGCGTACCGCCGCCAGGAGGGCGGCGCACTCGACGAGCTCGTCGCGCGTCATGGGATAGAGGATCCCCTCGGGGACCCCGGTGCGCGAGTGGTTGGAGCGCCCGACGCGCTGGAGGAGCGTGGCGACGGCCCGGGGCGAGCCGACCTGGCAGACGAGCTCCACGGGGCCGACGTCGATGCCGAGTTCGAGCGAGGCCGTGGCCACCAGTGCCCGCAGGTCGCCGGCGCGCAGGCGGTCCTCGGTCTTGAGCCGCCGGTCCTTCGACAGGGACCCGTGGTGGGCCGCCACCTGGTCCGGCCCGAGGCGGTCGCCGAGCATGTGGGCCAGGCGCTCGGACATGCGGCGGGTGTTGACGAAGACGAGCGTCGTGCGGTGGCCGGCCACGTGGCCCGCGATCCGGTCGACGATCTCCTCGAACTGTTCCGTGGACGCCACCGCGGCGAGCTCCGTGTCGGGGAGCTCGATCGACAGGGCGAGGGCGCGCGCGTGCCCGCAGTCGACGACGGTGGGGGCGCGCCGCTCTTCGGATCCGACGAGGAGCCGGGCCGTAGCCTCGATCGGCCGCTGGGTGGCCGAGAGCCCGATCCGCTGCGGGTGCCGCCCGAGCTGCAGGTGCTCGAGCCGCTCCAGGGTCAGCGCCAGGTGCGAGCCGCGCTTGTCGCGGGCCAGCGCGTGGATCTCGTCGACGATCACCGTGTCGACGGCGCCGAGCACGGCGCGGCTGCGCTCGGCGGTGACGTAGAGATAGAGGCTCTCGGGCGTCGTCACGAGGAAGGTCGGCGGCGTCCTCACCATGGCCGTGCGCGTCGACGGCGGCGTGTCGCCGGTGCGCACCGCCACCGTGACGGGGGCGGGCTCCAGCCCGAGCTCGCGCGCCACCGCCGCGATCTCCGCCAACGGCCCCTGGAGGTTCTGGTGGATGTCGACGGCCAGCGCCTTGAGCGGCGACACGTAGACGACGCGCGTACCGGAGATGTCGCGCCCCTCGCCGTAGGCCCGGTACAGCGCGTCGATCGACACGAGGAAGCCGGCGAGGGTCTTGCCCGAGCCGGTGGGCGCGGCCACCAACGTGTCCGAGCCGGCGCGGATCGCCGGCCAGCCCCGCGCCTGGGGTTCGGTGGCCCCGTCGGGGAAGCGGCGGGCGAACCATGCGGCCACCGCCGGGTGGAACCCGTCCAGCGCGGGATCGGCCGGGCGGGCACGGGCCCCGTCGGGCGCGCCGGGATCCGGGGATCGCTCGGGCTGCTGCGTCACCTCGTCATTCCACCATGCGGGTGTCGCCGCCCGACAGCGGGCGGGCGCGTTGGTGGCCCCCCCGGACCGGGGCCGCGTCGTCGGTTGGTCCCACTGACCAGCGCAAGCCGCCACGGAGGACGAGCGTTGTCCGCGAGTTGCCCGGTTTGTGACGCAGGATCGGGCCCGCGACGGTCATGATGATCCCGCCCCGCCCGCCCCCGAAGGAGCCGGTCCCCTGCCCGCCACCCCGTCTTCGCTTCGCCGCGTCCCGCCGGCGGCGAAAGCCCTGATGACCGCCGTGTGCCTTGTCGTCGGCACCTCTCTCGCCGTCGTCCTGGCCGTTCCGTCGCCGTCGAGCAGCCCCAGCACCACCGGGGCGCACGTGACGGGTGCGCTGCGCGCGCTCCAGCCGCCGACGACGACCACGACGACCACCACGACGACGGCCCCGCCTCCTCCGCCTCCGACGACCGCCCCGCCCGGCCCCCGGCCGGTCGTCGCCCCGACCCCCGCTCCGGCACCTCCCCCGCCGCCGCCACCGGTGGTCCACGCCGTGGTGGTCACCGCCCTCGGCGACCCCTCGGCCAGCATCCCGCCGGACCCCGATTTCCGCACCGTCTGCGCGTCGGGCGGGTTCGACCAGTCCTCGTCCTGCGTGGGCACCACGCTCGCCGCCATCGACCACGCCCGTGCCCTGAGCGGCCTGCCCGACATGACGCTGCCCTCCAACTGGTGGTCGCTCGACGGCGGGCAGCAGCTGTTCGTGGCCACCGACCTCGAGCGCACGGTGCGCGGCCTGCCGCCGTTGTCGGCCATGGCGAGCGCGCTCGACGGCGCCGCGGTCCAAGGGGTGCAGAGCGACAGCGACCCCGGGCCGCCGCCGGGGTTCCCGTGGACGGCGTGGGGCAGCAATTGGGCCGGGAACCTCGGCAACCCCCTCGAGGCCATGTACCTGTGGATGTACGACGACGGCTCCGGCGGAGGGAACGTGAATTGCAGCCCGTCGGATCCCGGCGGGTGCTGGGAGCACCGCCACAACATCCTGATGGGCCTGGCGTGCGCACCCTGCGTCATGGGCGCGGCCTGGGGTACCGGCCCCTCGGGGATCACCGCCGGCGCCGAGATCCTCACCGACAGCTCCGGGAGCCCGGCAGTGGACTTCACCTGGGCCGAGGAGCAGCCCTACCTCGGCTGAGGGCCCGCGAACGCCTTCGCCCCCGCCGCCCACGTCCGGTCGAGGTCGCTTGACTCGGGGAAACGGCCGTCGAGCTCGAGGACGACCATGCCGTGGGCGAAGGACCACAGGGCCTGGGCCACGTGCGGGTCGCCGGTGACCGTGAGGAAGGGCGCACCCGCCCAGTCCTCCAGGCCCGGGGTGAGCTCGTCGCGGGCCAGCGGGCCCACCGTGGCCAGGCGGTAGAGGTTGGGATGGGACAAGGCCTCGGCGCGGTACGTGCGCAGCAGCTCCCGCAGGCCCTGACGGGACGGGGCGGCGTCGACGGCGCGGTGCAGGGCGACGCCCACCTCGTCGAGGCCCTGCTCGACCAGCGCCATCTCCAGGTCCCGCTTGGACGCGAAGTGCTTGTAGAGCGACGGCGCCCGGATGCCGAGCCGCTGCGCGATCCGGCGCATGGTCACCGCGGCCTGCCCCTCGGACTCGAGGATGTCGCGTGCGCACGCCACGATCTGCTCGGCCCGGGCGCTGCGAGCGGGACGCGGCGGTCGCCCGCTCACCGGGCGGCGGCGTCCGCGTCGTGCAGGGCGAAGACCGGGTGCCGCGGGGCGATGGCAGCCAGTGTGGCGTCGTCCGCGTCGGGGCCGACGCCGTCGAAGAACACACCCACCTCGGCCCGCCAGCGCCGCAGGTAGGCCCGGAGGATGACGGGCTTGTCCGCATCGGGCACCTCGACGGCCACGCACCCTTCGCGGCGCCGGCCCAGGAGGAGCTCCAGCCGGCCCTGCGCGGCACGGACGTTGCGCACCCACTCGCCCTCGCCGCGGGGCGAGACCAGGTACCGGCGTCCCTCCAGCACGAGGAGGTTCACCGGCACCCGGCGGGGCAGACCGCTGCGCCTGCCTCGCACCTCGAGCACCCGGCTCCCCCACACGCTGATCCCCAGCCGGGTGAGCCCGGCCACGGCCCGGTTGAAGACCCGGCGGGTGAACCAGCCCGGGCGCCGGTAGTGGGTGGTGGTCGACATGGGCATCCTTCCGGCGGGTCCGGCACCTCGGCGCGGC
>DASPTT010000020.1:0-4233 GCA_035623275.1 Acidimicrobiales bacterium
CGCGGCCTTTAGGAGATGGTGAAGGTCGTGCTCTGCGACAGGGGCTGGCCGTCGCTCGACCAGTACCAGGCTCCTGTGGCGCTGTAGGCGCCGGCGGGCGCGGGGGTCGAGCCCGTCGACGGCGAGTACTCGTTGCCGTCCCAGGTCATGGTCACGCTCTGCGTGCTGCCCTGGCTGAAGGTCCCGCCCTGCAGGTCGGCACAGGTCACGGAGGCGCCCTTCGCCGGCCATGCCTGGTTGCCGTTCGAGTCCCTGATGGTGATCGCCGCAGGGCAGGTCCCCGAGGGCGGGTTCGCCGGCGTGAACACGCAGGTGTGGACGAAGTGGAGGATCGAAGTCACCACGACCTGGCTCCCCGGGCTGTACGACGGGGCGTCGGTGGTGGTGGTGACGGTCAGGTCGTCGGCCGTGCACGGTCCGGGGGGCGCCGCCGGGGGCGTGGCGGCCACGGTGAACGTGCGCACCGGTGCGGTCGGCGGGGCGGGTGCGATGGCCGGCGCGGTCGTCGTGGTGGTGGGCGGCGGCGCCATGATGATCTGCTCCGGCGGCGTCTGCACCGTCCGCGGGGCGAGCGTGCTGGTCGAGATGGTGGGCAGCGCCGTGTTGGTCGGCTTGGTCGATGGCATCACGAACCCGACCACGGCGAGGACGACGGCGACTGCCGCCAGACCGGCGGCCGCCTTGGTGCGCAGGCTGGCCCCGGCACCCACCCCCTCCCAGACGCGGTCGTCATTCGACTCGGATGCGACCTCGGGCTGCCGGCGGATCCGGCGCTGCGCCCAGGGGTTCTCGCTCCCGTCGGCCGTGGACGGCGACGAACGGCCCAAGCCCCGGCGCTTCCACGCGTTGGAGGTGTCCTGCCCGCCGCCGTGCCGTGATGGGAGCCGCAAGCGCCGACGTGACCAGGGCCCGCCCGACCCCGAGTTGGCGTTGCGCTTGATCATCAGAATGCACCTTTCGAGCTCACGACGGCCCGCAGCGTGCGGACGAAAACACGAAGATCGAGGCCCACCGACCAGCTGGACACGTACAGCCCGTCGAGCCGGCACATCTCCTCGAACGTCAGGTTGTTGCGACCCGACACCTGCCACAGCCCCGTGATCCCGGGGCGGACCGAGTACCGGCGCTGCGCCCAGCCGCTGATGAAGGCGGCGTCCCTGGGGATGAAGGGCCGTGGGCCCACCAGCGACATGTCGCCGCGCAGCACGTTCCACAGCTGCGGTAGCTCATCGATGCTGGTCTTGCGGATGACGCGCCCCACGGGCGTGACCCGGGGGTCGTCCTTGAGCTTGGGGAAGGGCCCCACCGCGGCGGTGCCGCTCAGCTGGGCGGGGTCGTCCGTCGCCTGCTGGACGTACATCGAGCGGAACTTGAGGACGTTGAAGCTCTGTCCGCGATAGCCCACGCGCGCCTGTCGGTAGAGGATGCCGCCGTGCGAGGTGGTGCGGACGAGGACCGAGACGACGACGAGCAGAGGGGAGAGGACGACGAGCGCGGTCCCCGCGCCGACCACGTCCATGGCGCGCTTGACCATGCGGGGCAAGGTCCCGAGCGTGGCGGTGGGCACGCCGATGCCGGCCATGCCCGAGCCCAGGTCGTGGAGGTTGGCCGTGACCGGCAGCACGTCGAAGAGCCGGGGGACGACCGTGATCGGCAGCCGGCCTTGGATGGGTCGCAACGCCTCGATCAGATCCTCGGAGCTCGAGCGCGAGAAGGCGACGATCACGTGGTCGACGCGGTGCTCGTCGCAGCGGTTCACCAGGTCCGAGAGCTTGCCGATGCACCCGGAGGGGTCGAGGGGGTCGTCGTCGACGTAGCCGACGACGGTCACGTCGCCCTCCATGGTGAGCGATTCGATGAGGCGGTCCGCCACCACGCCGCTGCCCACCACGAGCACGCGCTTGGTGCGCGTGCCCAGCTCGTCCACGGGGGGCACCTCGCACGCCATGCGCGCCGCGGTCACCGTCACGATGCCGAAGCCGCACATGAGGAGGATGGCGTCGTCGCGCGGCGCGATGACGAGGCCGACGCCCTGCATCAGGTGCCAGCTCAACATGCACAGTGCGGCGCCGATGGCGAGCAGCGGCGTGACGATGCTCAGCTGCACGCCGAGGGGCCGGCGCAGGTGCTGCCGGTTGTGCGACACCGCCAGGATGGCGACCATGATCGGCACGCAGCCCAGCAGCCTCACGATCAGCGACGAGAAGCTGACGATGACGACACCCCCGAGGTGCGCCGTGTGCACGGCCCCCTGGACGACCGCGGCCTCGGCGGCGGCGACGAGCAGGGCGACGGTGTCGGCCACGATGAGCGTGCCGCTCGAGCCGCGGGGATCGAGGACGAAACGGTGCGTCTCCTCGCCGGCACCCGACTCGCTGTCCGGGGCGTCGGCCGTGGCGGGCTGACCCGCGACCACGGACGCAGCCAGGTCGGCGCGGGGTGCACCCGTGAACGAACCCTCGTTGATGTCCGTGGTCACGCCCTACCTCCGCCCAGGCAACCTGGGGCGCCCGTTCCCTGCCCGAAACCGGCCTTTCGTCAAGGTCAACGGGGAGCGGGACGACTCCTTGCGCCTCCTTCGTCCTGGCAGGTCAGGTGAACGACGGGTGACCGGCAAGTGTCCGGGCGATGAATCTTCGACCCGGCGGGCCCGCTCGCAAGGTTTGCGCTGGACAAGGGTTCCTCCACAACGTAAGAACCCTGTGACGGGCCACGGTGGTGGCCACACAGCGGACCTTTGGGCGGAGGTTTGGAGACTGTGCATACCCGGCTTGCCAAGCACATCTGCGCGGCCGTACTGGCGATCGGCGTGGGCTCGGCCGCTGCTGCGGCGCCGGCGTTCGCCAGCACCGGCTCCGGCACGTCGGCCGCTGCTGCGGCCCACCGCCACTACCCCCCCACGCCGGGGATCGGCATCCGGCTGAGCGTCGGGGTCGCGGTGGCGGGTGCCGGCAAGCTCCTCGTCGTCCTCACCGGCTTCTCCCCGCACCAGCCCGTCGTCGTCTTCCTCCCCGGTGACGCCCACTCGGCCGGCAGCCAGCCCACCGTGCTCACCACCCTCGTCGCCGGGCCCGACGGCTCGGCGACGGTGCCGGTGAGCATCCCGGCAAGCGTGGCTCCCGCCGCCTACGAGGTGGTGGCCCAGGGGATCGGGACGGGGATCGGGACCGGCGCGGCGTCCAACGACCCGATCGGCGTGAGCACCCTGACCGTCACCAAGGCCGCGGCCCCGGCGACGTCGCCCGCGGGCGTGTCGCTCTCGGGATTCCGGTCCCCGGCCGGCAATGGCGAGGTGTCGGCCGCGGTGGGCGCCGCCGCCCTGGCCCTGGGCGCCGCCGGCATCATGCTCCTCACCCGGCGCCGCCGGAGCGTGCGCCTGGCCTGACGGCCCGAGGTCGCGAATCGCTCCCGGCCCGATATTCGACAAGTTTCGACCAACGCCCTCCCCCGATTCGGGGAGGGCGTTGCCGTTTTGTGAACACATTGCGATTTCCCGACAGGTCGCGCCTCGATGGCCGTTTACCGCCCGTGGGAGAGGCGGCGCTCCGGTGCCTGGACGGGTGGGCACGGGCTGCCATAACGGCACGGAGTGTGAAGGCATGAATACCGATGCGGGGCAATCGGCGCAGGACCTGCGCGCGTATCTGGCGGTGCTGCGGCGGCGGGGCGGCTGGGTCGTCCTCGTGACGCTGCTGTGCACGGCGGCGGCGCTGGGGTACTCCCTCAGTCAGCACAAGAAGTACACGGCCACGGCCCAGCTGCTCGTCCAGCCGGTCAACGGGCCGGTGTCCCTTTCGACGACGCAGCAGACCATCTCGCCGGCGCAGATCTAGACGGAGGTGCAGCTCGTCACCAGCGCCCCCGTGGAGGCGGCCGCCCAGCACCAGCTCGGCGCACTGGAGACGGTGGGGGCATCGGAGGTCGGGCAGTCGAACCTGATCGCCATCAACTCCACGAACGCCCGTCCTGCGCGCGCGGCCACGATCGCCAACGCCTACGCCAAGGCGATGGTCGACTACGAGTCGTCTCTGGCGCTGCAGAGCCTGACCGCTGCGGAGACCCAGCTGCAGACCCAGATCACCAACCTCGAGCAGGAGGCCGGCGCGGCGGTGCTGCCCGCGCAAGCCACCGCCCTGCAGAACCAGATCGCCCTGCTCAAGGCCGACCTCGCCCAGCTGGAGGTGAGCAGCGCGACGACGAACGGCGGCGTCCAGCTGGTCAGCCCCGCCGTGA
>DASPTT010000021.1:0-19295 GCA_035623275.1 Acidimicrobiales bacterium
CGATCCGCCGACCGGCCCGCCGCCGCTGGCCCCGGTGCTCAGCCCCCAGGCGTTCCAGGGGACGCCGCCGACGTTGCCGTTGTCGTACTCCACGAGCTGGCCGCCGGCCGAGCGCACGTAGACGTGGATGAGCCCGTCGGCAGGGTCGGCGAACGCGCTCGGCGACCCCGAGATCGGCCCGCCGCCGCTGGCCCCGAAACTGAGGTCCCAGGCGTTCCAGGGGACGCCGCCCACATGGCCGTTGTCGTACTCCACGAGATCCCCGTTGGCCCCCGCCACATACACGTGGATGAGCCCGTCGCCCGCGTCGAGGAAGGCGTCGGGCGATCCGCCGACCGGCCCGCCGCCGCTGGCCCCGGTGCTCAGCCCCCAGGCGTTCCAGGGGACGCCGCCGACGTTGCCGTTGTCGTACTCCACGAGCTGGCCGCCGGCCGAGCGCACATAGACGTGGATGAGCCCGTCGCCCGCGTCGAGGAAGGCGGCGGGCGATCCGCCGACCGGCCCGCCGCCGCTGGCCCCGAACGAGAGGTCGTAGGTGTTCCACAGCCGGCCGCCCACGTTGTCGTCGACGAACTCGACCAGGTCGCCACTGGTCAGCGCCCGGGCATAGACGTGGATGCGGTGGTCGCGGGCGTCGTAGATGGCGCTCGGGATCGACGGCGGCTGGGGCGCGGGCCCCGGCGACCCGCAGATCGGCACGAAGGTGTAGCCCTCGGCCCGCAGGGTGGTGATGATCTGCGGCAGCGCCGCGACGGTCTCGTCGCGCGGACTGCCGCCGTCGTGCATGTCGACCACCGCGCCGGGGAAGGCCGCGCCGACCACGGCGTTGACGATGGCCTGGGTGCCGGGCTGGGCCCAGTCCCTGGGGTCGACCGAGTAGCTCATGGTCGTGAGCCCGCGTTGGGCGATCTGGTCGAGCACGGTGGTGTTCCAGGCGTCGTAGGGCGGCCGCACGCACGCCGGTGTCCGGCCGGTGAGCGATCCGATCAGGTCCTGCGTCTGGTCGATCTGGTACGGGAACGCAGACACCGGGATCGTGGTCAGGTTCGGGTGCGACCAGGTGTGGTCCTCCACGGGATCGCCGGTCGCGGCGACCATCTGCGTGTACTGCGGGTACGCGGCGACATCCTCGCCCACCTCGAAGAAGGTGGCCGGGACCCCATAGCGCTCGAGCACCGACAGCACCTGCGGCGTGTAGGGGCCCGGTCCGTCGTCGAAGGTGAGGGCGATGACCCTCTTCCCCGCCGTCGCCGCACCACCGGGGGCCTGATAGGTGTAGAAGGCCGGCTGCGGCGTCTGCGCCGACGCCGAGGGCGCCGCCCACGGGGCGGCCCAGGCCAGCGCCGACGCCGTCATGGCCGACACCGTGACCGCGACGGCTCGTCCGGTGATCCCTCCCACGTCGCCACCTTACGAAGCCGGTGGAACTGGGCGGCAGGGCCGAAAGCCCGCGCCGTGACCGCCGCGGCGCACCGCTTGCGCCTGGGCGCCGTCCTCAGCGGAAGTCGCGGGCAGGGGGAGCCGGGGCCGGCCCGAGCTCGAGTGGGGTGATCTTGTCGGCGACCACGCTGACGACCCCGTCCACCCGTTCCAGTCGGCCGCGCACGACGAGCGCCGGGGCGCCGCGCGCCACGTCGCGCCAGCGTTCCCAGGCACCGGGCGAGCAGATGACGTTGACCATCCCCGTCTCGTCCTCCAGGTTGATGAACACGGTGCCCTTGGCGCTCTCGGGTCGCTGCCGGTGCGTGACGACCCCGCCCACGAGCACCCGGTTCTGCGCGTCATGAGCGGCGAGCGCCGCGGCGGGGACCACGCCCATGGCATCCAGCCGCGGCCGGGCCAACTCGATCACGGTCGCTCCCACAGTGATCCCGGTCGACCACATGTCGGCCTCGATCTCCTCGAGGTCGCTGAGCGCGGGAAGGGGCGGCGCCGCCTCCCCGGTGACGAGCCCGGGGAGGCGGTCGGGCGCGTCCATGGCCAGCGGGCCCGCCGCCCACAGCGCCTGGCGACGCGCCGTGCCCGGCCGTGCCCCCGGTCGCGTCGGCAGGCCGTGGAGCGCACCGGCGGTGGCGAGCGCCTCCAGGGGGACACGGCCAACCGCGGCGCGCCGGGCCAGGTCCTCGACCGAGACGTAGGGGGCCGCCCCGGCGATCCGCTCGGCGAGCTCGGTGCCCAGCGAGCGCACGCCGGAGAGCCCGAGGCGCACGGCCGGCTGGCCGCCGTCGGCACGCGTCGAGCCCTCCCCGTCCCAGCTGAGCGTGGCCGCCGCGCCCGACGCGTTCACGTGCGGCCGGTGCACGACCACCCCGTGGCGGCGCGCGTCGGCCACGAGCGACTGGGGGGACCAGAACCCCATGGGCTGCGCGTTGAGGAGCGCCGCGCAGAAGGCGGCCGGATGGTGCAGCTTCAACCAGGCGCTGGAGTACACGAGGTAGGCGAAGGAGACGGCGTGGCTCTCGGGGAACCCGAAGCTGGCGAAGGCCGCCAGCTTGCCGTGGATCTCCTCGGCGGCCTCGCCGGTGATCCCGCGCGCGGCCATGCCCGCGAAGAGCCGCTCGCGCAGCTGCGCCATGCGCGCGCCGGAACGCTTCGCGCCCATGGCCTGGCGCAGCTGGTCGGCTTCGGCCGGGGTGAACCCCGCGGCGTCGATGGCGATCTGCATGAGCTGCTCCTGGAACAGGGGCACGCCCAGGGTCTTGGCCAGGGCACGGCGCAGCAGCGGGTGCGGTGGTTCGGGTGCCTCCTTCCCCTGACGGCGGCGGATATAGGGGTGGACGGAGCCCCCCTGGATCGGCCCGGGACGGATGATGGCTACCTCGACGACGAGGTCCGAGAAGCACCGGGGCGCGATGCGTGGCAGCGTGGCCATCTGGGCGCGGCTCTCGACCTGGAAGACCCCGACGGTGTCGGCCCGGCAGAGCATCTCGTAGACCGCGCCCTCCTGCGGGAGCATGGCGAGGTCGACGTCCACCCCGTGGGCGTCGCGCACCAAGTCGACCGCTCGGTGCAGCGCGTCGAGCATCCCCAGGCCGAGGAGGTCGAACTTCACCAGCCCGACCCGCGCGCAGTCCTCCTTGTCCCACTGCAATGCGCTGCGTCCCGGGTGCCTGGCCCACTCGACCGGGCACACCTCGATCACCGGCCGGTCGCAGATCACCATGCCGCCCGAGTGCAAGCCGAGATGGCGGGGGAAGTCGAGCACCTGCTCGGCCAGTGCGGCGACGGCCGGCGGCAGGGCGCGGTCGCGCTCGAGCGGGTCGCCGCGGTCGACCGCCTTGGCCCACCCGTCGACCTGCTCGGGGGTGTGCCCGAGGGCCTTGCCCAGGTCCCGGATGGCCGAGCGCGCCCGGTAGGTGATGACGTTGGCCACCTGCGCGGCGTGGTGCCGGCCGTAGCGGTCGAAGACATACGCGATGACCTCCTCGCGCCGGCCCGACTCGATGTCGATGTCGATGTCCGGCGGGCCGTCGCGCTCAGGGGAGAGGAACCGTTCGAAGAGGAGTCCGAGCGCGACGGCATCGGCGCGGGTGATGCCCAGCGCATAGCAGACGGCGGAATTGGCGGCCGAGCCGCGGCCCTGGCAGTAGATGTCGCTGCGCCGGCAGAACTCGACGATGTCCCAGACGATGAGGAAGTACCCCGCGTACCCGAGCGCGCCGATCACCGCCAGCTCGTGGTCGATCTGGGCCCATGCTCCCGAGACGCGCTCGGCGTTGCGCGGGCCGTAGCGCTCGGAGGCGCCCCGCTGCGTCAGCTCGACGAGCCACGCCTGCTCGTCGTATCCCCGCGGCACGGGGAAATCGGGGAGCCCGGGGGCCAAGAGGCGCAGGTCGAAGGCACACGCGCGCCCGACCGCCGCGGCCCGGGCGATCGCACCGGGCCAGCGGGCGAAGCGCCGATCCTGCTCCACCCCCGAGCGGAGCTGCGCGGTGGCGGCCGCGGGCAGCCACCCTTCGAGCTCGGCCAGCGGCCGGCGCGCCCGCACCGCCGCCAGCGCGGTGGCCAGCGGCCGGCGGTCCATGGTGGCGTAGTGGACGTTGTTGGTCGCCACCAGGTCCACGCCGTGGCGGATGGCGAGCTCGGCCAGCGCGTCGTTGCGCGCCGTGTCCAGCGGGTCGCCGTGGTCCCACAGCTCCACGGCGACGTTGGCGCGCCCGAAGGCGCGCACCAGGCGATCGAGCTCGCGGCCGGCCGCGGCCGGCCCCGCGGTGGTCAACGCGTGCGGCACCGGGCCCTTGCGGCACCCGGTGAGGACCAGCCAGTGCTCCCCGTGGCGTGCCGCCAGGTCCTCCAGCGTGCAGGTGGGCCGGCCCTTGTCACCGCCGGCCAGGTGCGCCTCGGCGATCGCCCGGCTCAGGCGGGCATAGCCCTCGGGATCCCGGGCGAGGACCACCAGGTGCGTGCCCGGCGGGTCGGGGGTGCCCGTTCGCTCGGGTGCCTTCGATGCCGTGGGGGTGAGGGTCAGCTCGGCACCGAAGACCGACCCCACACCGGCCGCGCGCGCGGCCTCGGCGAAGCGCACCACCCCGTAGAGGCCGTCGTGGTCGGTGAGGGCGATGGCCTCCAGCTCGAGGCGCGCTGCTTCGGCGGCGAGCTCCTCGGGGTGCGACGCGCCGTCGAGGAAGCTGAAGTTGGAGTGGCAGTGCAGCTCGGCGTAGGGGACCACGGACGATCGCATGTGCGTCCCCGGCTCAGTCGTAGGTGCCCTGGAGCCACCATCCGCCCCGCTCGCGGATCAACAGGTGCGCGGTGCCGTCGACGGTGACCACCTGCATGCGGGCACGCCGACGTCGCGTCGACCACCAGCGCTCGTCGGCCGGCCACGGCCCCGCCCATCCCGCCACCCCCACCCACCGCTCGCCGGTGATCGACAACCGCGCCGGCGCGGCGCTCACCATGCCGTCGGCGGTGACGCCCACCGGGCGACCGTCGGCGTCGACCACCAGTGCGGGCAGCGTCGGCGAGTACACGAGGACGGGGGCGGGGGTGGGGACCTGTCCCGGCCATGGGGGATCGTCTCGCGTCCCGCCGGTCTCCGTGCGCCGGGCACCGAAGGGGACGAGACGAGCCCGTTCTCCCGGTCCGCGCCCGCCCTGGAGCCTGGCCACCACAGCCGCCTCCGGGCCGAGGAGCTCCTGCACGTGTTGCACCGCTGTCGCGGCGCGCGCCTCGGCACCGGCCGCGCCGCCGAAGAACCCCGGTTGGTGCACGCGCGCCGGCCCGGAGGCGGCCTCGCCCGGACAGTGCATCGACGGGACGCGTTGGCCAGGGAGCTCGCCCTCGATCCCCCTCGCCACCCGGTGGCAGGCGACGCCCTCGGTGCCGAAACGGGCGAGCACGTGGGCCTCGGGTACCTGCGCGAAGCGGCCGAGCGTGCGGATGCCCAGCCGTGCCAGGAGATCGGCCAGGTCCGGTCGCTCGATCGCCGCGATCGGCCACGGCGCGAGGAACGAAGGCGTGGTCCCCGGCGCGACGACCACCGGGTCGTCGCCCGCGGCGCGTGCCGCGAGGAGCGCGGCGGACAAGCCGTCGGCCACCCCCACGCCTGCGTCGATCCCCGTGCCGCAGCCTTCGGCACCCTGGACACCGTCGATGCCGGCCACCGCGCGGGCGACGTGCCCGGCGAGCGCCTCGTCTCCGCCGAAGTACCGCGACGGCCCGCGTGTGGCCATGGCGCACACGCCGGGCCGGATCACCTCGACGCGTGGGGTGAACGCCTCCAGGGCGCTGACCACCCGGGCGAGCGCCCGGGCCTGCCTACCGTGCTCCTCTTCCTGCTCGAGACCGGGGCACCACACCACCAGCAACCGCTGCACCGCACCTCTCCTCCGCCTCGCCCGGCGCCGGCACGGGGGCCTCCATCGCCCCCGTCGGGCCCGGCAGCCACACCTCGGCGCGCGCCTCGCGGGCGGCTGCCCGGCGCCCGCTCGCCGTCACGACCACCCGGCGCGCCCGGAGATGGCCGTGCCCCGACCCCACGCCCTGCCAGCACCCGGCCTCCACGCCCAGCCGCAGGTCGGGTCCCTCGGGCCACCGGGTGCCTGCCGGCGTCAGCACCACCAGCACCGTCCGCTGCTCACGGGCGCGCGCCGCGAGCCGGCGGGCCACGTCGGGACGTGCCGGTCCCGGTGGGCGGAGCAGGACCAGGTCCATGCCCTGGAGGAAGGTCGCCGTCACCTCCGGCCACATCGCACTGGGACGAGGGACGAGGACGAGCCGCCCCAGGTCCACGCCCAGCTCGGCGATGGACAGCACCCCGGGGTCGGCGAGGCCCACCACCGCACCCCACGACCCGGCGGCACAGGCCGTGGCCAGGAGCGATACGGCGAGCGTGGTGGCCCCACCGCCACCACCGGTGCCCTCGACGAGGAGGACCGAGCCCCGGCGGATCCCCCCGGGGAGCAGCGGGGCCAGCGGCGCGGGGGCGGGGAGCACCTGCTCCCGGCTGGCCGCCACCGGCCGGGTGCGGGCGATCAGGTGGGTGTCGACCCGCCCGCTGCCCAGCGGGCGGCGCCCGGGGCGCGCCGTGGAGAGCGCCGGTGCCCGGGGAGGAGGGGAGCCCATGGGCGGAGGTTATCGAACGTATGTTCGATGATCCAGAGGAAAGATCGGCCCCTCTCTTTACTAATTGGCTAATTGACCCAATTGACTAATTGACTACGTGCCGGCCGGTCCCGGTTACGGCGCCGATCGAGGTGTCACGAGCTATGGCGCGAGGTCGGGCCCCCGCTCCGGCCCGAGACCCCGCTCCGGCCCGAGACCCCGCTCCGGCCCGAGACCCCGCTCCGGCCCGAGACCCCGCTCCGGCCCGAGGCCCGGGCCGGAGACCGCCGAGCGCCAGGGCTCGGTCGAGTACCAGGGCGTGAGGGCGGCCCAGCCCATCCGGTTGCCCTCGTCGACCACCAGCGCCCGCCCGGCCATGCCCCGGCCCGCCACGTCCACCGGCAGCCGAGGGCGCCGGACGGTCGACGTGGTGATGGTCGCCCGCTCCCAGCCGCCCCGGCGCCCACGGCCCATGGCGAATTCCATCGCGGCCCGCAGCGGCCCGCCCGCCCCCGGCTGGGGGACGCTCGACGACACGGTGAGGACGTCGGCGTCACCGGCCAGCGCGGCGAGCGCCTCCAGTGTGCGCACGTCGCCGATGCCGGGCAGGATCACCGTCGTCCCGAACAGCGACAGGAAGCCGTCGGCCGCCTGGCCCCACCGGACGCGCGCCTGCGAAAGGTCCTGGAGGCACGCCAGGGTGAGCACCCCCTGGCCGCCGCCTTCGCTGACCACCGTGGGGAGATCGGGCAGGGGTGCGATGTTCGCCACCTCGTCCAAGGCGAGCAGGACCGGTGCCGGCGCGCGCGTCCCGGCGCGCCGGGCCGCGTGGTCCCGGGCGTACGCGGCGGCTCGGACGTCGGCGACCAGCCCCACGACGAGCGGCGCCACGATCGCCTGGTGCCGTCCGGTGGCGCACACGTAGAGCGTGGCGTCGGCCGCGCACAGCTCGGCGGAGTCCAACGTCGGCGCACGGGTGCTGGCCAGCGCGGCCTCGCCGCGGAAGCCGGCCAGGACCCCCGACGCGGTGGACCAGATGCCGCTCTGCTCCCGTTCGTCGGTGACCGCGATGCCGGCGAGGAGGTCGGCCGCGACCTCGGCGCCCCGGCTCTCCAGGACGGCGAGCGCGGGCGCCAGCTGGCGCCGGTCGACCCAGCGCAGCACGGTGGTGAAGTCCTCGTCGTCGAGCGCGGCGCCGTGCAGCAGCGGCCCGAGCAAAGCCTCTGCGCGCTCGCTCCAGTGGTCGGCGCGGTACCCACCCGCGGCCGCCCCCGACCCCGCATGGCTCGAGCCCACGAGGTTCCGCGCCATCACCAGCGCGTCGTCCCACCGCCGGCATCCGGGGACCGGCGACCAGTGCACGCGTTCGACCCCCGGCGGTGCGTCGACGGTGCCGCTGGGGTCGTAGAGGAAGCAGGGCCCCACCCGCCGGCGCGCCGTCACGGTCGCCGACAGCACGTCGGGCTTGGTCGAGGTCGAGACGACCGCACCGGGCGCGCCGACGATGCTGGGGACGACGATGCACGTCGTCTTCCCCGAGCGCGGCGGCCCCAGCACGAGCACGGCCTGTTCGCGACGCGCCCAGAGCGGGCCCGCCGGCCCGATGCCGATGTATGCGCCCGCGCCCGCCTGGGCGGTGGCGGCGCGCACGAGTGCCAGTGCGTCCAGGGCGTCCGTCAATCCCGACCTCCGGCCGTGCGGCGCCCGGCTCAGTAGCCGGCGCGCAGGTCCACCAAGTCGGCCGGTTCCTCCCCGGCGAGCCACAGCCGCAGCTGCGCGGCGAAGCGGGTCTTGAAGTCGTCGACGGTGTGCGACGTCGACCATGTCACGTGCGGCAGGACGAGCACGTCCGGCCGGCCCCACAGGGGGTCCTCCGACGGTAGCGGCTCCTGCTCGAACGCGTCGAGGACGGCCCCGCCGAGGTGCCCACCGTCCAGCGCGGCGAGCAGGGCCTGGTGGTCGATCAGCCCGCCCCGCGAGACGTTGACGATCCAGGCCCCGGGGCGCATGGCCGCGATCGCCGCGGCGTCGAGCATCCCGGCCGTCTCGGCGGTGAGGGGCAGGCTGCACACGACGTAGTCGGCCTCCCCGAGATGCGCTCGCCACTCGTCGCCCACCACCAGCCGGGAGACGCCTGTCGGCAGGGGTGCATCGGCGGCCCGGGGCCGGCGGACACAGCCGCGCACGTCCATGGCGAAGGGCTCGAGGAGCCGTGCCGCCGCCGCGCCGACCGCGCCCAGCCCGAGCATGAGGACGACGCCGCCGGCGAGCTCGGCCAGGGGCCGTCCCACGTCCCAGGTCGCCGAGTCCGATTGGCGCACGAAGCGCGGGAGCTGTTTGGCCGCCGCCAGGATGGCGAGCACCACCCATTCGGCCATGGGGCGGGCGGAGATCCCCGCGCCATTGGACAAGAGGATGCCGCGGTCGCGCAGCGCCGCGAGCGGCAGGTCCTCGACGCCCACGTAGTCCGAATGGACCCATCGCAACGCGGGCAGCTGTGCGAGCACATCGGCCATGCGATCGGCCGGAAGGTGGTATCGCCACAGCACTTCGGTCCGTTCTGCGACCTCGCGGGCCAAATTTGTCTCGCCTACCACCACATGACGAATTGTCACGCTGCGCGCGAGTTCGTCGGACACCATCTCCAGCGCCCGCGTCGCCCACGAGGGCGCCGCGACGTCGACCTCGCGTGGTGCCGTCACACGATCTCCGGGCGGAACGACGGCACGCCGTCGCGCACGCGCATCGTGCCGGGCACACCCATGAGCGACATGGCGTCGACCGGTCGCGCGCCGCGCTGTCGGTCATCGACATGCATGCCACGCAGCGCAACTACGTGTCCGATGAGCGGTCCGAGCGTGATCGCGACCTCTAGGTGCACGTCGCCGTGTTCATCGGTGTCCGCGTCCACCACGATCACGTCGTACGTCCCGTCGGGGAGTATCGCCACGATCGCGATCCTCCCAAAGGTCTTCGGCGAGTGTCCAGCAGCAGAAGCGCGCGAGGTATCCGCGTCGCGCGCTGCGTGGTGTGCAAAGATCGAACGCGAACACCGCGAATAGGCGCGACAAAAGCGCGCGAAGTCGACAATGCTTGCTTTCGCGTCAAAAACAATCTTTGATTATTGAGATTCGTTGACGCGGGGAGGCGCCAATGAACACGACCGCTCTGCGACAAAGGTCGGCGGAGCGGATCGAGTGAACGTGAGACGACGACAGGGAGGCCACGCAGCCGTGCGGACGGCGACGGTGTGGCGAGCCCCGGTGATGCGGGCCGAGGGCCCCGCCCCAGCCTCCGTGCTGGTGCCGGCATGCGTCGCGACGAGATCCACCCGGAAAGCGGTCGGGCGAGCCCCGACGACACAGGCAGCGAGAAAACAGCGAAAGACAGTCAGGAAGGCAGCTCGGCGAGCTCCGGTGCGAGGCCACCAGACGGTGGTCGGCTGACCGGGGGCGAGCCCCGTCAAGAAAGGCTCAACAGCAAGCCATGGTGACAAGAAGAGTCAGGCGAGTGTCGGCCAAGAAGGCCGCGAAGCGCACGGTACGGAAGGCCGTGAAGCGAGCACCGGCGAAGAAGGCCGCCAAGCGGGCTCCGGCACGCAAGGCTGCGAAGCGCACGGTACGGAAGTCCGCTGCGAAGCGGGCGCCGGCGAAGAAGGCCGCCAAGCGGCGGACCGCGAAGCGGGCGCCGGCGAAGAAGGCGGCCAAGCGGCGGACCGCGAAGAAGGCTGCGGCACCGGCGAAGAAGGCCGCCAAGAAGCGGACCGCGAAGCGGGCGCCGGCGAAGAAGGCGGCCAAGCGGGCCCCGGCTCGCAAGCGCCGGGTGGCCAAGAAGGCCGCGCCGGCGAAGAAGGCGGTGCGCCGTCCGACTGCCCGCAAGACGGTTCGCCGTCGGGGGACCCGCTAGTCGCAGTCGGCGACACCCGACGACGCATGACCAGGTGGTGGGACGAGGGGCCCTTCGGGGCCCCTCGTCCGCGTCAGAGGTCGTCGACCAACCGGAACGCCTCGCCGTGGGCCAGGCCGGCGAGGGCGCCGTGCGCGGCGAGCTGGAGCTCGAGGCGGCGGCGGAGGTCCGCCAGCGCGCCGGCCCCGCCGTCGGCCGCGGCGGCATCGACGCCCATGGTCGAGCGGTACTGGCTGACGTGCGCGAGCAGCGCCCGCCACTTGGCGTCGACGAACGCACCGGCGTCCTCCACGTGGTTCGCCTCGTCCGCCTCCCACAGCAGCAGCGCCCCCGGCCGGTGGGCGGGCGCGTCCAGGTCGGGGAAGAACGTGGGGTCGCGGGCCGCGACGATCCCGTCGGTGGTGAGCCACCCGGCATGGCGGTGGTCGGGATGCAGCCGGTACCGCCGCCAGGGGTCGTGGCCGAGCACGACGTCGGGCCGGACGCGGCGGATCACCTCACAGACGGCCCGCCGCTCCTGCTCGCCCGACGCCAGGGCGCCGTCCGGGTAGCCGAGGAACGTGACGTCGCCGCCGCCGAGAACCCGCGCGGCGTCGCGCTGCTCGCGCTGGCGGGTTGCCACCAGCGCTGCCAGGTCGGCCGCGGGGTCCCAGGTGCCCTTGGACCCGTCGGTCAGCACCAGGTGGTGGACCCGGCATCCGGCGGCGGCCCACTTGGCCAACGTCGCGCCGGCGCCGAACTCCACGTCGTCGGGGTGCGCGCCGATGGCCAGCGCCACGGACGGCGTCGCCAGGTCGGTGGTCGGCGGGCCGTGTGTGGGCAGGTCTCCCACCGGCATGCCCGAGCGGCCGGGGGAAGGGTCGTGGCCGGGCTCGGCGGGTCTCATCGTGGCGCGTCCCCCGCGGTGTCGTTCGGTCGCGCGATGTCGACGGGCCGCGCGGGTGCTACCGGGGCACGCCGGGCGCGAGGACGACCGGCAGGTCCGAGGGGAGGTCGACGTCCCATTCGAGCTCCGGCTCTCGCACCACGCGCAACTCCAGGCCGGAACGCAGGGCCTCTGCCCCATGGCGCGCGAAGGAGCCGGCGCCGTAGGCGAAGCGGAACGGCGTGCCGGTCGGCAGGCACACCACGTTGGTGCCGTCGTCGCGCCGGTCCGGCACCAGGGTCACGCCCGCGAAGCCGGTGAGCCGTGCCAGGCCGCTCGCCAGCGGCAGGTCCGCATGGACGACGAGGACCTCGGAGGCTCCTGCGGCGGTGAGGCGCGCCACACCGGCCTCCACGGCGCCGTTGAGGCCGCGCCCAGGCTCGGGAAGCACGCTCGCGCCGAGCGCTCGGGCCCACGCCGCCACCTCGTCGTCGTCGCAGACCACCGCCACCGGCAGCGGGGCCGCCGCGCCGAGCACGCGTTCGGCCATCGTCCGCGCCAGGCGGGCGCGCTCGCCGGGCCCGAGCAGCGGTGCGAGGCGCTCCTTTGCGGCGGTGAAGGCCTTGACGGGGACGAGGACGACCGGACCGGTGAGCTGGCCCGGGAGGTCCGCCGCGCTGCGCACGTGCGCCAGTGTAGGGGGTGGGCGGTTCGCCGGACCGGTCCTGACCCCCGGCCGCAGGCCGTAGGGTGGGCCGCGTGGTCGACAAGGTCGCGGTCGTCGGCGCCGGGTCGTGGGGCACCACGGTGGCCTCCATCGCCGTGCGCGGCGCGCCGACGGTCCTGTGGGCGCGCCGCGCGGAGCTCGCCGACGCCATCAACGCGACGAACGAGAATCCCGACTACCTGCCGGGCGTCGCGCTGCCCGGAGGCCTGCGGGCCACGGCGTCGCTCGAGGAGGCGGTGTCGGGGGCCGGTCTGGTCATCATGGCGGTCCCCTCACACGGCTTTCGCGCCGTGCTGGCCGACCTGGCGCCGTCCGTCGCCGCCGACGCGGCCGTCCTGAGCCTCACCAAGGGGTTGGAGCAGGGCACCCACCGCCGCATGACCGAGGTCGTCGCCGCGGTCCTCCCCGGGCACTGTGCCGGGGTGCTCTCCGGGCCCAATCTGGCACGCGAGATCGTGGCCGGCCAGCCGGCCGCCACCGTGGTGGCCATGACGGACCCCGGCACGGCGCGCTCGGTGCAGCGTCTGCTCGGCACCGACACCTTCCGCGTGTACACGAACCCCGACGTCGTCGGGTGCGAGGTGGCCGGGGCCACGAAGAACGTGCTCGCCATCGCGGCGGGGATCTCCGCGGGACTGGGCCTCGGGGACTCCTCGATGGCCGCGCTCATCACCCGCGGGCTCGCCGAGCTGGGCCGGCTCGGCGTGGCCATGGGCGGGCACCGGTTGACCATCGCCGGGCTTGCCGGCGTGGGCGACCTGGTGGCCACGTGCACGAGCGCGCTCAGCCGGAACCGGGCCGTGGGCGTCGAGCTCGGGCGCGGCCGGGCCCTCGACGACGTGGTCGGCGAGATGCGCATGGTGGCGGAAGGCGTCAAGACCGCCCGGCCGCTGCTGGACATGGCCGCCGAGCTCGGGGTGGAGATGCCCATCGGCGAGCAGGTCGACCTGGTGCTCCAGGGGAGCCAGCCCCCGAGTGCAGTGGTTCCGGCGCTGATGCGGCGCACCGCCAAGTCCGAGTTCGAGGGTCTCGAGCCTGCGGGGCGGGCACCGTGATCCGGGGCCGGCGGGCGCGCCGCACCAAGGGCGCGCTCGGCGCGTCGCCGATCACCGGCGCCGGCGCCGGTGCCCGAGGGGACGGGAGCACGCGCCCCGAGGACGCCGGTGCGGGCTCCGCGCCCGCCGCCACCGGCCGGAACGACGGGGACACCGGCGCGTCGTCGGGACGCCGGGACGGCGACGGCGCCGTGCGCGCAGAAGAACGCGACTACCGGGCCGCGATGCGCTGGGTCCGCGACTTCCTGCACGACCACGGCGTGGCCGACGCGGAGATCGACCGGGCCGAGGCCGACGACACCCTCGACCTGCTCGTGGCCGACTGCGTGCTCGTCCCCGGCGGCAATCGCTACACCCGGGCCGAGCTCTCCGAGCGCACGGGACTGTCGCCCGAGCTCGCCGAGCGGCTCTGGCGGGCGCTGGGCTTCGCCGACGTGGGGCCCGACGATCGGGAGTTCACCGACCTCGACGTGGAGGCCATCCTGATCTTCCAGGCGATGGTGCGCCTGGGCGTGGCCGATGCCGAGTCGGCCGTGCAGTTCGCCCGGGTGCTGGGGTCGTCGATGGCGCGCATCGCCGACGCGGAGGTTTCGCCGGTCGTCTCCGGCGGCCACTCGATGACGATCGGGCGCGGCACACCGGGCGGTTCGGTGTTCGAAGCGGAGCGCTTCGCCCGCCGGGCGGGCGCCACCCTGCCGGCGATGGCCCGGGTGCTGGAGTTCGCCTGGCGGCGCCACGTCCAGGCGGCGACCCGCCGGGCCATGCTCCAGCGGACCCGTGGGGACGGCAGCGCCCTGCCGCGCCTGGCCGTCGGCTTCGCCGACATGGTCGGCTTCACGGTGCTGAGCCAGCAGCTCTCCGAGGAGGAGCTCGGCGCCGTGGTCAGCCGGTTCGAGGAGGTGGCCCACGACACGGTCACCGCCGGGGGTGGGCGCATCGTGAAGATGATCGGGGACGAGGCGATGTTCGTCGCCGAGTCCGTGGTCGACGCGGCCCGCATCGGGCTGAACCTGGCGGACGCCTACGCCGACGACGAGCTGCTGTCGGACGTCCGGGTGGGGCTCAGCGTCGGCCCGGTCCTCGTCCAGGACGGCGACTACTTCGGGCCGGTGGTGAACCTGGCCAGCCGGATGGTCAACATCGCCGAGCCCGGCTCGGTGCTGGTCTCCGAGGACTTCCACGCGGCGCTCGGGCGCGACCTGCACCCGTCGCGCGGCGGGGACCTCGACGAGCCCCAGTCGGCCGGGCCCGGCGGGGGAGCGGAGGCAGGCCCCGGCGCCCTGCCCGGTGCCGACGAGTTCGTGTTCGTCGCCCTGCGGCCGCGCGTGCTCAAGGACTTCGGCCGCGTGCAGCTGTGGGCGCTCTACCGTCCCGGTGACGACCAGGTGGCGCTCGACCGGCGCATGGGCCGGCGCTGGGAGCGTCTGGCGGACGTCATCCGCGACCTCGAGGACCTCCGGGTGAGGGGCGAGCGCCTGCTCACCTCGGGGCTCCGCCCGTCAGAGGCCGGGCAGCCTGACGGTGGCGATGCCGAAGGGCCGCAGGGCGAAGCCGCCGTCGACCAGGGACAGGGGTCGGCCTCGGAGGTCGACGAGCCAGCCTGAGCGTTCGCCGAGGCGGACCTCCGTCGGCTCCGGCCAGGGGTTGAAGACCCGCACCTCCAGCGCGCCCCCGACGCGGCGAACAGCCGAGACCTCCGCTCCGGTCACCTCCAGCGCGCTGGCGCGAGCGGGGCGGTCGCCGCCGCCGGCGCTGTGGACCGCTTCGATCGGGAGGAAGACGTCGTCGACCATGGCGTAGGGGTCGTCACCGCCCAGCGCCAGCGCGTAGCGGGCCTCGATCACCCGGCCCTGGAGCTGCAGGCCCTCCACGGGGGTGAGGGGGCCGGCGGGCAGGGGGCGGTAGCTCATGCCCAGTCGCGACAGCATTCCCGTCGAGCGAAGCAGCGTGAGCGCCAGCGCCCGTGCCCGTCCGCCGGCGACGTCGACCAGCTCGTACTCGCAGAGCCCCTCGTGGGCCAGCGTCAGCCCGCCCGCGGAGACGAAGCGGCGTGACGGGAAGGTGGGCAGGCCGAGCTCGTCCACCCGGCCCTCCGCGGTGAGTCCCCGCTCGACCACGGCGAAGGCGCACTCGGCCCGGGAGTGGTCGGCGGGCTCGGGCAGGGGGAGGTGGACCCGGACCCGGTGGTCCCGGCTCGGGTTGGTGAACACGGTGCGCACCCGCACGTAGGGCTCGTCCGCCCGCAGCTCGAGCTCCGTGCGCACTGCGGCCGGCACGGCGCCGACCCTGGCGCGCGTGGTGTCGTCGACGCGCTCGGGCCAGGTGTAGGTGGCGGCGATCTCCACCCGCGTCCGCACCGGGCCGCGCTCGCTGATCGTCACGGACAGCGCGTCGGGGGCGTCGACCGTCGAGTCGGTCGGGGGCGGCGAGTAGTTGTACGAGTCGCCGTGGTCGCCGCTCTCGACGAGGCGCCCGAATCCCGGCGTGCCGTCGATGGTCCAGGTGCCCGTGCCCCGGTCGACGGCGACGGTGACGAGGCCGTTGGCCACGGTCACCGCCTCGGGGGTCTCCTCGACGGTCAGCGGGTGGGCGGGCGGCACGGGAACGAGCGGTGCCCACCCGAAGGGCGGCACGTCGGCCGAGCGCGCCAGCACCCGCGTGGTGGCCGGCTGGTCGATGAGCACCCGGACGACGGCGTCGGGCCGGGCGCCCAGGCGCGTGTAGAGGTCCTGCTTGACCGAGGCGATGGGGACGTCGAAACGCTCTTGGTCGCCGAAGGCGATGGTGATGTCGATCCCGCTGTCGTCCTCGGCCACGCGCACGTCCTGGATCCACGTGTGCGTGTCGATCTGGCTGCCGTTGGGCAGCATGCCGAGGATCGTCCGCACCGTCGGTGCGTCGAGGGTGAGCGGCCCCAGGCCCCGGGGGATGCCGAAGGCGCCGGGCGTCTCGGGCAGCGCCTGGGTGCCATCGGGCGCGGCATCGCCCGGGACGACCATCTCGACCGTGCCCGCCCGGGTGCGGGCCGACGGGTTCAGCGCGTAGGTGCCGGGGTCGGGGAGCGAGCGCGCCAGGGCACCGAGCGCCTCCTCGGCGATGCCCTCCCCGATGGCGCGCGCCTCGGCGTAGCGGTGGAGCACGGCGTCGACCACGTCGTCGACGGAGCACGCGCAGATCGAGTCGTGGGCCGAGTTGCGCACCATCGACCTCCAGGCCGACTCGAGGAGACGGGCCGGCCAGTCCTGCGGGGCGCGCAGCAGGGCCGCGTACGGCTCGGCGCGCCGCTCCAGGGCCCGCTCGGCCAGTGCCGCGGCGCGCTTGACGTCCACCCGGTTGGAGGTGACGCCCATGAGGAGGTTGGCCCGTGCCCCCGAGCGCAGCTCGCCCTTCCAGTGGGGGAGAGCCTCGGTGGGGGCGTCGCGCAGGTACCCGGCCAGCGTGGTGACCTCCAGCACGTAGTCATCCTGGATGGCGTTGGCCTCGGCCACCACCCTGCCCAGCCACGGCTGGGGCTCCTGGTGGTCGGTGCCGTTCATGAGGAGCATGGCGTCGAGGAGGAAGTCGCCGATCTCCTTTTCGTGGTCGGCGATGCGCCGCACAAGGGCCTTGGCGTCGTCGGGGATCGACGCGCCGTTGCCGTATCCCGTCGGGAGGTACTCGGCTCGCACCGTCGAGCCGTCGGGCGCCTCCCACCAGAACCCCGTCGCCTGGACCGAGGAGGGCACGCCCCGCCAGACCACCGCGTGCTCGAAGCCGGCCTGGCGCAGGATCTGGGGCATCTGGGCGATGTGACCGAACATGTCGGGCAGGTATCCGACCTCCATCACGCCGCCGAAGGCCGCGCCGCGCCGGATGCCGAGCTCCAGGTCGCGCACGATCGTCTCGCCCGACACCAGGAACTCGTCCATGAGGATGTACCACGGGCCCATGGTGAGGCGTCCCGCCGCTGCCAGGGCGCGGATGCGCTCCTCGGCCTCGGGCCGGATCTCGAGGTAGTCGTCGACGACCGCCATCTGCCCGTCGAGCATGAACCGGGCGTAGGAGGGGTCGCGCTCGAGCAGGGACAGGAGCGTGTCGAGGAGGTGCACGAGCCGGAGGCGAAAGCTCTGGAAGGGCTCGTACCACTCCCGATCCCAGTGGGTGTGCGGAACGACGGCGACACGACGGGCCATGGGCTCAGGCTACGTGGAGCGGGCCGTGCCCGCCGTCCCGGCCTTGACCGCCGGCGCGCCGCAGACCAGGCTGCTCCGATGTCCTGGGCGTCCCTCGTCGTCCGCATCGCCTGCGTCGTCGGCGCGCTGTCGGCCGCCGGTTGCGGGGGGACGGCGACCCCACGCCGCGCTCCGGTGGCGCAGCACGCCGCCACCCGCTTCGACGGGCTCGCGCAGGTCGGCCCCCTCTTCGTCGGCCCCTCGGACGCCGGTCCTCACATCTGCACCGCCAGCGTGGTCGACAGCCCCCACCACGACCTCGTCGCCACCGCGGCGCACTGCCTGTCGGGGCCGGGGACCGACCTGTCGTTCGCGCCCATGTACCACGACGGGGTCGCCCCGTTCGGGACGTGGCAGGTCCAGGCGGCCTACGTCAGCCCGGGATGGATCGCCACCCGGGATCCTCACGAGGACGTCGCCTTCCTCCTCCTCGCTCCGCAGCGTCGCAACGGCCGGATCGTCGACGTGGAGGACCTGACCGGCGCGAACACCCTGGTGGTGTCTCAGGGCTACGGCGTCGAGGCCACCGTGGTCGGCTACGCCCTCGGGGTCGGCGGACGCCCAGTGACGTGCACCGGCCCGGTATCGGACTCCGGCGGCTATCCGACGTTCGGTTGCGACGGCTTCGTCGACGGGACGAGCGGGGGCCCATGGATCACCGGCGTCGACCCCGCCACCCACGGCGGCGACCTCTACGGCGTCATCGGCGGGCTGCACCAGGGCGGGTGCACGTCCAGCGTCTCGTACTCGTCGTACTTCGACGCGACGACCCAGGCGCTCTACCTGCGCGCCGTGCAAGGCGGCGCCGGCGACGAGGTGCCCGCGGCGGGATCCGACGGCTGCTGACGGCGCCCGCCCGGCTCGTGCCGGGCACCTGGACCAGGAGGGCCACGACTCCTATCGTTTGGGCGGGTTCGAGACGACCGGATCCGGTGCCCGTGGCCTGACGGCGGCGGGCGAGGCGGCAGGGGGCGTGGTGGTCGACGAAGACGACGGCGAGGGCGGCGCGCAACGGACGGGGCCGATCCGGCTCGAGGACGACCTCAGGTCGAAGCCCGGGTGCATGGCGCTGTGGTGGCGATGGGGGTGGCTTCTCGGCTTCGACGACGACGACGATGATGACGACGACGACGACGACGACGACGACGACGGCCTCCCGCCCGGGTGCTGGACGCTGTGGCTGCTGTGGACGTCCCGGATCGTCGCCGCCGTGGTCGTCGCCGGTGGGATCTGGTTCGCGGTGGCCTACGACGACTACGGCAACGGGACCGAGACCCATTACACCGTCGTCTACGTCCCCGAGACGCATGTCGTCGCGCCGGCGACCGAGCCGATCGCGCCCATCGTCGGCGGTTCGCTGTGCATCGTCGGGCAAGGCTCGACGAGCCTCATCGATGCGAAGATCGTGACCGCCACGAGCGTGAACGAGACGTGGACCGGGTCGATGCAGATGTTCTCCGGCGGCCAGCCGGTCGCGACGATCCACGGGTCGGGGCCGATCGTCGGCGGTGAGGGCACGATCCCCTTCACCATCACGTCCTTCGGCACCTACGGCGAGTTCGAGGTCACCGATCCGTCCGGGCGACCGGTGCCGATCGGCGGGATGGCCACCTTGTTCCCGTTCCAGGTCGTCTCCGACAGCCAGCCGTGCGTGCAGGCGGGGGGCACCACGCCGCTGCCGTTGTCGCCTTCGTCCTCGTCCCCGTCCTCGTCCTCCACCACCAAGGTCGCCGTGCGCCGGGCGGTGACGACCACCACGACGAGCCCGCCCTACAGCCTGCTGGCCGTCCCCGGCTCGCTCATGCTCGGTCTCGGGATCCTCGTCCTCGGGGGCGCCGCCGCGTCCGGCGTCCGGCCGCGTCGCGAACCGGAGCCCGAACCCGAGCACGAGCCCCCGCCGACCGATCAGGTCATGTGACGGGGCCGCGTCACGCGCCCGGGGCGCAATCGGTGAACCACGAGAGCTTCCCGGAGGCCAGGCGCGC
>DASPTT010000022.1:0-10261 GCA_035623275.1 Acidimicrobiales bacterium
GGGATGTTTCGTCACCCTGGGCCGGGACAGGCATCCCCCCGGCGTGCCCGCCTGGGGCGCGGCGGTCACCTGGTGCCCTGCGCACAGCCCGTTTCGAAGGGCGGGGGTGCCGTTCCGCCGGAGCGACGCCGCCCTGCGCACGCGGTCCCCCGGACCCGGCCCGCGCCGCGCCGCGGACGTCGACGACCAGGCGCTGGTCGCCGGCCGGGTCACCGCGCCCTATGCGCCCGGCCTGCTGGCCCTCCGCCACGGCGCACTCCTGTCCGACGCCGTGGGCGCGCTGGACCCCGCGCCCGACGTCCTTCTCGTCGACGCCACCGGCCTGGACCATCCCCGCCGCGCGGGCCTGGCCGTCCATCTGGGGGCGGTGCTGGACCTGCCCACGGTCGGCGTCACCCGTCGGCCCCTGGTCGCCGTGGGCGATCCGCCGCCGCTCGCGCGCGGAGCCCGCACCCCGCTGACGCGCGAAGGCGAGGTCGTGGCTCACTGGGTGTGCACGCGGACCGGCGCCCGGCCTGTGGTGGCCCACGCGGCCTGGCGCACCGATCCCGATGCCGCCGTCGCCCTGGTCCTCCTCACCTCCACCGAGGCCGCGCGCACGCCGGTGCCCGTCCAAGAGGCGCGCCGAGTGGCGCGCGAAGCCCGAGCCCTCGGCGAGGCCCGCTGAAAGAGCGCTCAGCGCGCCGTACCGCTCAGCGCCGGTCCTCCTCCGCCTCCGACGGCACCTCGATCGACTGCTCCAGCCAATCGCCCTCGGAGGCGGTCGCCCTGGACCCCGCCGGGCTGGGCACCTGGTCCTCCTCGACCACGATCGACTGTTCGAGCACGTCGGCCTCGGGTCGGTCCGCTCCGGTGTCGGGGGCCTCGTGCACCTCGCCCGGGGATCCACCGGTCGGCGCCTCCGCCTGCTCGGCCACGTCGGCCTCGGGTTTCTCGTCTGCCATCACGTCGACCTCCCATCACCAGTCGAACACGAGGCGGTCCTGGTCGTCGACCACGTCGGTGCCCAGCTCCCGGCACGCGGCATGCAGCCTGCTGCGCACCCAGCGCGCGTCGTCACCCACGGCCAGGCGCGTATGGCAGTACTCGAGGGTCAAGGGCACGGCCTCGAGGCGGCGCGGGCCGTCCGCGTCCAGGGTCACCAGCCACAGGAGCCCGAGGTCGTTGCGCAGCAGCGGGTCGGTCCAGTAGTCGTCGACGAAGTCGCCCAGGTCGTAGAGGACGCGCCCGGCGAGGCCGTGGAACACGTGGGCCGAGTGCCCGGCGACGAGCGTCGCGCCGGCCTGCTCGAGCGTGGCCGCGGCGGCGCGGACGTAGGGCTCCGGCCGCGCCGTCATGTTCGGGCCCCAGTGCACGAGGACGATCACGGGCGGCGGACCGGCACCGACGAGACTGGTCAGCCATCCGGGCACCCCGGCGTGCAGCTCCGCGTGGGCCACTCCGGGCCGATCGGCGCGCGCCGCGTACTCGGCCGGGTGGTCGGTGAACCCCACGACCGCGATCCGCTCCCCGGCCACGTCGAGCAGGGCCGGTGCACGGGCCGCCGTCAGGTCAAGGCCCGCGCCCACCCAGGCGATGCCCGCCGCCTCGAGGTGGGCGAAGGTGTCGACCAGCGCGACCGTGCCGTAGTCCAGCGCGTGGTTGTTGGCCAGGGTCACGCAGCGCGCGCCGAGGGCGCTGAGCGTGTCGACGGCCGCCGGCGGCGCCCGGAAGAAGAAGGGCTTGGCCGGGTCGGGCCAGCGCTCCCCGCGCTCTGAGATGCAGCACTCCAGGTTGAGGATCGTCATGTCCGCCTCGGCGGCGACCGCCAGCACCTCGGGCGCCACCAGCGCGGCCTTCGGGTCCTCCTCGAGGCGTTCGGCCACGCCCCGCCCCAGCATCGTGTCGCCGGCGAAGGCGATCCGCACCATCGCGCCCGGACCTCAGAGCTTGTACCCGATGTCACGCAGGAGCTGGCGGCGCGCCGCGACGTCGGCGTCGTCCTCGACTCCCGCGGGCGACGACCCGTCGACCACGCCGAGCACGGCGCGCCCCGACGCCGTCTGGGCCAGCACCACCTCCGCCGGGTTCGCAGTGGCGAAGAAGATGCCGCACACCTCGGGCACCGCCTTGAGCTGGTTCAGCACGTTCATCGGGTAGCCCTCGCGCAGGAGGACGACGAAGGTGTGACCCGCCCCGATGGCCAGGGCGTTGCGGACGGCGAGGTCGACCAGCTCCTCGTCGTTGCCCGATCGGCGCACCAGGCAGGGCCCGGACGCCTCGCAGAAGGCGAGCCCGAAGCGCAGGTGCGGGCTCACCCCGGCGAGCGCCTCGTGGAGATCGTCCACGGACTTGATGAAGTGCGCCTGGCCGAAGACGACGTTGACGTCGTCGGGCTTCTCGACGGGCACCGTCAGCAGCTCCATGCCTGTCTCCTTCGCCGGTCGACGACACGTCCGCCGGTCGACGACGCGTCCGAGCGTGCCGGGCCCCCGGCCCCGACGCCAGAGGCCTTGGTCCCGGCCCTGCTCAGGCCCCGGGCGCGCCCGGCGCCGGCCGCCCGGGCGGGGGCCCGAGCACCAAGCGCACACCGAAGAACCCGACCTCGCCGTGCTCGCGCTCCCAGCCGCCGACGACGGTGGCCGAGGCGGTCGCCTCGCCCCAGCGCGCCCGGGCGGTGCGCACCCACGGGCCGTAGCGGGCGGCGTCCTCGCGTCCCAGGTACCCCACGGTGCGCCCCGCGATGTGCACGGCGATGGCCTGGGTGTCGGCCGGGTTGTCCGGTTCGGGCACCAGGTGGGCCACCACCGCCATGCGCACCCCGCCGTAGTGGCGACGACCCCCGGTGAGCCCGAGGAGCGTGTCCTGGAAGGACGCCTCCCCGACGACCCGGACGACCTCGGTGCCGGGCAGGGTGACCGCCTCCGGCGCAGGCTGGCCAGGCGGTGCGCGCCCCGGTGCCGGGGCCGTCCTGGTGGGCGCGGGGCTCGTGGAGCGGCCGGGCGCAGACACCAGACGCCGCAGCCGTCCGCTGCCCCCGCCGCGTCCGCACCCGAAGCAGTAGAAGCGGCACCCCTCGGCGTCGATGTGCAGCGACGGATGGTGGTCGGGATGGAACGGGCACAGGTAGTTGTGGTCGCCCGGGCGCAGCTCCACGCCCACCCGGTGCCACAAGGACGCGAACTCCGCCCGCTCGCCCGCGGTGCGCACCGGGGGAGTGTCCGAGCGCACCCCGGCCCGCGCCGGGCCGGGTCCCGCGTCCCGGGCCATGGCGACGAGCCAGGCCGGCGCATCCGCCAGCCCCACCTCGTCCGGCGCGCACCCCACCTCCCAGGTGTACGCCCGACCCGACACGTGGATGCTCGGCGGGCACACGACGAGCCCGCCGTCGGCCTTGACGTCGAGGCCGGCGGCCACGGGCCGGCTCGGCACGGCCGGCCCCGGGTGGCGGAAGTACAGGTGCTGGCCGCCGCCACCCGTCAGCGCCTCGACGGTGTGAGGCAGGGGTCCGTGGAGCGCCTCGAACCCCGCCAGCGTGTCCCCGCCCCCGTGACGGGGGTCCACGTCGAGCACGACGAGACCGGACACGGCGCCCGTGACGACGCCGACATTGGCGCGCGGCCAGACCCGCCACCAGCGCCGCACCCGCTCACGGTCGGCCCGGTGCGTCATGTACGGCTTCCAGGCGATGCGGGTGTGCTTGCCCGGGGCCGCGCACTCGGGATCACCGCAGCTGCAGCGCCCGCCGGCCGCGCCGTGCAGGGGCACCACCGACCATCCCCGGTCCACCGCGTCGAGCGCGGCATCCGCGCACGGCCTCGCGTGCGCCGGCGCGACGACCTCCACGACCCCAGCATGGGGCCCCGCCCCGCGGCCACCAAGGGGCGGAAGTCACCGCAGGGCGAAGTTCTCGACCCAGACCTCGAGACCGTCGGGATCCACGATCAGGGTGTGGATGTACCCCGACGGGAGTGCGGAGACGTCGATCCCCTCCCCTTCCCCTCCGGGATGGCCGTGGCGGCCGATCCACGTGACCCTGCCGTTGGCCAGGCTGACCCGATAGAGGTCGTTGGCGGGGTCGGACGTCGAGAGCCAGATGCTCCCGGCCCCGACGCTCGCGCCCTGGACGTGGTGCACGAGGGTGGAGAGCGGCAACGGAGGGAGGGGCCGCCACCCGTGCGCCACGTCGTAGCGCAGGAGGCTGCTGCCGTCGAAGCCGTCCATCGAGTAGGCGACCAGGCTCGCGGGATCGACCGCCACGAACGAATTCTGGTGCTGGGGCACCACCACGGCGTCCAAGAACGCGAGCGTGGCGGCGTCGTAGCGGGCGGTCGCCTGCTCTCCCTTGGCGTAGTCGGGCTGCTCGAAGGGGACGTAGACCACGTCGCCCACGACGTCGATGTCGCCGAGGTGGTCGTAGCCCTGGGCGCGCCAGGCCGGAGGGATCGCCGGCTGGTTCCGCACCAGGACGTGGAAGTGCTCGTCCGTCCGCACCAGGCGATCGGAGCCCGGGACGGGGAGATTGGTCCCCGACAGGATCCATCCGCCGGGCACCCGGGCGATCCCCTGGTCGTAGAGGAACGAGATGGCGGTCTGGGAGACGAGGCGGATGGCCGGCTGCGGCCCGGGTGCAGGGCCACCGCCGCAGCCACCGAGCACGGCGAGCGCGGCGAGCGCGGCGGCGAGCGCCCACGGCCTCGAGGCGGTCACCCGGGTCAAGGGCGAGGCGGGCGGCGCGTGCTCTCGGCGACGCGGCCGGCCTCCTCCGGGAGGCGAGCGGGGCCGCCGGGCCGGTTGGGGAGCACGGCGAGCACGACCACCCCGGCGACACCCACGATGACGGCCGCGATGACGAGCCCGAGGTCCATGCCCGACACGAACCCCCGCCGGGCGGCGTCGGCCAGCAGGACGCCGGCCTTGCCCGGCACCCGCTGGGCCACGGCCAGGGCGCCGCCCAGCGAGCCGAGGATCAGGTGCTCGATGGCCGGCGGGATCGGCTGGTGGGCGAGGAGCGGGGTCATGTAGTCCTGGTAGCGAATGGCGAGGGCGGTGCCGAGCACCGCCACGCCGAGCGCCCCGCCCACCTGCATGGAGGTGTCGCTGGTGGCGGAGCCCACCCCGGCCTCCTCGATGGGCAGCGAGCCCATGATCGAATCCGTCGACGGCGCCAGGGCCAGGCCCACGCCCACGCCCATCATGATGAAGTCCGGCAGCGCATCGCGGTAGGTGTCGTGCACCGTCGTGCGGGACAGGAGCCCGAGGCCCACGGCCACGAGCAGGAGCCCCCCGGACACCACCGGCTTCGTGCCCAGGCGCCGGACCAGCACGACCGACAGCGGCGCCACCACGAGGAGCACCAGGGCCACGGGTCCGATGGCCAGGCCCGTCTTGAGGGGGCTGAAGCCGAGGCAGAACTGCAGGTACTGGGTCAGGAGGAAGAACAGGCCGAGGAGCGCGAAGAGGACGAGGGCCAGCGACCCGATCGCCGCGCTGTAGCGCCGGTTGGCGAAGAACCGCATGGGCAGCATCGGATGGTCGCTGTGCCGCTCCCAGACGACGAAGGCGCCCACCAGCACCGCGGCACCGGCGAAGGCGCCGAGGGTCACCGGCGAGGTCCACGATCGGTTCGGGGCCTCGATGATCGCCCACAACAACAGGCCGAGGCCCAGGATCGACAGGACGGCGCCGACGGGGTCCGCCCGCTTGGCCGACGGGTTCTTGGAGTTCGGGACCAGGAACGCCGCTGCGACCAGGCCGGCCAGCGCGATGGGCACGTTGATGAGGAACACCGATCCCCACCAGTAGTGCACCAGCAAGAAGCCGCCGAGGATCGGGCCGATGGCGACCCCGAGCCCTGCGGTCCCCGACCAGAAGCCGATGGCGCGCGCACGGTCACGCTCCGCCACGAACACGTTGGTGAGGATCGAAAGGGTGCACGGCATCAGCGCCGCGGCCCCGACGCCCATGACGGCGCGCGCCGCCGTGAGCCGGTCCGGGCTGCCCGACCACGCGGCCAGGGCCGAGCCCGCGCCGAAGACGACGAGGCCCCCCATGAACACCCACTTGCGCCCGACCCGGTCGCCCAGCGCCCCGAGCGTGAGCAGCAGGCCGGCGAACACCACCGCGTAGGCGTCGACGATCCACTGCAGCTGGGTCGAGGTGGCGTGCAGGCTGCGCACGATCGACGGCAGGGCGACGTTGAGGATGGTGCTGTCGAGGCTGATCAAGAGGAGGGTCACGCAGAGCACGGCCAGCGTGACCCAGCGCCAGCGGCCGTGGTCCCGCGTCCCCCGGCTGGCTGGCGATGTCACCGAGGTCGCCGTCATGCCTGCTCCTCGTCGTCGTCGACGTCCGCCATCACGGCCAGAGCCAGGGTTCCGATCCTCCTCGGTCGGCCCACCGGCCACAGTACCGACGCCGGGGCGGGTTCGGAGACCTTCGGCTCTCCCGCGTGCCACCGGCGCGGCGCACCATCGAGAAGGTGAGGACAACGGGCTCCCCGGGGACGACGAGCAGGACGCTGTGGGTCCTGGTCGCGCTGGCCCTGGTGAGCTTCGGCTGCACCAGCCAGGCTCCGGGGGCCTCCTCCACCATGGTGCCCCACGCCCGGGCGGCGCCCACGACATCGACGACGACACCACCCCCGACGACGACGCCGACGCCGGCGACGACGCCGACGACAGCACCGCCGACCACCACGACCGTGCCCCCCGCCGTGCTCATCGGCCTCGGCGCCAGCGGCCCGGCAGTCCTGGCGCTGCAGCAGCAGCTGGTCGCGCTCGGCTACTGGCTCGGCACGCCCGACGGCACCTTCGGCGACACCACCGAGCAGGCCGTCTACGCCCTGCAGAAGGCGGCCGGCCTCGACCCCGACGGGGTGGTGGGCCCGCTCACCGAGGCGGCGCTGGCCCGCGGCGCACGGCCCCAGCCGCGCAGCACCGCCGGGTACGTGATCGAGGTCGACCTGCAGCACGACCTGCTCATGCTGGTGTCCGACGGCCGGCTCGAGTACGTCCTGAACACCTCCACCGGCGGCGGCTACACCTACACCTCCGACGGCGTCACCGCGGTGGCGGACACGCCCCAGGGGGTGTTCTCCCTGTACCGCGAGGTGGACGGCCTGGTCGTCGACTCACTGGGCCAGCTGTGGCGGCCCAAGTTCTTCACGGGCGGGTTCGCCATCCACGGCGACACCTACGTGCCGCCCGAGCCGGTTTCACACGGCTGCGTCCGCGTGTCCAACGCCGCCATCGACTGGATGTGGACCGACGACGTGGCCCCACTGGGCACGGAGGTCTGGGTCTACTGACACCCGGGGCGGGCGAACCGTCGCCCGGTGCCGGTGACCGACGTGGGGCCAACCTCCCTTGTCGCCGATGACCCCGAAGGCGCATAGTCGGACGAGGCGCGTCCGTCGATCGCCAAGGAGGTCCACCATGCCGGCACACCGCCACCCTGAGCACGTTCGGCACGGCGGGGGCATCCCCTTCCCCCTCTTCCCCATGTGGAGATCGTTCGGTGACCTCTTCCGCGACGAGGAGGGACGCCAGATCGTCGCCGTCGAGGAATTCACCGAGGGCGACACCATGGTGGTGAAGGCGGAATTGCCGGGCATCGACCCGGACAAGGACGTCGAGATCACGGTGAGTGGCGGCGTGCTCCACATCCGGGCCGAGCGCCGCGAAGAGAGCGACGAGTCGGGGAAGCACTTCCACCGCCGGGAGCTGCGCTACGGATCGTTCGCCCGCTCCATCCCGCTCCCCGAAGGGGTCGAGGACTCGGACATCGCCGCGACCTACAAGGACGGCATCCTCGAGGTCCGCGTGCCGCTGCCGACAGGGGAGCCCAAGGAGTCGGCCCGCACCATCGCCGTGGCGCGCGGCTAGAGGGCTGCGCCGGGCGGGGCGCAGTTGCCTGGTCGGAGGGGGACTTGGTGCTCTAGGCGGCCCGCGTCCCCCGGCGCACGCTGGAGACGTGACGTGGGAGCCCGCGCGCGGCGAGCCGGGGCGGCCGAGGCAAAACGGGCCGAAGGGCGCGCGCCGACCGCCGCCGACCCCCGTGCCGCCCGGCTCCTCGCGCTGGAACGTCCCGGGGGGCGAGCCCCCGAGCCGGCGGAGCCGGATCACACAGACGGTCCTCCTCCTCGTGGTCCTGGCCGCCTTCGTGGCGATGGTCGTCCTCGTCGCCCGGACGCCCCAGGGCACAGCCCCGTCGTCGATCTCCTACTCGACGTTCCTCACCAAGGTGACCGACAGCCAGGTGAAGAGCGTCGAGATCAACCAGTCCACGGGCGTGATCAACGGGACCTACACCGACGGCAGCTCCTTCACCGCGCAGGGCCCGACCGGGGGCATGCCGGCGTCCGACGTCGCGCTGCTCGACAAGAACCACGTGCAACGCAACTACGCCGCCACATCGTCGAGCATCTGGCCCACGCTCCTGTCGTGGGCGCTGATCATCGGGCTCTTCGTCCTCTTCTGGGTCTGGCTCTCGCGTCGCGCCCGCAACCAGATCGCGGGCCTGAGCGGCTGGTCCCAGAGCCAGGCCAAGGTCCACACCACCGAGCGGCCGTCCACGACCTTCCGGGACATCGCCGGCTACGACAGCGTGAAGCAGGAGATCGGCGAGATCGTCGAGTTCCTGAAGGAGCCCGAGCGGTTCCAGCGGATCGGCGCCCGGATCCCCAACGGGGTGCTGCTCGTCGGGCCTCCCGGCACCGGCAAGACGCTATTCGCCCGGGCCATCGCCGGCGAGGCGCACGTGCCGTTCATCACCATCACCGGCTCGGAGTTCATGGAGATGTTCGTCGGGGTCGGCGCGGCGCGCGTCCGCGACCTGTTCAAGACGGCACGGGCCTCGAAGCCCTCGATCATCTTCGTCGACGAGATCGACGCCATCGGCCGCAAGCGCGGGACGGGCCTCGGCGGCGGGCACGACGAACGGGAGCAGACGCTCAACCAGCTGCTCGCCGAGATGGACGGGTTCGAGCCGGCGGAGGGCGTCATCGTCCTGGCCGCCACCAACCGACCGGACATCCTCGATCCCGCCCTGCTGCGCGCCGGCCGGTTCGACCGCCAGGTGGTGATCCCGCTCCCCACGCTCGAGGAGCGCCGCGGCATCCTGGCGGTGCACTGTCGGCACAAGCACATGGCCGCGGACGCGGATCTCGACACGCTCGCCCGGGGGACACCGGGCATGAGCGGCGCCGACCTGGAGAACCTGGTCAACGAGGCCGCGCTCATCGCGGTGCGCCACGGCAGCGGCGAGATCGGGCGAGCCGAGCTCGAGGCGGCGCACGACCGGGTACTGCTCGGCCTCCAGCGCACGTCGCTGGTGCTGACCGACGAGGAGAAGCGGATCGTGGCCTACCACGAGGCGGGCCATGCGGTGCTCGCCCACCTTCTCGAGCACGCCGACCCCGTGCACAAGGTGACCATCCTGCCCAGCGGCCTGGCCCTCGGCGCCACCCAGCAGCTCCCGGCCGAAGAGCGCCAGCTCCACCAGCGCCCCTACCTGGAGGACACCCTGGCCGTGCGCCTGGCCGGGCGCGCCGCCGAGGAGCTGGTCTTCGGGGTGCCCTCGACCGGTGCCCAGGACGACCTGACCTCGGCCACCGAGCTGGCCAGCCGCATGGTCCGGGAATGGGGGATGTCCGAAGCCATCGGCAAGATGGCCTGGGCGCCGCGTGGGCCCGTGTTCCTCGGCGAGGAGCTGATCCACACCCGTGACTACTCGGACGACACGGCCCGGGTGATCGACGAGGAAGTCAGCCGGATCCTCGGCGAGCAGGCCGACCGGGCACGGCGAGTGCTCACCGAGCAGCGCGCCGCGCTGGACGGCCTGGCGGAGGCCCTGGCGGCCAAGGAGACCCTCGACGGATCGGAGGTGGCGCAGATCATCGACGCGGCCGCCGCGCCGCCTCCGTCTTCCGAGCCCGTCGCCGGCGCCGGTGCCGGTGCCACGGGCTCGCCCGGCCGTCGCGCCGCGCCCGTCGCGCTCGCCGTTCCGCCGGCAGCGCCCGACGAGCCCGAAGGGTCGGTGCCCGTCAGCTCCTCGGGGGGCCGACGCCCCAACGGCCGTCGCTGAGCCGATCGACCTCGGCGGAGAGCCGTTCGACGGCCTCGGCCAGCTCGACCAGCTCGACCCCGAGCTCCTGGAGCTGTGCCTTGGTGGCGACGTCGCCACCCGTTCCGTGCAGGTGAGCGAGCGTGGAACGCACCTTGTTGGCGATGCCGATGATGGCCATGTCCTGGAGCCTAACGACGGTCCACGCCGTTCGGGG
>DASPTT010000023.1:0-24060 GCA_035623275.1 Acidimicrobiales bacterium
CCGACGACGCCAGGCGCCACGCCATGGGCCAGCTCCTCACGCTGTTGCAGGGCGCGCTCGAGGCGCGGGGGAAGGTCCTGCTCAAGTTGAACGTGTCGGACAGCCAGCTCGGCGGCGTGATCTCGGTGCTCCCCGCGCTCAAGGCGCCCACGGTGTCCGAGCTCTCCGGGGGCGGGGGATTCGCCGTCGAGACGGTCGTGGAGAAGCGCGACGTGAACGTCCTCATCCCCGCGCTCAAAGACCGCGGGGCCACGGACATCATCGAGCTCCCGCTGTCGAAGATCGTCCACTAGCCCACGGATCGAGCGCGACGGTGGCCGGTACGACACGCACCCCGCGTGCCCCGCTCGCGGGGTGGGTGGACGAGTTCGACGAGGCGCGGGGCCTGGGGACGATCAGCGGAGACGACGGGCGGCGCTACCCGTTCCACTGCACGGCCATCGCTGACGGCTCACGGCGCATCCTGGTGGGCACGCGGGTCGTCTTCGTGACGTCGCCGGGCCATCTCGGTCGCGTCGAGGCCGACACGGTCCGCAACGCCGCCGGATGATCGGCTCGCCCATCGGGCGAGGGTCTCGGGCGAGGGTCTCGGCCGGGGCTGCTCGGCCCCGGGGTTACTCGGCCCCGGGCGGCTCGGCCCGGGGCTGCTGGATCCCGGTCGCGTCCTCACCGGCGCGGGCGGCACCGGTGATCTGGACGTAGGCCAGCCGGATCTGGGCCAGCGCGGCGACCAGGGGCTCCTCCGCCTCCCCCAGGCGTCCGTGGAGGCCCTCGACGAGCACGCCCATGGCATCGACCGCGAGGCGCGCCTCGTCGAGCCCGGGCGGTTGGCGGCTCAGGTGGATGGCCGCCAGCTCGAAGAGCCCGAAGGCGTGGTTGGCCACCACGACCTCGGCGGGAGTGGCGGCCAGCTGCTGGCGCAGGTCGTCGAGATGGGCGGCGAGCGCGGCCGCTTCGTCCATCTCCTCGCCGGCCGGGCCGGTGCCGGCCGGGCCCGCCGGGGACCCCGGCGCCTGGCCGGGGGCGGGCTCGCGGGGCACGCGGTGCTCGCCTTCGGGTGTCCAGAGGCTGCTCACGCCTGGTAGCGTAGAACCTCGAGCCAGCAGGGAAAGCGGGGTCGCGCCGAGGCGCAGGCCCCCACCCGGCCGCCGGAGCCACCGGCGTGTCGGGTCACGGTGGTCCGACCACGGACGGCACCGAGGGCAGCGACCGCGCTCCCGTCATCGGCTCCGGGGAGACTCGGGGCCGACCAGCGACAGGAGGACGCCGATCGCCACCACGCCCACGACCAGCGAGCCCAGGATCAACGACAGAATCCGCGCGCGCGACGTGCGACTGGTGGATCCGGACGGGGAGCAGCTCGGCATCAAGCCCCTTCCCGAAGCCCTCGCCCTTGCCCGCCAGCTCGACCTCGACCTCGTCGAGGTGGCCCCACAGGCGAACCCGCCGGTGTGCAAGATCATGGACTTCGGGAAGTTCAAATTCGACGCCGCGCAGCGAGCGAAGGAATCCCGTCGCAAGACCATCAACGTCGCCATCAAGGAGATGAAGTACCGGCCCAAGATCGGCCCGGGCGACTTCGAGACCAAGACGCGCCAGGTTCTCAGATTCCTGAACGAGGGGCACAAGGTGAAGGTCACGATCATGTTCCGTGGCCGTGAGGTGTTCCACCCCGAGCTCGGGAAGAAGATCCTCGACCGGGTGGCCACGGAGGTGGACAGCTCGGCGCGGGTCGAGGCCGAGCCCAGGCTCGACGGGCGCAACATGGTCATGGTGCTGGCCCCCGACAAGCGGGCCCGCCAGTCGGCGGCGGCACGGGCGGCCAAGCCGGAGACGGGCGACACCGGTCCCGGGGCGAGCGAGGCGGATCATGGCACCACGGAAGCGGCGCCGGTGGCGCCGCCCGCGGACGAGGCGGGTTCGGCCGCAGCGAGCACGGCTGCGGGCGACAGGGCCCCGGGCGACGCCGACCCGGGTGCACAAGGGAGTTGACATGCCGAAGATGAAGACGGACAGGGGAGCGGCCAAGCGCTTCAAGGTGACGGGCACGGGCCGGCTCCGGCGCCGTCAGGCGATGCGGTCGCACATCCTGGAGAAGAAGGCGAGCAAGCGCACACGGCGCCTGGCGCGCGAGGTGGACGTCGCCAAGGCGGACGCTCGCGAGGTGCGCCGCATGCTCGGACGCTGACCAACGGACGCGGGCAGGGCCCGCACCCCGACGTGGACCCGACGCGCGGTCCGCGTCGTACCACGGATCTTCAGGAAAGGAGCTCGTCATGGCCAGGGTGAAGCGTGCCGTCAACGGCAAGAAGCACCGTCGGGCCGTCCTCGAGCAGGCGGAGGGCTACTACGGCAACCGGAGCCGGTCGTTTCGCGCCGCGAACGAGGCCGTCATGCACTCGCTGCAGTACGCGTACCGCGACCGCAGGGCGCGCAAGGGCGACTTTCGTCGGCTGTGGATCCAGCGCATCAACGCCGCCGCCCGTGCCAACGGGACCAACTACAGCCGGCTGATCGCCGGCCTGCACCGCGCCGAGGTGCACGTGGACCGCAAGGTCCTCGCTGACCTCGCCGTCGCCGACCCCGACGCGTTCGCCACCCTGGTGGGCGTGGCCAGCGCCGCCCTGGCGGCGCCGGGCGAGCAGGCCCCGGCGACCGCGGAGGCCGACGCCTCCTGAGCGCGCCCCTCGCATACCGCCACCAGCGGGTCCAGCGGCTTCGCCGGCTCCTCTCGCGGCGCACGGTGCGTCGCGACGAGGGAGTGTTCGTGGCCGAGGGGAGCCGGTTGGTGGGTGCCGCGCTCGGTTGCGGTGCGGAGGTCGAAGGGGTCTACGTGGCCGCAGGGCGCGAACACGACGCGGCGCTGTGGGAGACCCTGGAGCGGGCCCAGGCCGCGGGCGTGCGGGTCCACGAGCTCGCACCGGGGGTCATGGAGCGGGTCGCCGACACCGTGACGCCCCAACCGGTGCTCGCCGTCGTGCGCATGCCGGAGACCGCTCTGGGCTCGGTCGAGCAGTCGGGGTTCGTCGTCGTCTGCGTCGACGTACGCGACCCGGGGAACGCCGGCGCCATCATCCGCCTGGCCGACGCCGCCGGTGCCGACGCCGTGGTGTGCTGCGACGGCACGGTCGACCCCTTCAACCCGAAGACCGTGCGGGCGTCCGCCGGCTCGGTGCTCCACGTGCCCGTCGTCGTCGGCGGGGAGCCGGCCGTCGTGCTCGACGCGCTGGGACGAGCCGGCCTGCGACGGCTGGCCGCCGCGGTGCGGGGCGGCATCCCCTACACCGAGGCCCCCCTCGAGCCGCCGTTGGCGCTCGTCCTCGGCAACGAGGCGACGGGGCTGCCGGTGGCGGCCGCAGCCCATCTGGACGGCGCGGTGACGATCCCCATGGCCGGAGGCGCGGAGTCGCTCAACGTGGCCATGGCCGCCGCCGTGCTCTGCTTCGAGGTCCAGCGGCGCCGCTCTAACATGCACGCCATGAAGGGGCTGCGGTGAGCGCGCCCGCGGGCCCGTCGGGAGCATCCGTCTCCGAGATCGTCGACGAGGCGACGCGCCGGATGACGCACGCCTCCACGCTCGACGAGCTGCAGTCGGTCGAGACCGAGCTGCTCGGCAAGCGCTCCGCCCTGGCCGGCGCGCACCGGTCGCTCGGGGCGCTCGACCCCGAGGAGCGGCGCACCGAGGGCCAGCGGCTCCACGAGGCCCGTGAGACGATCGAGGCGCTGGTGGCCGACCGGCGCGCGGCGCTGGCCGTGGCGGCCCGCGACGCCCGTCTGCGCGCCGATCGCCTGGATCTGACCGAGGCGCCCGCCCGCCCGGGCCGCGGCCGCCTGCACCTCGTGACCCGGACGCGCGACGAGCTCGAGGACGTGTTCGTCGGGATGGGCTTCACGGTCGCCGAAGGCCCCGAGGTCGAGACGGACTGGTACAACTTCGAGGCGCTCAACATCCCGCCCGCGCACCCTGCGCGCGGGATGTTCGACACCTTCTACCTGGACCTGGACGAGGCCGGCGCCGTGGTCCTGCGCACCCACACCTCGCCGGTGCAGATCCGGGTCATGCAGTCGCAGGCGCCGCCTATCTACTCGGTGATGCCCGGGCGCTGTTACCGGCGCGACACGCCCGACGCCCGCCACATCCCCATCTTCCATCAGGTCGAGGGTCTGGTCGTCGACCGTGACATCTCCTTCGCCCACCTGGCGGGGACGATCGAGACCTTCACGACGGCGTACTTCGGCCCCGACATCCACTCGCGGCTGCGCCCGGCGTACTTCCCTTTCACCGAGCCCTCCGCCGAGTTCGAGATCACCTGCACGATCTGCCGGGGGGCGGGCTGCCGCACGTGCTCGCACACCGGGTGGATCGAGCTCGGCGGGTGCGGGATGGTCGACCCCGCCGTGCTCGAGGTGGTCGGCCTGGACCCCGAGGCGTGGTCGGGGTTCGCCTTCGGGTTCGGGATCGACCGTTGCGCGCAGATGCGCCACCAGATCGCCGACATGCGCGTCCTGCTCGAGAACGACGTCCGCTTCCTCCGGCAGGTCTGAGGACCACCATGCGCGTGCCCCTTTCGTGGTTGACCGACTTCGCCCCCTTCGACGACGAGCCGGCGGCCATCGCCGCCACCCTCGACGACCTCGGCCTGGTGGTCGAGGGGCTCGAGCGCGTCGGCGAGGGTCTGGAGGACGTGGTCGTCTCGCGCGTGCTCGAGATCGCGCCGATCCCCGCCGCCGACAAGATCCGGCGGGTCGTGGTCGAGGCGGGCGGCGAACCGGTGGAGGTCGTCTGCGGGGCGTGGAACTTCGAGGTGGGCGACCTGGTGCCCCTGGCGCCGGTCGGCGCGGTCCTGCCGGGCGGCTTCGAGATCGCGCGCCGCAAGATGAAGGGCGTGGTCTCCAACGGGATGCTGTGCTCGGGACGGGAGCTGGGGCTCTCCGAGGACCACCAGGGCATCCTGGTGCTCGGCGCCGCGGACGGGGGTGCCGACGCCGACGCGCCCGCTCCCGGCGTGCCGCTCATGGCCGCGTTGGGGATCACCGCGGACGTGGTCTTCGACATCGCGGTGGAGACCAACCGGCCGGACGCATGGTCGGTGGCGGGCGTGGCGCGCGACCTGGCGGCCCGCTACAAGCTGCCCTTCGCCGTCCCCGCGCTCGCCGGTGCCGCGCCGGCCCCGGCTCCTGGCCCCGTGCCCACGTCGATCGAGGTGGTCGACGACGACCTCTGCCCCCGCTTCACGGCCCGTGTCCTCACCGGGGTGACGGTGGGCCCGTCACCGGCGTGGGTGGTGCGCCGCCTGGCGCTGGCGGGAGTGCGCGCCATCAACAACGTGGTGGACGCGTCCAACTACGTGATGCTCGAGCTGGGCCAGCCCACCCACCCCTACGACCTCGACCGGGTGGCCGGCGGGGGCCTGCGCATCCGGGCGGCACGCCCGGACGAGCAGGTGACCACCCTCGACGGCGTGGTCAGGACCATGGGCACCCGGTCGGTGGCGCCGGTCGACGACCGCAGGGACTGCCTCATCTGCGACGCCGAGGACGCGCCCATCGGCATCGGCGGGATCATGGGCGGCGAGTCCACCGAGATCACCGAGTCGACGACGAACGTCCTGCTCGAGGCGGCGTACTTCGACCCCATGGCCATCGCCCGCACCTCCAAGCGCCTGGCCCTGCGGACCGAGGCCTCGGCGCGCTTCGAGCGCGGCTGCGACCCCGAGGGCATCGACGCGGCGTCGCTGCGGCTGTGCACCCTCCTCGGGGCGAGCGCCGGCGAGCGAGCGCGTCTCGTCGACGGAGTGGTCGACCGCCGCGGGGCCGTGCCGGGCGCGGTGCGCGTGCCGGTGCGGGTGGCCCGGGTCAACGCCATCCTCGGCGCCGAGCTCGACGACGGCGACGTCGCCGGCTACCTCGAGCCCATCGGCTTCGTCTGCGAGCGCAGCGGCCCCGGCGTGCTCGAGGTGACGGTGCCTACGTTCCGTCCCGACGCGGCACGCGAGATCGACGTCGTCGAGGAGGTCGCCCGCCACCACGGCTATTCCCGGCTGCCCCGGCAGCGCCCGCTGTCCGAGCAGGTGGGGAGGCTCGACCCCTATCAGCGCGACCGCCGTGCCGTCCGCTCGGTGGTGGCGGGGTGGGGCGCGCACGAAGCGTGGACGCCGTCGCTGCTCGCCCCCGGCGACCACGCCCGCGCCGGGTTGGAGGAGGGCGGGATCACCGTCACCAACCCGCTCAGCCCCGACGAGTCGGTCCTGCGCCGGAGCCTGCTCCCGGGCATGCTCGGCGCCCTCGCCTTCAACAACGACCGGCGCCAGGGGGAGCTCCGGCTCTTCGAGATGGGGCACGTCTTCCCCCCGCCGCCACCCGAACGGGTGGCGAGGGCGCTGGCCCGTACGGGCGAGACGGTCGTCGACGAGCGCGAGCTGTTGGCCGTCGTCCTCGCCGAGGAGGACGACGACGCCGCGGCCGCTGCCGGCGCGTGGAAGGTGCTCGCAGGCGAGCTCGGCGTCGACGTGGGCATGGTCGCTCCCGGTGCCATGGCCGGCGCCGGCGCGCCCGGCGGGCTGCACCCGACGCGCAGTGCCTGGCTGGTGCTCGGTGGGGGACCCCGTTCGTCGGCTCCCGGCGGCGGCGGTGCCGCCACCGGCGGGGACGCGGTGGTGGGTGCGGTGGGGGAGATCGACCCCGCGGTGCTCGAGGCCTGGGGCATCGACGCCACGCGCCGGCGCGTGGGATGGCTCGAGGTGGACCTGGGCGCGCTCCTCGTCGACGCCCCCCGGCGCAGCCCCGTCGTCGGCCCCATCAGCCGCTTCCCCTCCAGCGACGTCGACCTGGCCTTCGTGGTGCGCGACTCGGTCGCCGCCGCCGTGCTGGAGGCGACGTTGCGGGAGGCGGCGGGGGACCTGCTCGAGCACCTCGTCCTCTTCGACGCCTACCGGGGCGAGGGGGTGCCCGACGACGCCCGCAGCCTGGCCTACCGGCTCCGCCTGTGCTCGGTGGACCGGACGCTCACCGACGCGGACGTCGCCGAGGTCCGCGCCCGCTGCATCGCCGCGGTGGCGCGCGCCCAGGGCGCCACCTTGCGGGCGTGAGCGGCGAGGACGGGGTCCGGCTCGAGCGCGGGGCGCTGCCCGGGAGCGCCGAGGACGTCGAGCGCGCCCTGCGGGCGGAGGGGATGACGCCCACCCGCTGGGGCAACGGCGCCCACTACCGCTACGCGCGCCACCACCATCCCTACACCAAGGTGCTGGTGTGCGTGCGCGGCGGCATCGTGTTCCACACGTCGCCCACCTCGGCGCCCGGCGCGTCCGGTGGCTCGGCGTCCACGCGCGACTGGCCCATGGGGCCCGGGGACCGGCTGGAGCTGGCCGCCGGGGTCGAGCACGCGGCCAGCGTCGGCTCCGAGGGGGTCGAGTGCGTGGAGGCGCCCCGCCCCGATGTGCCCGGGAAGCAGACCGGGGGGTAGCGTCGCCGCGAATGGTCAGCGTCACCGACCTCCGACGCGACACCGCTCCCGAGACGCCACGGCGCCCGACCAGACGGCCCGTGGCGATCGTCGTCCTCGTGGTCGCCCTGGTGGCGGGCGCCGGCGCCCTGGGTCTGTGGGCCGGCCGGTCCACGGCGCCGGGCCCGCCCCCGGCGTCGGTGGGCAACGCGTTCGACCGGGCCGTCCCCGCCTCGGTGCTCGCCCTCCCGCTGGTGGACCAGCAGGGGGCGACCACGTCACTGGCGTCCTACCGCGGCCGCATCGTCCTGGTCGCCCCCTTCCTGACCTCGTGCCAGGAGGTCTGCCCGATCACCACGGGCGCCTTGCTGCAGGTCCGGCAGGCGCTGGCCGCGGCCGGCCTGGGCGACCGGGTGGTCGTGGCCGAGGTGACCGTGGATCCCGGGCGCGACTCGCCCGCCCGCCTCGCGGCCTACGCGCAGCGGACGGGCGTGCGCTTCCCCCTGCTCACCGGGTCGCCCGCCACCCTCGACGCGCTGTGGCGCTTCTTCGGGGTCGACCACACCGTGGTGCCCGAGGACTCGCCCCCGGGGATCGACTGGGAGACCGGGCAGCCCTATACCTACGACGTCGACCACGGCGACGGGTTCCTGATGCTCGACGGGCGCGGCCACGAGCGGTTCGCCACCGGCGGACTGCCGCACCTGCAGGGGGCGCTCGCGCCGAGCCTGCAGGCGATGCTCGACGGGCAAGGGCGGCAGAACCAGAGCAGCCCGGGGCCGGGGGCCTGGACGGTGGGCGACGCCCTCGACGCCATCGGCTGGATAGAGGGGCGCGCCGTACCGTGATCCCCGCCGACGTGCTGTCGCCCGGCGTGAGCCTGCACCAGCTGCTCACCGGCTGGCAGTTGGACCAGCCCCTGGCCCTCGTCGCCCTCGTCCTCGAGCTCGGGACGGCCGTGCTCTACGTGGTCGGGGTCCGGCGCCTGGCGGCGCGGGGCCGGCACTGGTCGGGGTGGCGGACCGCGTCGTTCCTGGGGGCCACCGCCACCGTCGTGGTGGCGGTGCAGTCCGGGCTCGCCTCCTACGACGACTCGGTGTTCACGATGCACGCCGTGCAGCACATCCTGCTCATGAACGTGGCGCCCATCCTCTACGCGCTGAGCGCCCCGGTGACGCTGGCGCTGCAGGCCTCGGGCCGGCGCACCCAGGAGCGAATCCTGCGCGTGCTCCACGCCGGCGCCGTGGAGGCGGCGACCCACCCGGTGGTGGTGGTCGTCTTCGGGGCGCTCACGATGATCGTCTACTTCGTCACCCCGTTCTACGCCCTGTCGCTGCGCCACCCCCTGCTGCACGATTTCGCCCACCTGCACTTCCTCGTGGTGGGGTGTCTCTTCTGGTGGCTCGTGATCGGCATCGACCCGTCGCGTTGGCGTCTTTCGTACCCGGCCAAGCTCGGCTTCCTGGCCACCGGCATCCCCGTCGGGGTCGTCATCGGTCTGAGCCTCACCCTGGCGCACACCTCGATCGACCCGGCGGCCCACACGCTGGCCGACACCCACGCCGGCGGTGCCCTGCTGTGGGTCGTCAACGAGCTGTTCACGCTGAGCGCCCTGGCCATCGTCGGGCTGCAGTGGCTGCGCTACGAAGAGCGGGTCGCGGCGCGCGCGGACCGTCGGTCGGCGGCCGCCGTAGAGGACGTGACGACGCGCACCGGGCGCGGTGCCATCCGGCTGCCGTCCCCCGGGAGGGCGGCCGTGGTGCCGACCGTGCTCCCGGGCACCCCGGGCGCACCGGGGCGGCCCGGGGTGCCGGGCACCGCACCGCCCTCGGGTCACTGAGGACCGGGCCGCGCGTCCGGCGTGACGGGTGCGTGCGGCGCTCTGCCGCGCTACGCCAGTGCCGGCTCCAGCTCGGCCACGCCCGCCTCGGCCCGGCGCGGTGTCGCCCGTGGCAGCACCAGGGCGGCCAGGAGGAAGGCGAAGACGACGATCCCCGACCCCACCGCGAAGGCGGTCGTGTACCCGTGCACGTAGGCGGTGGTGATCGTCTGGTGGACGGCAGCGGGGATGGCGGCGTTCTTGGGCGGCGGGGCCGAGCCCAGGTAGCGGCGGGCCCCGGCGGCGGCCGGGCCCAGCGACTGGAACGCGGTGGTGATCTGCTGGCGCGTCGTCTGCACGGCGATCGTGCCGAGCACGGCCAGGCCGAGCGAGCCGCCCACCTGCTGGCCCGAATTGAGCAGCGCCGACGCGATGCCCTGCTCGTGGCGGCGCACCCCGGCCACCGCACTCAGGGTCAGCGGCACGAAGCACAGGGCCATGCCGGCGGCGGTCACCAGCATCGGCCCGAGCAGTCCTCCGAGGTAGGTCGACTGCGAGGTCGCCTGCGAGAACCAGAAGAGGCCGCTCGCACCGAGCGCGGTGCCCAGCATGAGCGGCACCTTGGTCCCGACCCGTCCGACGACCTGGGACGTGATGCCGGCGGTCACGACGATGGTCAGGGCGAAGGGCAGGTAGGCGACACCGGCCTTGAGCGGCCCGAAGCCGAGGACGTCCTGCATGAAGAGCGTGAGGAAGAAGAACATCGAGAACATGGCCGTCCCGATGGCCAGCATGATGGCGTAGGCCGTCGAGCGGCTCCGCGACCGGAACAGGTGCAGCGGCATGAGCGCCTCGCGGGTGCGCGCCTCGAGGAGGACGAAGACGACGAGCAGGACGCCCCCGGCCACCAAGGCGGCGACCGTCCAACGATCGCCCCACGAGGTGGTCGCCGCGTGGATGAGGCCGTAGACGAGGAGCGTCATCCCCGCGGTGGCCGTGAGCGCTCCGGGGAGGTCGAGGCGACCGCGTCGGGTGTCGGTCTCCGCCAGCACCCGTGGGGCGGCCAGCATGACCGCCAGCCCGATGGGCACGTTGACGAAGAGCACCCACCGCCAGCCGAGCGCGCTGGTGAGCACACCGCCGAGGAGCACGCCGATGGCCGCGCCCGCGCCGGACATGGCCGCGTACACGCCCATGGCCCGGTTGCGCGGCGGGCCCTCGGGGAACGTGGTGGCGATGAGGGCGAGCGCGGTCGGCGCGGCGATGGCCCCGCCCATCCCCTGGACCACACGCGCGGCGATGAGCCAGGCCTCGCTGGTGGCCAGTCCGCCGAGGAGCGAGGCGCCCGTGAAGATGCCGAGCCCGACGATGAACATGCGCCGCCGCCCGAAGAGGTCGCCGGTGCGGCCCCCGAGCAGCAGCAGCCCGCCGAAGGCCAGCGTGTAGCCGTTGATCACCCAGATCAGGTTGGCGGCGGAGAAGTGCAGTGCCCGCTGGATGGAGGGCAGGGCCACGTTCACGATCGAGGCGTCGAGCACCACCATGAGCTGGGCGACGCAGATGACCACCAGCGCCAGTCCGAGGTGGCGGTGGGCCGGGGCGGCGTGGTCCTGGTCGGGGACGGGCGTGGTGCCCGGGGAGGTGTTCGTGGCGGTCACGGGGGCTCCTCAGGGGGTGGTGGTGTCGGCCCAGGGATTATGGGACACTATGTATCGGAGTAACTATGGCACACGTTGTCCCGAAAGTCGAGGGGGTCGACGCGATGGGCGCGCCGGACGTCCCCTCTGCCGGGCCCGCACACCGCTGCGACCCCCGGGTCGAGCGCACGCGGCAGGCCGCGCTGGGCGCGGCGCGCGCCATCCTCGAGGAGCAGGGTTGGGAAGCCGTGACGCACGTGGCGGTGTCCGAGCGCAGCGGCGTGGGACGCTCGACGCTGTACCGGCACTGGCCCGACGCCGCCGCCCTCGTCATCGAGGCCATCGCCGAGCAGGCGATCCTCGACGTGCCCGTGCCGACCGGCAACCTGCGGGCGGACCTCGTCGCCGAGCTCGAGCGGTTCCGACTCCGGCTCCTCGACCCTGCCTGCGAACGGGCCATGGTGACGGTCATGGAGCGTGCGGCCGTCGATCCCGACTTCGCCGAGGTCCGGGCCTCGGTCACCTCCGACGCCACCAAGCCCATGCGCGCCACGCTGACCGCCGCCGGGGCCCGCGGCGAGCTCGACATCGGCGCCGGCGTCGACGTCCTGGTGGCCCAGCTGGCCGGCCCGCTGGCCTTTCGCCGGCTCTTCGCCCGGCAACCGCTCACGCGCCGCTTCGTCGTCCAGGTCGTCGACTCGGTCCTCGCCGCCCACGGACGACCGGGGTCCGCACCCGGACCCCGGGCCTGACGCCGCACTGGCGGACGACGACCCGGCGGGTTCAGCCGGCGCAGTCGGCGCAGGTGCCGAGGAGGTCCAGGCGATGGGCCTCGGCGCGGAACCCCGTCCCGGCGGTGAGCCGGCCGATGGCCTCGGCCAAGCCCTTCTCCAGCGGCCGGGGCGCGTCGAAGTCCTCCACGGTGCCGCAGCGGAGGCACACCAGGTGGTGATGGTGATGGCCGGTGAGCTCCTCGGCCAGCTCGAAGCGGGCGAACTCGTCGGTGCCGACGACGCGGTGCACGACGCCGGCCTGCTCAAGCAGCGCCAGGTTCCGGTAGGCCGTGCTCTGGGGCAGCCCGTCTCCCGCGGCCACCAGCTCGGCCGCCGTCACCGGGCGTTGCGCCGTGGCCAGGGCGTCGACGAGCAGGCGGCGGCCTGGCGTGAAGCGCTGGCCCACCCGCCGCAGCCGGGCGGCGACCAGCGCGTGGAGGTCGTCGGCCATGGTGCCAGCCTAGCCCCTATGTGAGAGTTGCACTGAGAATCGTTCTCGTTATAGTCTCTCCGGCCATGCGAACGACCCGCCTCGGCCCGCGTGTCCTTCGACCGCTGCGCGTCTGCCTTCTCCTCGTGACGGGCGGTTGCCTGCTCCTCGCCGCCTGCACCTCCGCGGCCTCGTCGGGCGTGCCCTCGGGCTCGGGAAGCGCCAGCACGGCCGGCCGGAGCGGCGGCACCGTGGTCCACGTGGTGGCGGCGGAGAACTTCTGGGGGAGCATCGCCGGTCAGATCGGGGGCGTGCACGCCAAGGTCACGAGCATCATCGTCAACCCGAACACGGACCCCCACAGCTACGAGCCCACCGCGTCGGACGCCAAGGTGCTGGCCGGCGCGCAATTCGTGATCGAGAACGGCATCGGGTACGACCCGTGGGTGCCGAAGCTGCTGGCCGCCGACCAGGGCAGCCCCGCGGTGTTGAACGTCGGGGAGGTCGTGGGCGTGGCCGAGGGGGGCAACCCGCATCGCTGGTACAACCCCGCCGACGTGCAGACCGTGATCGCCCGGATGGTGAGCGACTTCCAGGCCCTCGACCCCGGCGACGCGTCCTACTTCAGCGCCGAGGCCACGGCCTTCACCACGGTGGCGCTGGCGCAGTACGACCAACTGATCGCCACCATCAAGGCCAAGTACGCCGGGACCCCGGTGGGGGCGTCGGAGTCCATCTTCGCCATGTTGTCGCCCGCACTGGGTCTCGACCTCGTCACGCCGCCCGCCTTCTTGAAGGCCATCAGCGAGGGGACCGAGGTGTCGGCCGCGGACAAGGCCACGATCGACGACCAGATCAAGAACCATCTGATCAAGATCTACGTCTACAACAGCCAGAACGTCACGCCCGACGTGCAGGTGCAGCTGGCCGAGGTGAAGGCCGAGCACATTCCCTACACCACGATCACCGAGACGCTGGCCCCCGCCGGGGCCACCTACCAGGCCTGGCAGACCCGCCAGCTCTTGGGGATCGAGGCGGCGCTGGCCCAAGCCGCCGGCTCGGCGCCGGCCGGATGACCGTCGGGCGGGTGCCCACGCCGGCAGCCGCCGGCGTGTATGCAGGGGCCTTGGTGCCCGACCCCGACTCCAGACCCCTGGCCGTCAGCTTCGACACCGCGGCGGTCCGACTGGGCGGGCGCCTCATCTGGTCGGGCGTGACCCTCGGGGTGGCGCCCGGCGAATTCGTGGCGGTCCTGGGTCCAAACGGGGTGGGGAAGTCGACGCTGGTCAAGGCGGCGCTCGGGCTGGTGCCGCTCTCCGCCGGCACCGTCGAGGTGCTGGGGCGCCCGCCGGGGCAGTCCGGGCGCGACATCGGCTACCTGCCGCAGCGGCGGAGCTTCGATCCGGGACTGCGAGTGCGCGGCGTCGACGTGGTGCGCCTCGGGGCGGACGGGGACCGCTGGGGGGTGCCCGTGCCGGGCCTCGGCCGGATCGGCGGCACCCGCCGCCGGGCAGAGGAGCGGGTCCGGGAGGTTATCGAGCTGGTCGGGGCCGACGCCTACGCGCAGCGGCCCATCGGCGAGGTCTCCGGCGGGGAGCAGCAGCGCCTCCTCATCGCGCAGGCCCTCGTGCGCCGGCCGAGGCTGCTCGTGCTCGACGAGCCGCTCGACAGCCTCGACCTGCCCAACCAGGCGGCAGTGGCCGCCCTGATCTCCAGCATCTGCCGGGACCAGGGCGTCACCGTCCTCCTGGTGGCCCACGACGTCAACCCGATCCTCCCGTACCTCGACCGCGTGGTCTACATCGCCCGGGGCGGGGCGGTGTCGGGCACGCCCGATCAGGTCATCACCTCGCCCACGCTCAGCTCCCTCTACGGCGTCCCCGTCGAGGTGCTCCGAACCTCCGACGGCCGGCTGGTGGTGGTGGGCCAGCCCGAGGCGCCGGCGCGCCACACCGACCGCCACGCAGGGTCGCGGTGACCGTCCTCGGCGCGGGCACCGGCGGGCTCACCTGGGACCTGGGACAGGACGTGCGCGAGCTCCTGTCGCAGCACTTCATGGTCAACGCCTTTCGTGCCGGGACCATCGTGGCGGTCCTCGCCGGTGCGATCGGGTGGTTCATGGTCCTGCGCCGCCAGACCTTCGCGGGGCACACGCTGGCGGTGATCTCGTTCCCTGGGGCCGCGGGGGCGATCCTGGCGGGCGTGAGCGCGTCCTTCGGCTACTTCGGGGCGGCGATCGCCGGCGCGCTGGTCATCGCGGCGGTGCCCCGTTCGACGAGCGGGCAGGCCCGGAGCCAGGAATCGGCCGTCATCGGCACGGTCCAGGCCTTCGCGTTGGCGTGCGGCGCGCTGTTCGTCAGTCTGTACGGCGGGTTCCTCAACAGCCTCGTCGGCCTCCTCTTCGGCACCTTCCTCGGCATCTCCGACACCCAGGTGACGACACTGCTGGTCGTGGCCACGGCGGCCCTCGTGGTCCTCGGGGCCATCGCCCGACCCCTGTTCTTCGCCACCGTCGACCCCGACGTGGCCCGAGCGCGGGGCGTGCCGGTGCGGCTCGTGTCGACGGTGTTCCTCGTCCTGCTGGGCGGCGCGGCGGCGGAGGTGAGCCAGGTGACAGGTGCGTTGCTGGTGTTCGCCCTTCTCGTCATGCCCGCGGCGGCGGCCCAGCGGTTGACGGCCCGTCCGGGGCTCGGCGTCGGCCTCACCGTGGTGTTCGGCATCGTCACGGTCTGGTCGGGGCTGGGCATGGCGTACTTCTCGGTGTACCCGGTCGGCTTCTTCGTGACGACCGTGGGCTTCGCCATCTACGTCCTGGCATGGGCGTGGGCGCTCGTCGCCGCCCGTCTCGCTCGCCGGCCGATGCTCGAGGCGGCGGTGGTGCGGTGACGGCCTCGGCAGCGTTGGTGGTCGACCCCGTCACCGGCCTGGCCCACATGTTCTCCCACCCCTTCATCCGCTCTGCGTTCCTGGGGGGCACGGGCATCGCCGTGGCCTCTGGTCTGGTGGGCTACTTCGTGGTGCTGCGCAGCCAGGTCTTCAGCGGCGACGCGCTGAGCCACGTGGCGGTGACCGGGGCCCTCGGGGCGCTGGCGGCCGGCATCGACGTCGCCTTCGGCCTCTACGGGGCGTGCGTGGTGGTGGCCATCGGCCTGGCCCTCCTCGGCGCCAGGGGCAGGGCCGACGACACGGTGATCGGCAGCGTGTTCGCGTGGATCCTGGGACTGGGCGCGTTGTTCCTCACCATCTACACCACGTCCTCCAGCGGCGTCGACGCCACCTCGGGCATCAGCGTGCTCTTCGGGTCCATCTTCGGCCTCTCCTCGGGGCGCGCCGTCGCCGACGCGACGGTGGGTCTCGGCATCGCCGTCGGCGTCGTGGCCATCGCCCGGCCGCTGCTCTTCGCCAGCGTCGACGACGCCGTGGCCTCCGCACGGGGGGTGCCGGTGCGCGCCCTGGGCTTCGTCTTCCTCGTGCTCGTCGGGGTGACGGCAGCGGCCGCCACCCAGGCAGTGGGCGCGCTGTTGCTCCTCGGCCTGCTGGCCACACCGGCGGGCGCGGCGCAGCGGCTGACGGCCCGGCCCTTCGTCGCCTTCGCGCTGTCGGCGGCGATCGCCGTGGGCTCGACATGGGTCGGCCTCGTCGTCTCGTACGCCGCGCCGACGGTGCCGCCGAGCTTCGGCATCCTGGCCGCCGCGGTGGGGTGCTACGTCGTGGCGTGGTCGGCGACGCTGGGCCGGGCGAGGGCGCACGGCGCCGTGCGCGGCTGAGGGCCGCGACGGGGGGCACCCGACCGGGCAGGGCTCAGTGCTCGTCCCAGTGGCCGTCGTGCGAGGCGTGGCGGTGACCGTCGTGGACGAAGTCGGTATGGTCGCCGTGGCTGACGGCCATGTGACCGCAGCCGGGCCCATGGGTGTGCTCGTGCTCGCCGTGGGTCACGTGGGCGTCGGACGCGCACTCGTCACAGTGGTCGCCATGCGGGCGGTGCACGTGGCCGTCGTGGAGGTAGTCCGTGTGGCCGTCGTGGTCGACGGCCACGTGACCGCAGTCCGGTCCGTGCTCGTGGTCGTGCCCGAACGTGTGCGTCTGCCCGTGCCCGTGCTCGCGGTCCTGGTCGTGGTCGTGGTCGTGGTCCTGGTCCGGGGCGGGCGCATCCGGCGTCACCCGCGCCATGCTATGCGGGGAGTGGGCCGGGATCGGCGGCCCCGGCGGGCTGGGGTCGTCCGCCCGGCGCGGCTGCTTCGAACGCGTCCCAACTCGCGGCGGCGGCCTTCCGTGCCTCCTCGGCTGCGTGGCCGCCGCGCAGGCCGAAGAGCCGCTTGGCCCACAACAGGTAGGCGGCGACGGCGACGTTGACCACGAAGGTGACGACCTTGAGCACGCTGACCTTGTTGAACAGCTCGTAGACCTCGAAGGGGATGAGCACGGCGGTGGCCAGGAAGGTCAGGTACTCGGCCCAGCGCTTCGTGAACCACAGACCCACCATCTCGACCGCCTCCAACGCGGCATAGGCCGTGACCACGACGGCGGCCGCGTACAGGTGGCCCGTCGAGATGGTGAAGTAGTGCTGGAAGTGCCCGAGGAAGGAGTGCGGGCGCGTCGGGCCGCCGAAGGCGTCGACGATCTGGTCGTAGTCCCTTTGCAGGGCGGCGTGGTCCCCGGCGAAGAAGAAGATGACCAGGGCCAGGGAGGTCAGCAGCACGACGTGCAGCGCCCGGTCGAGCGCGATGAGCCGCAGCACGTAGCGGTCACGGAGCAGCGGCCCCCGCAGCGGCAGCTCGATGGCCGAGCGGTCGGGGAGGCGGTCGGCGGTGGGCCGTGGTGGCGGCGTCTCGGGGATCCAGTCGTCGCAGCGCAGGCACCGGTACCAGCGCACCCCGTCGGCTTCCCGGACGACGGCCCGGTCCTCGGCGCGGACGTGCGCGGCGTCGGTCCCGACGAGCACGTGGCCCTTCCAGCCACAGGTCCACAGCTCGTAGCGATTGGCCGGCCGCGTCCGCATCGCACCTCCGACGATCGGGTGACGGCAAGCTACCCGGTGGGCCTCCCCTCACCGGGTTGGAGCTCGAGCCGCTCGAGCAGCGCGCGCGTGGCGGGTCCGAGCCACGGCCCCAGGGCCCTGGTCTCCTCCGGGGAGAGGGTGTCGAGGAACGCCCACCCCACGAGCTCGTCCGCGTCGGGCGACGTGGCCGCCACCTCCTCGATCGCCCCCAGGCACCGCTCGAGCAGGGGGAGGCGCCGGTCGAGCTCCCGGGCCAGCGCGGCGGTGAAGTCGGCCAGGTCGGTGAAGGCGAGGACCGCGCCGGGGTCTCCGTCCACCTCCTCGACCAGCGTCAGGTAGCGCTCGGCGAATTCGGGCACCAGACGGAGCACGATGATCACCTCGGGATCGAGCATACTTGAAACACTATGAAAAATAGGGAGAACCCGTCAAATCACGTGCTGCGCAGGTGGGGGACCGGCTCCGCCCGCTCGCATGATTATGCATAAATGTGTATGATCAGGCCATGCGAGTCGGGGTCGTCGGGGCGTCGGGGTATGCGGGCGCGGAGCTCTTGCGGCTATGCGCGGGGCACCCGGACCTCGACGTCGTGGTGGCCGGCGCCGACTCCCAGGCGGGGGAGGCGGTCGGGTCGCTCTATCCGTCTCTGGCCGGCGCCTATCCCTCCCTGGCCTTCGCCAAGGTCGGGCCCGACGAGCTGCACGGTCTGGACGTCGTCTTCCTGGCCCTGCCCCACGGCGAGTCGGCCACCTTGGTGCCGGCGCTCCTCGGGCGCGTGGGCGCGGTCGTGGACCTGTCCGCCGACTTCCGGTTGCGTGACCCGGCCGCCTACCGGGACTGGTACGGCCTCGACCATCCCTGTCCCGAGCTCTTGGCCGACTTCGCCTACGGCCTGCCGGAGCTCTTCGGCGGTGCGCTTGCCGGGGCCACGCGCATCGCCGCCCCGGGCTGCTACCCGACGGCGGCCGCCCTGGCCCTGGCGCCCCTGGTGCGCGACGGCGTCGTGGAGCCCGAGGGCGTCGTCGTCGACGCAGCCAGCGGCGTGTCGGGCGCGGGCCGGAAGCTCGCGGCGCACACGCAGTTCAACGCCGTGGACGAGGACTTCGTCGCCTACGGCCTGCTCACGCACCGCCACACCCCCGAGATCGAGCAGGCGACGGGTGCCCGGGTGCTGTTCACGCCGCACCTGGCCCCGATGAACCGGGGGATCCTGGCCACCTGCTACGCCCGCCCTGCGGCCGGCACCACGACGAGCACCGACGACCTGCTCGGCGTGCTGCGTGACGCCTACGCGACCGCGCCGTTCGTGGTCGTGCGCGAGGACCCGCCGTCGACCAAGGCCACGCTGGGGTCGAACGCGGCCCACGTGACCGCGCGGTTCGACGAGCGCACGGGATGGGTGCTGGCGCTGTGCGCCATCGACAACCTGGGCAAGGGGGCGGCCGGGCAGGCCGTGCAGTGCGTCAACCTGGCGCTGGGCCTCCCAGAGGACCGCGGCCTGTCGGTCACGGGGGTGTACCCGTGAGCGTGACCTCGCCGGCGGGGTTCGCCGCCGCCGGTGTCGCGTGTGGGATCAAGGCCTCGGGTGCACCCGACTTGGCCCTCGTCGTCACCGACGACGGCGTCCCCGTGCCCGCGGCCGGCGTCTTCACGTCGAACCTGGCCACCGCGGCGCCGGTCCAGGTGAGCCGCCGGCACCTGGCGTCGAGCGCGGGCCGGGCCGCAGCGGTGGTGCTCTCGAGCGGCAACGCCAACGCGGCGACGGGCGCGCAGGGCCTGGCCGACGCCACCCGGATGTGCGCCCTGGTCGGCGAGGGCATCGGGGCGGCCACCGAGGAGGTCCTCGTGTGCCAGACGGGGCTGATCGGCATCCCGCTGCCCATGGCCTGCCTCGAGCGCGGCATCCCGAGCCTGGTGGCGGCACGTGCTGGCGGGACGGCGGCGGGTGCCGACGCGGCGACGGCGATCATGACGACCGACACCTTCGCCAAGCAGGTGACAGTGTCCGGTGGAGGGTTCCGGGTGGGCGCCATGGCCAAGGGCGCGGCCATGTTGGCGCCGAACATGGCGACCATGTTGGCCGTGCTCACCACCGACGCGCAGTGCGACCCGCGGGTGCTGCGCGACGCGCTGGCCGGCGCGGTGGCGTCGACCTTCAACCGCATGACGGTCGACGGCTGCACCTCGACCAACGACACGGTCCTGGTGCTGGCCAGCGGCCGCGCCGGCGTCTCACCCACGGCCCACGCGCTGGCCGGGGCGCTGGAGGAAGCCTGCGGGGCGCTGGCCGCCATGATGGCCGAGGACGCCGAAGGGGCCACCAAGGTGGCGCACGTCCTGGTGACCGGCGCCCGCGACGACCAGGAGGCCCACGTCGCAGCGCGCAAGGTGGCCGACTCGAACCTCGTGAAGTGCTCGCTCAACGGGGCCGACCCGTACTGGGGGCGGGTCGTGAGCGAGCTCGGCAGCGCCGGGGTCGGCTTCGACCCCGACCGGGTCTCGGTGGCCTACGGGGGCGTGGTGGTGTGCCGCGACGGCGTCGCCGCCGCGCACGACGCCGACGCGGTGTCGGCCCACATGGCCGGCGCCGCCGTCGAGCTGGCGTGCGACCTCGGCCTGGGGCCGGGCAGGGCGGTGGTGCTCACCTGCGACCTCGGCCACGGCTACATCGACGAGAACCGGACCACCTCGTGAACTGGACCTCCTCGTGAACCGGACCACCTCGTGAACCGGACCACCTCGTGAAGCGGGGCGTCGGGTTCAGCCGCGGCGATCGTGCCGAGGTCCTGGTGGAAGCGCTCCCGTACATCCGGCGCTTCTGGGGGAAGGTCGTCGTGGTGAAGTACGGAGGCAACGCGCTGGTGGTGGAGGGCGGCGGTGGAGCCGACGGCGCGTTCGACGGCGAGCGCGAGGACGCGCTTGCCTCGTTCGCCGAGGACGTCGTCCTCATGCGCAGCGTGGGGATGTTGCCCGTGGTCGTCCACGGCGGCGGCCCACAGATCGGCGAGCTCATGTCCCGGTTGGGCAAGGTGCCCGAATTCCGCGACGGCCGCCGGGTCACCGACGCGGAGACCCTGGACATCGCCCGCATGGTCCTCGTGGGGAAGGTCAACCGCGAGATCGTCTCGGCCATCAACGTGCACGGCGCGCTGGCGGTGGGCCTGTCGGGGGAGGACGCCAAGCTCATCACGGCGGTGGCGCGCTCGGAGGAGCTCGGCTTCGTGGGCGACGTGTCGGTGGTAGCACCCGACATCCTCGAGCGCCTGCTGGCACAAGGGCTGATCCCGGTCGTCGCCACCATCGGGACCGACGAGGCCGGGCAGGCGTACAACATCAACGCTGACACGGTGGCCGGGGCGCTGGCCGGGGCGCTCGGGGCGGAGAAACTCATCTTCCTCACCGACGTCGCCGGGCTGCGTGCCGACCCCGAAGATCCGGACAGCCTGCTGCAGACGGTGAGCGCCGAGGAGCTCGACGCCATGGTCGCCTCCGGCGCTGCGGCGGGGGGCATGGTCCCCAAGGTCGAAGCCTGCGCGCGCGCCGTGCGCGCCGGCGTGGCCCGCGCCCACATCCTCGACGGCCGCGTCCCGCACTCGCTGCTGCTCGAGCTGTTCACCGACCAGGGCGTCGGCACCATGGTCACGGGGAGCGAGCCGTGAGCACGGTGCCAGGGGTCGACCGCAGTGCCCTGATGCACACCTACGCCGATCCGCCGGTGACCTTCGTGCGTGGCGAAGGATCGCTGCTCTGGGACACCGAGGGACGCCGCTATCTCGACTTCCTCTCCGGCCTGGCGGTGACGTCGCTTGGCCACGCGCACCCGGCGGTGGCCGACGCCCTCGACGAGCAGGCCCGCACCCTGCTGCACGTGTCGAACCTCTTCGGCAACGTGGTGGCGCCGGAGGTGGCCCGCACCATCGACCGGCTGATGGCAGGAGGCACGGGTCAGGCCGGCGGCCAGGTCTTCTTCGCCAACTCCGGTGCGGAGGCCAACGAGTGCGCGCTGAAGCTGGCGCGTCGCTGGGCCGGGCTCGGCCGCCACGTCGTGGTGAGCACGTGGGACGGCTTCCACGGGCGGACGCTGGCGACGCTGCACGCCACCGGCCAGCCCGCCAAGCACGCGCCGTACGCGCCGCTGCCGGAGGGGTTCGAGCACGTCCCCTACGACGACCTGGACGCGCTGGCCGACGCCTGCGACCCGTCTCGTGTCGGCGCGGTGCTGATCGAGCCCATCCAGGGGGAGGCCGGGGTCATCGTCCCGTCGTCGGACTACCTCGGCGGCGTGCGGGAGCTGTGCAGCGAGCGCGGCGTGCTCCTCATGGTCGACGAGGTCCAGACCGGCCTCGGCCGCACGGGCCGCTGGTTCGGGTTCCACCACGCGGGCATCGAGCCGGACGTGGTGACCATGGCCAAGGCGCTGGGCAACGGCGTGCCCATCGGCGCGTGCTGGGCCCGGGCCGAGGTCGCCGCCGCCTTCGGCCCCGGCGACCACGCCAGCACGTTCGGCGGCCAGCCGCTGGCCGCCGCGGCGGCGCGCGCCACGCTGGCCACGATGGAGGAAGAGGACGTGTGCGGGCGCGCCGAGCGGGCCGGCGCCCGCTTGGCGGCGGGGCTGGCCGGGCTGGCCGGCGTCCGCTCCGTCCGGGGACTCGGGCTCCTGCTCTGCGCCGAGGTGGCGCCGGGGTCCGCGCCGGCCGTCGTGACGAGGGCGCTGGCCGGTGGCCTGGTGGTGAACGCGCCGCGCCCGGACTCGATCCGGCTGGCGCCGTCGCTGCTGGTGCACGACGAGGAGATCGACGAGGCGCTCGCGATCCTGGCGGACGCGCTGGCCGAGGCGGCGCCATGACACGCCACTTCCTGGAGGTCGACGACCTGTCGTGCGCGGAGCTCGAGACCGTCCTGCACCTGGCGACCGCAGCACCGGCGGACCGCGCACCGGTGCTGGCGGGCAGGGGCGCGGCCCTCGTGTTCGAGAAGCCGTCGGCCCGGACCCGCAGCTCGACGGAGCTGGCGGTGGTGGCCCTGGGCGGCCACCCCGTCTACATCCAGGGACCCGAGGTGGGCATCGACAGCCGCGAGAGCGCCGAGGACGTGGCCCGCACCCTGGCGGGCTACCACGCCGTGATCTGCGCCCGAGTGATGGACCACGAGGTCCTGGTGCGGATGGCGGCGGCTCTCGATGCCTGCGCGGACGGACGCGGCGGGCACGCCGGCCCCGTGCCGGTGGTGAACCTGCTCTCGGACCGGGCCCACCCCTGCCAGGCCCTGGCCGACCTCCTCACCCTCCGGACGCACTTCGGGGAGCTCGCCGGCCGGACCCTCGCCTATGTCGGCGACGCCAACAACGTGTGGCGGTCCCTGGCGCTGGCCGCGGCCATGGTGGGGATGCGCACACGCATCGCCGCCCCCGAGGGCTACGGACCCGAGCCCGACGACCTGGCCCGCGTCGCCGATCTCGGCGGCGAGGTGGAGGTCACGACGGATCCGACCGTCGCCGCCAGCGGCGCGGATGTCCTCTACACCGACGTCTGGACGTCGATGGGCCAGGAGGACGAGCGCGCGGCGCGCCTGGAGGCCTTCGCCGGGTTCACGGTGGACGAGGCGCTGCTCGCACGGGCCGGCGCCGACGCGGTGGTGCTGCACTGCCTGCCCGCGCACCGGGGCGAGGAGATCTCGGGCGACGTGATCGACGGGCCGCGCAGCCTGGTGTGGGCTCAGGCGGCCCACCGTGAGGACGCGGTGCGGGGTCTTCTGGCCTGGGTGCTGGGCGCCGAATCGGGGGGCGCGTCGTGAGGCTCGGCAAGGTCCAGCGCCAGCACCGGATCGCCAAGATCCTCGAGACCCACGCGGTGGGCAGCCAAGCCGACCTGGTGGCGCTGCTGGCGGCGTCGGGGGTCGAGGCCACCCAGGCGACGGTGTCGCGCGACCTCGAGGAGCTGGGCGCCCTGAAGGTCCGGGTTCCCGGGGGCGACACCGTGTACGCGGTGGCGGAGCTGCCCTCGCAGCAGGTGGCCCCCGAGGACCACCTCCGACGCGTGCTCGGGGAATGGGTGGTGGAAGTGGCACACTCGGCGAACCTGGTGGTCCTGCGGACCCCGCCGGGCTCCGCCCACGTGGTGGGGTCCGCCTTGGACCGCAGCGGGTTCGTGGGTGTGCTCGGCACGGTCGCCGGGGACGACACGGTGCTCGTGGTCGCCGCCGAGGCGGTCGGGGGCGCGGACCTCGCCGCCCGGCTCGCCGAGGTGGCGGGCCTGGACCATGGGCCGACGGAGACGAACGGAGTGCAGTGATGGCGAAACGAGTGGTCCTGGCCTACAGCGGCGGGCTCGACACGTCCGTAGCGGTCCGCTGGCTGCAGGAGGAGGCGGGTGCCGAGGTCGTGGCAGTGGCCGTGGACGTCGGCCAGGGCGGCGACTTCGAGGTCATCCGCCGCCGTGCCCTGGCCGCGGGCGCGATCGAGTCGATCGTCGTCGACGCGCGCACCGAGATGGCCGAGGACTTCGTCGTGCCCGCCATCGCCGCCAACGCCCGCTACGAGGGGAAGTACCCGTTGGTCTCCGCGCTCAGTCGGCCGGTCATCGTGCGCCACCTGGTGGCGCAGGCGCGTCGCCACGGCGCCGACGCGGTGGCCCACGGCTGCACCGGCAAGGGGAACGACCAGGTTCGCTTCGACGTGGCGGTGCACGCGCTCGACCCCTCCCTCGAGGTGGTGGCGCCGATGCGGGTGGGGATGGGGCTCTCCCGAGAGCAGGAGATCGAGTACGCCCACGCTCGCGGGATCGAGATCCCGATCACCAAGGGCTCCCCCTACTCGATCGACACCAACATCTGGGGTCGCTCGATCGAGACGGGCGTGCTGGAAGATCCCTGGGTTGCGCCGCCCGCAGACGTCTACCAGTGGACTTCCGATCCGGGCAAGGCGCCCGCGGTGCCCGCCGAGGCAACGATTCGCTTCGAGGAC
>DASPTT010000024.1:0-13130 GCA_035623275.1 Acidimicrobiales bacterium
CTCGCCTTCAGGTGTTGAGGGCGACGGTTGCCCGGGTCTCGTACTTCGACCCTCCCGGACCGAGGGTGGATCCCATGAGGGCGACGGTGTGCACGCTCCACGAGACGTGCACGGGGACGCCCGCAAGCCGAGCGGGACCCGGTCGCCTGCCCTTGGCACGCGCCAGCGTCACGTGCCCGACGAACGGATGGGCCTCCAGGTCGCCGACGCCCGCTTGATCGCCTTCATCGGCCCCGACGGCATCCGCCAGCGCCTGCGCGGTGACCCGTGCCAACACTTCGAGACCCCGGACGGCCACGTGCAGGACGTGCCGCCCCGGGAACCATGCCGTGACCGGGCCGATGGTCGCCTCGACGGAGCCGGTTGACGCTGATGCCGCAGGGCTTGCGGCCGACGGGCTCGACTCCGCGCCCGAGGCGTCGAACAAGGCAGGCACCGTCCTCAATGCGGCGACCACAGGCTCGGGGTCCGGGACCTCGCCGAGGAACCGGAGGGTCACATGCCACTGATCCCGTGTGGTCCAGCGCAACCCCTCGAAGGCTGGACGGTCCAATGCCGCGAGCACATCGGCCACCTCGTCCGGCACCTCGACCGCCACGAACAGGCGCACGGGTCAATTCTGCCCGCGTGCGACTCGACGCGGATCGGACTGCGGGCCGGCGGCCGATGACTCGAGGGTGAGGGGGGTCGACTAGGGCTGAAGCTCCAGGTCCGGCCGGGCGATCCCGGCCAGCTCGTCGTCCAGGGTACGACGGTGCGCGGACGGGACCGGGGGGCGGATGAAGAGAAGACGCTCGGCCCACGACGGCAGCCACCAGTTCCACTTCCCGAACAGCGAGACCAGGGCCGGCAGGAGCAGGGCCCGCACCACGGTGGCGTCCAGGAGGATGCCCACACCCAACGCGGTGGCGAACACCTTGATGTCCGTGACCGGCGCGGAGGCCAGCGAGGCGAAGGCCAGGAACAAGATGAGCGCCGCGCTCGTCACCAGCCGGCCCGTGCGGCCGAGGCCGATGATCACGGCACCGTTGGTGGACCCCGTCCGGTCGTACTCCTCGCGCACCCTGGAGAGGATGAAGACCTCGTAGTCCATGGAGAGACCGAAGAGGAAGGCGAAGATCATGAGCGGCACCCAGAAGGTGATGGCGCCGGTCTGCGGGATCCCGAAGAGCGCGCTCGAGCCGTGACCCTCCTGCCAGAACCAGACGATGACGCCGAAGGTGGCGACCAGCGACAGGAGATTGAAGACGACCGCCTTGGCCGGCAGGAGCAGAGAGCGGAACGCCCGCGCCAGGAAGAGGAAGGTGAGGAGGGCGATCACGGCCAACATGAGCGGGAAGTGGCCGAACACCGCATGGATGTAGTCGATCTGGATGGCACCGATACCGGCCACGCCCACGACCCCGGGGACCCCGGCCAGCGCCTGGCGCACCTGGCCCACGGCCTCGGTCGTGCTCGAGTCGGTCGTGGCGGCCTTGGGCACGGCCAGGACCACGGTCGTCCCCGCCCGATTGGCGTCGGGCGCGCTGGACACGACGGTGCCCGCCAGGTCGGGTAGCCCCTGGAGGCGGTCGACGACACGGGGCGCCGAGGCTTTGGAGGTGAGCACCTCGAGCGGGGTGAGCATGCCCTCGGGCATCCCCTGGTCGAGGAGGTGCACGTACGCGTCGTGTGCCGGCCCCGACTGCGACTCGGCCGCGGGACCGGTGAGCCCCACCTTGATGCCGAAGATCGGCCATGCCAGCACGGCGAGAACGACGACGGCGGTGCCCGCGGCCAGCCACCGGTGGCGCACCACGCCGCGGCTCCAGGCCGCCCAGGGCCGCGAGGCCCGGGCCTCGTGGCGCAGACGTGGCCAGTCCATGCGCAGGCCGATGGTGGCGAGCAGCGCGGGGAGCAGGGTGACCGACACCGCCACCGAGACGAGAGGGATGAGCATCCCGCCGAAGCCGACGCTGCGCAGGCCGGGGACCGGCAGCACCACCAGGGACAGCAGGCCGATGGCGACGGTCAGTCCGGAGAAGAACACGGCGCGTCCCGCGCTGTCCATGGCGCTGAGGATCGCCTCCTCGTTGGTGCGGCCCAGGTGGCGCTCTTCGCGCCAGCGGGTGACCACCAGCAGGGAGTAGTCGATGGCCACGCCCAGGCCCACGAGCGCCACCAGGAACTGCACGACGAAGGAGACGTCCGTCACGTACGTCAGGCCGAGGACGACCAGGAGCGTGGTGACGATCGACACCGCCGCCACCATGAGCGGGAGCAGTGCGAGGAAGGACCCGAAGACGAAGGCCAGGACGACCAACGCGCCCAGCGCGCCGATCAGCGTCTCGACCAGCACGCCCGGGCCCTTCTGGTGGGTGCCCGCCGACAGCTCGTCGAGACCCGTCACCGACACGTGGGTGCCCGGTGGCAAGGCGGGGGTGAGGGCCGCCTGCACCTCGGCGGCGGGGAGATTGGTGGCGAAGCCGTCGGGCTGGGGCATGAACACCAGCCCGTAGGTCGTCGTCCCGTCCCTGCCGACGAAGAGGGCGTTGCCCGTCGACCCGTAGTCGACGACGCGGGCCACGGGCTTCACCTGGCGCAGGTGCTCGAAGGCGGCGGCCACCCGCGCCTGGTTCGCACCCGCCGACAACGGCGCGGGCAGGTCGACGACCACGATCGAGGGGTTCTGGTCGCCGCCGTTGCCGTAGAGGCGGACGATCTGGCGCGCCGTTTCGTAGCCGGGCTGGCCGGGGAGCGAGAAGTCGAACTTCAGCCGGTTCGACACCTTGCCGGCCCCCATGCCGCCGGCGAGGAAGGCGATCAGCCACAGGACGATGACGATGCGGCGATGGCCCAGGACGAACGCGGTCAGGCGGCGCATCGCCGAGGCCGGCGGCCGCGGGTCGGTGTCGCGCTCGAGCGAGGTCAGGGTCACGGGAGCCTCCCACCGGGTCCGGTAGCGCCATTCACAGGAAGAATCATTTCAAATCAGAAGTGTTTATAGCAGAAGTCGTTACAAGTCGCTAGTATCTTTTCCATGGTTGAGACGGCCAAGGCGCCCGGATCTCATCGCGCCGAGGTCCCGGGTGACGTCGCGGGCGTGCCCGGGACTCCGCCACCCGCGGGGAGTGTGGGGTTCCTGCTCTCCCAGCTGGGCGCGGCCGGCTCTCGAGGGTTCGGCATGCAGCTGGCACCGCTCGGGATCGAGCCGCGCCAGTTCGCCATGCTGCGCTACATCGCCTCCGCCGAGGGGCAGTCCCAGCAGGCGCTGGGCTCGGCACTGCACATCCCGGCCAGCCGCATGGTCGCCCTGGTGGACGAGCTGGAGGAACGAGGGCTCCTCGAGCGCCGGCCCAACCCCGCCGACCGGCGCAGCCACGCCCTGTTCCTCACCGGCAAGGGGCGCCGTCTCCTCGACAAGGCGTTCGAGATCGCCAACGCGCACGAGGCGATGGTGTGCGGAACCCTGACCCAAAAGGAGCGGGCCGAGCTCCTGTCGCTGCTGCACAAGGTCGGGGGCTGCCTCGGTGTCACCACGGGCGTGCACCCCGAGCTGACCAGGCCGGCCGGCGATGCCGACCCCGACTGAGATCGAGGCGGTCCTCGGCGACATCACCCGCCAGGAGGTCGACGCCATCGTCAACGCGGCCAACCGGGCGCTGGCCGGCGGGGGCGGCGTCGACGGCGCCATCCACCGGGCCGCCGGCGCCGCCCAGCTCCACGCGGCGTGCGCCGAGCTGGGCGGCTGCGATCCGGGCGACGCCAAGGTCACGCCGGGCTTCGCGCTGGCGGCGCGCTACGTGATCCACACGGTGGGCCCGGTGTGGCGCGGCGGGACGCACGGCGAGGCCGACACGCTGGCATCGTGCTACCGGCGCTGCCTGGCCGTGGCCGAGGAGGTGGGGGCGCGGTCGGTGGCGTTCCCGGCCATCTCGACCGGGGTGTACGGGTACCCGCCGGCGCAGGCGGCACGGGTCGCGGTGGAGACCATCCGGGCCGCGGACACGGCCGTGGAGCTGGTCCGGCTCGTCGCCTTCGACGACGCGACCCACGACCTGTACCTGGCCCTGCTGGCCCACCCCGGCGACTGAATCCCGAGGCGCCGGCCCACCCCGGCGACTGATTCCCGAGGCGCCGGCCCGGCCCGGCTCCCTTGTGCCCCACGGTCCGACCGGGCAGGGTGGAGCGTTTCCCCGCAGCACCCGTTTCGCACCGGCGGCCGACGAAAGGGTCTCGATGGCACTCACCGATCAGCCCTCCACTCCCGCGGCCCCTTCGGTTGCGCCCCCCGCCGCCCGGGCCGTCGGCCTGGTCAAGACCTACGGCAGCGGCCATGCGACGGTGCACGCCCTGGCCGGGATCGACGTCGCCTTCGAGCGCGGGCACTTCACCGCGGTCATGGGTCCGTCCGGTTCGGGGAAGTCGACGCTCATGCACTGCATGGCCGGGCTCGACCGCCCCACCGCGGGGCAGACCTTCGTCGGGGCCACCGACGTCGGCTCGCTCGACGATGCCGGCCTCACCGAGCTGCGCCGGGACCGCGTCGGCTTCGTCTTCCAGTCGTTCAACCTCGTGCCCACCCTGACCGCCCGCGAGAACATCACCCTCCCGCTGGATCTCGCCGGCAAGAAGCTGGATCAGGCGTGGTTCGACTACCTCGTCGGCCAGTTGGGCATCGGTGACCGGCTCTCGCACCGGCCGACCGAGCTGTCGGGCGGCCAGGCCCAGCGCACGGCCTGCGCCCGGGCGCTTATCGGGCGCCCCGACCTGATCTTCGCCGACGAGCCGACCGGCAACCTCGACTCGAACTCGTCTGCGGAGATGCTGTCCTTCCTGCGCACGTCCGTCACCGACATGGACCAGTCGATCGTCATGGTGACCCACGACCCCCGCGGCGCGGCCTACGCGGACCGCGTGGTGTTCCTGGCGGACGGCCGGGTCGTCGGCGAGCTCGACTCGCCCACCGCCGACTCGGTCCTCGAGCGGATCCGGGAGATGGGCACCTGACATGTGGCGGGTGACGGTCAAGGGTCTGCTGGCCCACAAGCTGCGCCTGGGCCTCACGGCGCTGGCCATCGTCCTCGGCGTGACCTTCATCGCCGGGACCTTCGTCCTGACCGACACCCTCCACAACACCTTCACCAACCTGTTCGGCAACATCTACCAGCACGTCGACTTCCAGGTCCGGGGGGTGGCCGCGTTCTCCAGCCAGGCCGGGCGCGGGGACGCGGTGCGCAAGCCCATCCCCGACTCGCTCCTCTCCGCCGTGCGCCAGGTGCCCGGGGTGCGCGTGGCCGAAGGGTCGGTGCAGGGCTACGCCCAGTACGTCGGGCACGACGGCAAGGCGATCACCACCGGCGGCGCGCCGACGCTCGGGGTCTCGTTCGACCCCGACCAACAGGTGTCCGCCCTGCGGCTGTCGGAAGGCTCGCCCCCCACGACGCCCGACGACGTCGTCATGGACGCCGGCACGGCGCAGAAGTACGCCTTCGCAGTGGGCCAGCGGGTGACCATCCTCCTGGCCGGGCCGCCGCAGACCTTCACCATCACCGGGATCGCCCGCTTCGGCACCGCCAACAACCTGGCCGGCGCCACGCTCGCCGCCTTCACCCTCCCCACGGCGCAGGACCTCTTCAACGAGGTGGGCCGGCTCGACGCCATCAACGTCGTGGCGGCGCCGGGCGCGGACAAGAGCACCGTCCAGCACTCCATCGCCCAGATCCTGCCGCCGGGCGTCGAGGTGGTGACCGGTCAGACCGTGGTCAACGAGGAGACCAGCACCATCGCCCAGGACCTGTCGTTCTTCTCGACGGCCCTCCTCGTCTTCGCCTTCATCGCCCTGTTCGTGGGCGGGTTCACCATCTTCAACACCTTCTCGATCATCGTCGGCCAGCGGACGAAGGAGCTGGCGCTGCTGCGCATCGTCGGGGCCAGTCGCCGCCAGGTGTTCCGGTCGGTGCTGACCGAGGCGGCGCTGGTAGGGCTGCTCGCCTCGGCCGCGGGCGTCGGGCTCGGTGTCCTCGCCGCGCTGGGCTTGGAGGCCCTGCTCAGCGGCTTCGGGGTCACCCTGCCTTCCGGCCCGCTCGCCTTCGAGACCCGCACCGTGGTGGTGTGCCTCGTCGTCGGCATGGGCGTGACCGTCGTGTCGGCCGTCAGCCCGGCGCGCCGGGCGGTGCGCATCCCACCGGTCGCCGCGCTGGTCGACCAACCGGCCGACGAGGGCGAGGCCTCACGCCGCCGGATCGTGCGCGGCGGCATCATCATGGGCGTCGGGGCCGCGGTGCTCGGGATCGGGTTGACCAAGCCCGCCATCCAGCTGGTGGGACTGGGGGCGCTGGGCATCTTCCTCGGTGTGGCCCGTGTGGCGCCCGCGCTGGCCCGGCCGATGTCGAGCGCCATCGGCCGGCCCATGGCCCGCGTCTTCGGGACGTCGGGCAAGCTCGGCAGGGAGAACTCGATGCGCAGCCCGCGCCGCACCGCGCAGACCGCGTCGGCGCTCATGGTCGGCCTCGCGCTGGTGTCGGCCATCGCGGTGTTCGGGGCCTCGCTGTCCACGTCGGCCACGAGCAGCATCGACAACGCCATCAGCGCGGACGTCATCGTGACGGCCTCGGGCAACGGGTCGGCCAACTTCAGCCACGCGGTCGCCCCGGCGGCGGCCGCCGCCCCGGGGGTCACCGCCACCTCCACCGTCTATGCCGGACAGTTCGAATTCCAGAGATCCGTGTCGACCCTGACCGCGGTGTCGACGGCCGACCTCGCCGACACCGTCACCGTGCGCACGACCGAGGGGAGCACCGACGCGCTGAGCTCGGGCCAGCTGCTCATCGACACGACGACGGCCAACTCGAAGCACCTCCACGTGGGTGACGTCGTCCCCGTCACGTTCGCCGAGACGGGCACCTCCACGGTCCGCATCGGCGGCATCTACCAGTCCAACTCCCTCATCGGCAGCTACCTGGCGGGCGACGCCTACTTCCTGGCGCACTACCACGACCCGCTTCCCGTGGCCGTCCTGGTCAAGACGGACGGGAGTGCGGCGGCGCTGCACGGCGTCAACCAGGCGCTCAAGCCCTTCCCGAACCTGAAGATCCAGACCCGGGCCCAGTTCGAGCAATCCCAGCAGGCCCAGGTCAACCAGCTGCTCGGCCTGGTCTACGCCCTGTTGGCCCTGGCCGTGCTGATCGCGCTGATCGGCATCGTCAACACCCTCATGCTGTCGGTCTTCGAGCGCACCCACGAGATCGGGCTGTTGCGCGCCGTGGGCATGAAGCGCCGCCAGGTGCGGGCCATGATCCGAAGCGAGTCGGTCATCCTCTCCCTCTTCGGCGCCGTCATCGGCATCGTGGTGGGCACCGGGCTCGGCGTCGCGCTGGCCGCCTCGCTCAAGCAGCAGGGGATCACCGACATCGTGGTCCCCTTCTCCAGCCTGGTCGTCTTCCTCGTGTTGGCCGGGGTCCTGGGCCTGGCCGCGGCCAGCTGGCCGGCGCGCCGCGCCGCCAAGCTCGACGTGCTGGCGGCCATCGCCGCGGAGTGAGGCAGGGGCGCACCGCCCCGCATCACGGGATGCGGACCTCCGCAGTGCGGCGACGCCCCGACACGGCCCGCCGGAGCCGACCCCGGCAGGGGGGCGGCTGGACCCGGTGCTGCGGGCCGTCGCAGGTGGGGCAGACCCCGCCGAAGTAGACGGTGCACGAGAGGACCAGGGCATGGGCGGCCGGGTCCTGGTCACCGGTGCACACCCCACCCGTGGCGCTGCGCGTGCAGAACCCGGTGCCCCGTTTCGTGTGCAACACCCAGGTACCCTCGCACGCGGCCATGATCAGCTCCCGCCGCCAGCGTCGATCGAGTCGGCCCTCGCCCCCAGGGCCGGAGGTCCCCAGGAATTGTGCGGGTCGGCTCTAGGGCCGTGCCCTCGTCGGATGCGAGAGTTCGCGAGGCGGAGGAAGTGCGTGGTCTGGGATGGACGTATTGGTGGTCGACGACAGCGTCGACATAGCAGAGACGACCGCCGACATCCTCCGCAGCGCGGGGATGCGGGCGCGCACAGCCCTCTCCCCGGACGAGGCCCTCGTGGCGCTGCGCACCTCCCACTTCGACGCGATCGTGCTCGACCACCGCGCCCGGAGCGGAGGCGGCGATGCCATCCTCGAGCAGTGCCGCCGCCGGGAAGTCGCGGTGGTGATCGTCTCCGCCTCGATGCCCGACGAGCTGGCGGTGCTGGCCCGGCACAACCCCGCCGTCTTCGCCGTGCGCTCCAAGCCGTGCGACCCCGAGGACCTGGTGTCGATCGTCCGCCAGTGCATCACGGCCACCCGCCGACGTCAGGGGGAGGAGCCGAAGGACGAGGACGACCGGGCCGCCGCCTCGCGCCGCGGGGGGCTCGTGATCGACGAGCTGGACGCCGAGGCGTGCCGCGCCCTGCTGGAACGTGTGCCGATCGGCCGCGTCGGCGTCGTGGTCGACAACCGGGCGGTCATCCTGCCCGTGAACTTCGTCATCGTCGACCACGCCGTCGTCTTCCGGTCGACGCCCGGGACGAAGATCTCCAAGGCGCTGCACAAGGCGGACGTCACCTTCCAGGTCGACGACTACGACCCCAACGGCGACCGCGGCTGGAGCGTGCTCGTCCACGGTCCCGCCAGTGTCGTCGTGGACATCGATCGGATGGCCAGCCTGGCGCGCCTTCCCCTTCGGCCCATCTCGCCGAAGGGGCTGGAGGACGAGTTCGTCCAGATCCCCATCGCGTCGATGAGCGGACGGCGTGTCCGGCCCCGCTACCGGTCCGAGACCGGGCCCACCGGGTAGGGCGACGTTCGGCGCCGGGCCGGCGCCGCGCGTCAGGGTGTCGTCGGGCCCGCGGTCAGCCGGCCAGCAGGCGACGGCGCAGCACGTCGAGGGCCGAGATGGTGGCGTACTGACGCACCCGGTCACGATCCCCGGGCAGCCGAAGCTCCAGCGCGTCGGCCGCCGAACCGGGCAGGGCCAGGCCGACCATCACCGTCCCCGGTGGCCGGCCGTCCTGCTCGTCGGGCCCGGCCACGCCCGTCACGGCCAGCCCCACGTCCGCGCCGAGCACCCGCCGCACCCCCTCGGCCATGGCCCGCGCCGCCTCCAACGAGACCACCGGCCCGGCGGGTACGCCCAGCACCGAGACCTTGACGTCGCCGGCGTAGGCGACCACGTCGCCGCGGAACCAGTCGCTCGCCCCCACCACGTTCACCAGTCGTGACCCGACCAGCCCTCCGGTGAGCGACTCGGCCACGGCCAGGGTCAGGTGGCGCTCGACGAGCAGGCGCGCCACCGCATGCTCCATGGCGTCGCCGTCGGTGCCGAAGGCGATCTCGCCCACAAGGGCGCGCACCTCCTTCTCCTCGGCGTCGAGCAGGGTGCCCGCCGCGTCGAGGTCCGCGGCCTTGGCCGTGATGCGGATCTTGATCCCCTCGATGCCGCTGGCCAGCAGGGCCAGGGTGACCGGCACACTGCCGGCGTCCAGCGCGGCGATGCGCGGCGCGAGCATCTCGCCCAGTGCCGACTCGGTGGTCCCCCAGGTCCGCACGACCCGGCTGGCGATCACCCCCTGCTCCCCCGCCTCGGCCTGTCGCCGGCGCAGGTCGGGGAGCACCGCCCGGGTGAACATCTCCGCCAGCTCGTAGGGGACACCGGGCAGCGCGTAGAGGACCTTGTTCCCCACCGGGCACATCAGCCCCGGCGCGGTCCCCATGGTCTGGGGGATGGCCGTGGCGCCCCTGGGGACGTCCGCCTGCCGGGCGTTGCTCTCGGGCATCGCCCGCTGACGCGAGCTGAAGTGGGCGGCGATGCGCTCGACGATCTCCGGGTCGCGCTCGAGGGGCACGTTCATGACCTGCGCGATGGCCTCACGGGTGATGTCGTCGTGCGTGGGGCCGAGCCCGCCGCACACGACGACACCGTCGGCACGGGCGAGCGCACTGCGTAGGGCCAGCACGATCCGGCCGAGGTTGTCACCCACGGCCTGGTGGAAGTGCGAGTCCACGCCGGCCGCGGCCAGCTGCTCGCCGATCCAGGCCGAATTGGTGTCGGCGATCTGGCCCAGCAGCAGCTCGGTCCCGACCGCCACGACCTCGACCCTCATCCGGCCCGCCTCATCCGGCCCGCCTCATCCGCCGACGTGGCGCGCCGCGCGCCGCCCGTCGACCACGTACTGCGCGCCCGTCACCAGGGTGAAGGCCACCGCCACCCACACGCCGATGCTGGTCAGCAGGTGGTGGGTGGAGGTCGGCGGCATCAGGCACAGCAGGAGGGCGAGGCCCTGGACCAGCGTCTTGATCTTGGCGGAGCGCCGGGCCGGGATGGACACACCGCGGCGGGCCATCACCGAGCGGTAGACGCTCATCCCCACCTCGCGCACCGCGATCAGGATCACCGGGAGCCATGCCACCTCCCCCCGGGCCGCCAGCGCGGCGAACACGCCCACGACGACCACCTTGTCCACGAGCGGGTCGAGGAACGCCCCGGAGCTCGTCGTGCCCTGGCGGCGCGCGATCCAGCCGTCGAGCAGGTCGCTGAAGCCGATGGCGGCGCCGAGCACCACCTGGGGCCACCCCGCGCCGCGCAGGGCGACCATGGCGATGAACACGGGCGTGGCCAGCAGACGGGCGAAGGTGACGGCGTTGGCCGGGGTGGCCAGGGCCGAGGGCCCGAAGGTCGAGTGCCGGGCGGGCCGCGCCTGGTCCGTCACGCGCCCGCCGCCCACAGATCCGGCCCCGCGCTGGAGGCGGCGACGACCTCCGCGGTCGTGCCCACCGGGAGTCCGGCGTCGACGTGGACCACGCCGTCGATCTCGGGCGCCTCGCGATACGAGCGGGCGACGCCGGGCGTGTCGACCAGCACCTCCAGGGTGCTGCCGACGAGGGCGGCGCGCCGGGCCGCGGTGATCGAGTCCTGGAGCTCGGCGCACTCGCGCAGGCGCTCGAGGGCCAGCTCGTCGGGCACGGGGTCGTCGAGCCCGACCGCGTAGGTCCCGGCCTCCTCGGAAAACGTGAAGAACCCCGCCCAGTCCAGCTGCGCCTCGGCGAGGAACCCGAGGAGCCGGTCGTGGTCCTCCTCGGTCTCACCCGGATAGCCGAGGATGAACGACGACCGCAGGGCGGCACCGGGCGCGGCGGCACGGATGGCTGCGATCCGCTCGAGGAACCGCTCCCCGTCGCCCCACCGCCGCATACGCGCCACCAGCGGGTGCGACACGTGCTGGAGGGACAGGTCGAAGTAGGGCACGCCGGTGGCGACCACGGCCTCGATCAGCGCGTCGTCGAGCGACGACGGGTACAGGTACAGGAGCCGGACGCGATCGACGCGTGCGGCGGCCTCGGCGACGAGCTGCACGATGGGCCGCTCTCCACCACGGGCCCGTGTCGCACCGGCCGAGCGGTCCTGGCCCCACGAGGCGAGGTCCTGGGCCACGAGGACGACCTCGCGCACGGCACCGCCCAGCGAGTCGACCTCGTCGAGGATGGCCTCCGCCGGCCGCGAGCGCTGCGGACCGCGGAACGACGGGATGGCGCAGAACCCGCACCGGCGGTCGCACCCCTCGGCCACCTTGACGTAGGCCCAGGGTGCGCTGGCGGCCGGGCGCGGCAGGTTGAGGAGGTCGAAGGCCGGCGACTCGGGCCGGGCCCCGAGGGTCACGGGCACGCCGAAACCCGCCACCAGGTCGACCTCGGGCATGGCCGCGGCGAGCTCGGGGCCGTGGCGCTCGGCCAGGCAGCCGGTCACCACCAGCCGGGCCCCGGGGCGGCGATCGGCGGCCAGGGCCAGGACGGTGTCGATCGACTCCTGGCGGGCCGCCTCGATGAAGGCGCAGGTGTTGACCACCACCAGGTCGGCGTCCTCGGCCGACTCGGCGGGCGTGTAGCCGTCGGCCACCAGGGTCCCCGCCAGCTTGTCGGAGTCGACCTGGTTCTTCGGGCAGCCCAGGGTCTCGACCCAGTAGCGCTCGGTCACCGGGTCAATTTACCGGTGCCGGCCTCGTCGTCCCCGTTCCCGCAGGTCAGGGGGCCTGACGATCACGCCGGCGAGAGCACCCAGTTGGTGACGGTCAGCTGATCGGCCTGGATCGCCTCGGACACCGTCATGGTGTAGGTGCCAGGCGCGCTCCCCCCGGTCACCAGCGCGGTCACCGTCAAGGTGGCACTCAGCGGCGTCGACCCCGTAGCAGTCAGCTGGACGTCGAGCGACGACTTGTACGACACCTTGGCGCCGACCAGCGCCGGCGGGATGGGCGCGCTCGGCGCGAAGGCGCTCCACCAGTCGGGGCGGTTCTCGCTCAGCGAGCGCACCCCGGCGATGAAGGCCTCGACGGCCGAGTCCTCGACCAGCAGGGGGTTGGTGCTCTGCAGCCAGGCCTGGCCGGCGCCGTCGACGGTCATCGTCCCCATGGGCACGGAGTAGGTGGCCAGGGTCACGCCCTGGGCGGCCAGCGGCGCGGGCACGTTGACCGTCGGCGCGGGCGAGGCCGGGATGAAGGTTCCCGACGTGCCCGAGCGCGTGGACGTCGACACCAGCGCGGCGGTCACGAGGTAGCGCTGGGGGGTGAACCACAGCGCGTTGGTCGGCCAGCACGTGACCATGGTCACGGTCGGCCCCGTGGTGTTGTAGACGGGCGTACCCTGCTGGACGACGGTGTGCCCCTGCACCTTGAACACGTAGGTCGAGCACGGCGACTGGAACTGCACCGTGTCGCCCACGTCGAGCTGGGCCAGGTTCACGAAGTAGCTCACGTCGTGGGCCTCGAGGACGGCGTTGCCGGCGGTTCCGGGCCAGACCGACCCGGGCAGGTGGCCGACGGCGACGTTGAGCTGGTCGTCGCCCACGCCTTCCTCCACGGGTGCGGTCACCCCGAGCTTGGGGATGACGAGAATCCCCTTCACCTGGTCGTTGCTCGAGGCCGCGGCACAGGCCGCCAGAGCGCCGGCGCCGGCCACGCCCTGCGAGGGCAACGTCGCCTGCTCGTTGCGGAACCGGTTCACCAGCGCCTTGCCCGCCCGCTCGGAGTGCGTCGTCCACAGGGTGGCCTCGATCTGCCACGTGGTGGCGGCCACGATGAGCAGTGCACCGCTGATCATGAGGGTGCGATACGACCACCGTCGCCGGCGCTTGTGCGAACGCGG
>DASPTT010000025.1:0-12101 GCA_035623275.1 Acidimicrobiales bacterium
GGAGAACCTCGCCGCCGTCCGGTCAGCCCAGGTCTGGGGGTCCAGGCCGTTGGCGGCTGCCGCCCGGGCGATCTTGTCCCCGTGCTCGTCCGTGCCCGTGAGGAAGAAGACCTCGTCCCCCGCCAGCCGGTGCCAGCGTGCAAGGGCGTCGGCAATGACGACGTTGTAGGCGTGGCCGATGTGGGGGACGTCGTTGACGTAGAAGATCGGCGTCGTCACGTAGAAGCGGGGCACCGCCGTAGCGTACCGACCGCGCCGGATGGGCCCGGCCGGCCCCGCTCGGGCTCGAGCCGGCGGGTCGGGCCGGCGCGCTCACCAGTTGGCGACGTGGCATCCCCCGTGGCCGGTGCGCTCGGTGTAGCGCTGGTGGTAGGCCTCGGCGGGCCAGAAGGTGGTGGCCGGCTCGACCTCCGTCACGATGGGGCGGCCGAACCGCCCCTGGTAGGCCTGGAGCGAGGCCTCTGCCGCCTGCGCCTGGGACGCGTCGTGGGTGAAGATGGCCGAGCGGTACTGCGTCCCGACGTCGGGTCCCTGGCGGTTGGGCGTGGTCGGGTCGTGATGGCGCCAGAACGCGTCGAGCAGGTCCTCGTAGGAGACCCGAGCCGGATCGAAGGTCACGAGCACCGCCTCGGCGTGGCCAGTGCGTCCGCTGCACACCGCCTCGTAGGTGGGGTGGTCCACCGAGCCCCCCGTGTAGCCGGAGATGGCGTCGGTGACCCCCTCGAGCTGGCGGAAGAAGTCCTCGACGCCCCAGAAGCATCCTGCCGCGAAGGTTGCCCGGGCGAGCCCCGGGGGAACCTCGTCGGGTGCGATGCCCGGTGCCTGCGTCTTGTCCCGACCGGAGAAGATGGACACGGCTGCTCCCTTCCTCGTGGTGTCTGCCCGCCTGGCGCTCTGGTCAACCCGGCCCGCGACCGCGACATTCCCTGTGGTCCCGCCGGTGCCTCCACCCGCCGGTTGACGGCGGCGGCCCGCCGCCGTTGACTGGGCGGCGGGCAAATCGACGCGCCATGCGGGATCATGCCCATGGCGATCCGAGAGTGAGACGAGCATGGGCCTGCAGGGCAAGGCGGCGATACTCGAGCTCCATGACGACGACGATGTTCGCCGACGTCGGGATCATGCAGGGCAGCCCGGGGCGCTGAGCGGGTGGACCGACCCGGCCCTGGCAGCCCTGGCACCACGGCCTCGAAAGGAGCGCGCATGACGGACCCACAGCCGGACGCCGTGAGCCGGTTCCTCGACGACCTGGCCACCCGCGGCCACGACCCGCTGCTGCACGGCGCCACCGGCACGATGCGACTCGAGCTGATCGACGGCGGCGACACGCAGCGATGGACCATCACGGTCGACAAGGGCGACCTGCGGGTGTCACAGCGCAACACCCGGCCGGACGCGGTCATGACCATGCAACGTTCGCTCTTCGAGGGCATGGTCAAGGGCCGGGTCAACGCCACGGCCGCCTTGCTGCGCGGTGTGCTCGTCGTGGAGGGTGACCTCGGCCTCGTGACCGCCTTCGCGCGCTTGCTGCCCGGTCCGCCCCGGTCGGTGACGACCTTCCTCCAACGACAGAAGGAGCTGGCTGACAGATGAGCGAGGGACTGGTCAAGATCCTCGACGGCAACATCTTCGTGGTGAGCGCCGACAACGGCGACATCGAGGCGTCACTCACCGACCCCACCGGCCTGTTCGCCTTCGACACGAGGTTCCTGTCCCGGTGGGTCCTCACGGTCGACGGAAAGCAGCTCAACGCGCTGTCGACGGACGACCTGCAGTACTTCGAGGCGCGGTTCTTCCTCGTGCCGGGCACCGGGACCGTGTACGTCGACGCGGACCTGTCCGTCATCCGCCAGCGCTCGGTGTCCCATGGGTTCCACGAACAGCTGACCATCGTGAACCACCGCCGCGAGCCGGTGACCCTGGCCGTGCGCATGGAGGTGGGCTCGGACTTCGCCGACCTCTTCGAGGTGAAGGACGCCCTGAAGAAGAAAGGGAAGTACTCGTACCGCATCGAGGACGACTGCCTCGTCCTCGAGTATCGGCGGGAGACCTTCTGGCGGGAGACCTGGATCGGCGCGGACAAGCCGGCGACGATCGACGACAAGGGCCTCACCTTCGACGTGACCATCAATCCCCAATCCCGCTGGTCGGCCCATCTGCGGGTGGTGGCGGGACATCCCGCGCTTCCCATGCACCCGAAGAAGGCCATGCGCGAGGGGGTGGGGATGACGACCCGGGCCACCCGCGCCATGGCGATGGCGCACAACCTCGAGACCTGGCTGGCCAACGCGCCCACGCTCACGTGCGATTCCGACTCGCTGCGCGCCACCTACCACCGAAGCCTCGTGGACCTCGCTGCGCTGCGCTTCGAAGCGCCCATCCTCCCCCGCCACGCCCTCCCCGCGGCCGGCCTGCCCTGGTTCATGACGATGTTCGGGCGTGACAGCATCTTCACCAGCCTCCAGGCCCTCCCCTTCGCACCCGACCTGGCCGCCACCACCCTGCGCGCCCTGGGGGCGCGCCAGGGCACCCGGCTCGACGACTTCAGGGACGAGGACCCGGGACGGATCCTCCACGAGACGCGCTACGGCGAGCTCACCGCCTTCGAGGAACGCCCCCACTCGCCGTACTACGGGACCGCGGACGCCACCCCGCTGTACGTGGTGCTGCTCGACGAGTACGAGCGCTGGACCGGTGACACGAAGCTGGTGCGCGACCTCGAATTCGAAGCGCGCGCCGCGCTCGCTTGGATCGACGAGTACGCGGACCTGCAGGGCAACGGCTACGTCTCGTACAAGCGGCGCAACGAGAAGACGGGGCTCGAGAACCAGTGCTGGAAGGACTCGTGGGACTCCATCTCGTTTCACGACGGCACGCTCCCGGGGTTCCCCCGCGCCACGTGCGAGCTGCAGGGCTACGCATACGACGCCAAGCTGCGCGGGGCGCGACTTGCCCGCAAGGTGTGGCGCGACGAGGGCCTCGCCGACCGGCTGGAGAAGGAGGCGGCCGACCTCAAGCGACGTTTCAACCGCGACTTCTGGGTCGAGGACGGCGGGTACTTCGCCGTGGCCCTCGACGAGCAGGGACGGCGCGTGGACTCGCTCACCTCCAACAACGGGCACCTGCTGTGGAGCGGGATCGTCGACAAGTCCAAGGCGAGGTCGGTGGCCACCCATCTCCTCGGCAAGCACCTCTTCTCGGGGTGGGGCGTGCGTACCCTGGCCGAGGGCGAAGGCCGTTTCAACCCCATCGGCTACCACGTAGGCACCGTCTGGCCCTTCGACAACTCCTTCATCGCCTGGGGGCTGCGGCGCTACGGCTTCAAGGAGGAGGCGGCCCAGATCGCCGAGGGCATCCTGGCGGCCGCCGAGTTCTTCGCCGGGCGCCTGCCGGAGGCCTTCGGCGGCTACCCCCGGGCCATGACCAAGTACCCGGTCCAGTACCCGACGGCCTGCAGCCCGCAGGCCTGGTCGACCGGTGCGCCGCTCCTGCTGCTGCGCACCATGCTCGGGCTCGAGCCGATGGACGACCATCTCGTCGTCGACCCTGCGCTGCCCAGCTCGATCGGACGGATCGAGTTGCTGGACATTCCCGGCCGTTGGGGCCGCGTGGACGCCTTCGGGCGCGGTCGCGTCGACACCGCCCGCGCCGCCCGCCGCTCGACCAGCAGGGGCTGACGCCACATGGGGTGCGTCTCGAGCTCCGACGCCAGGTAGGCCTCGGGCGAGGAGGCCACGAACGAGAGACTCCGTTCCTGGAGCTGGACGTGATAGCCGAAGGCTCGTAGCGCCCCCGGCCCCAGTCCGTTCCGGCCACGGGCGGCGATCAGCCCCCCGGTGTGTGATGCGCGACGAGCTCGATCCACGTGACGCGCGACGGCGGACCGGTGATGCCGCCCTTGGCCAACGCCGATCCCAGACGCTCCTCCATGAACCTCGCCTGGTGGTCCGGTGTGTCCCACACCTCGGTCACCACGAAGTTGCCGTTGTCGTCCAGGCCCGCCGCGTGCACCTGGAGGCCGGGCGGCCAGTTCCCTTCGCCGGTCGCCATGTCGATGCCGAGCTCTGCGTTGACCGCCTCGTACTCCTTGGTCGTGACACCCTCGAACTCCAGGATGATCTCTGCCGGCATGCCCGTCCCCTTCCCGTCCTCCGATGTGCCCGATCGTCGCGACCAGCATGCCAGAGTGGGAGGGCGAACGCCCCTACGCAGGATCCGAGCGCAAGGTGAGCCCGAGCTCGTAGACGTCGCGCCGTGATCGGCCGTGTCGGCGCGCCACCTCGGTTGCCGCGTCACGCAGGTGCGCGCCGGCGGCGAGCCGGTCGCGCAGCTCGCCGAGGACGACCTCGTCGTCGGGTGGCGACGCGTCCTCGGGCGCACCGCCCAGGACCACGACGACCTCGCCCTGCGCGCCCCGGGCCGCGAACTCGGCCGAGGCCTCGGCCAGCGTCCCCCGCCACACCTCCTCGTGCAGCTTGGTGAGCTCGCGCACCACGGCCACGGGACGGTCCGCGCCGGCGGCCGCGGCGAGATCGCCGAGCGTGGCCGCCAACCGGCCGGGTGCCTCGTAGAGCACCGTCGTGCGCCTCTCGGCGGCGAGGGCGGCGAGCCGGCGCCGGCGTTCCCCGCCCCGGCGGGGCAGGAAGCCCTCGAAGCAGAACCGGGCGGTGGGGAGCCCGCTCACGACCAGGGCACCGAGCGCCGCGTTCGGGCCCGGGACGACGCTGACGGCGGCCCCCGCCGCCAGGGCCGAGGCGACGAGGCGCGACCCGGGGTCCGAGATGCCGGGCATGCCGGCGTCGCTGACCACCGCCACCGACGCACCCGCCGCCAGCCGCTCCAGCAGGGCCGGGATGCGGGCGGCCTCGTTGTGCGCGTGCAGGGACAGGAGGGTCACCCCGCGCACGCCGGCATGGGTGAGCAGCGCCCTGGTCCGGCGGGTGTCCTCGCAGCACAGGACGTCGGCCGTGCGCATGGCCTCCACGGCGCGCGGTGCGAGGTCGCCGAGGTTGCCGATGGGCGTGGCCACCAGCACCAGACGGCCGGGACCCGTCATTGGGGCTTGTGCAGCTCGAGGCGGTCCCCGCGCCGGAGCTTCCAGCGCTCGAACGCGCCCGCCTCGGCTTCGAGCACCATCCGGCACCGCAGCCGCGGCCAGGTGAGGCGCCATGGCGGCAGCGAGACGACGTCCATCACCTCGAGGTCACGGCTGAGGAACGCCACGTCGAGCGGGAACCGCATGCCGATGCTGTGCACCGAGCGCGTGCGCGGCAGGATCAGCGCCCCCTCCAGCCCGTCGCGCCCCAGGAGCCCGCGCGCCCGGGCCAGGGGCGACGTGGCCACCTCGGCGGAGGCCAGCACCGTCCCGTCGCGCAGCAACCACATCGGCGAGCCGGCCACCCGCGCGCCTTCAGACGTTGAACCTGATCTCGAGCACGTCGCCGTCCTCGACCTGGTAGTCCTTGCCCTCCAGGCGGAGCTTGCCCGCCGCCTTGGCCGCCGACCAGGACCCGAGCTCCACGAGCTCGTCCCAGTGGATGACCTCGGCCCGGATGAAGCCCCGCTGGAGGTCCGAGTGGATGACTCCCGCGCACTCGGGTGCGGTGGCCCCGGCCCGGAAGCTCCAGGCCCGCGACTCCTTGTCGCCGGTGGTGAAGAAGGTGCGCCGGCCGAGCAGGTGGTAGGAGACGCGCGCCACGCGCGCCAGGGCACCCTCGCCGAGCCCGAGGCCCTCGAGCAGCTCGGTGCGGCCCTCGGGGTCGAGCTGCGCGGCCTCGGCCTCGAGCTGGACGCACGCCCCGAGTGCCTCGCCGTGCCCGCCGAGCTCGTCGGCCACGGGCCCGACCAGCGCGTCCGTCTTGTCGACCTGGCTCTCCCCGAGGTTGACCACGGCCAGCACGGGCTTGTCGGTGAGGAGGAACAGTCCCGAGCGCAACGCCCGCTGCTCGGGATCCAGGCCTGCACGGTACAGGGGGGTGCCCTCGGCCAGCACGGCCAAGGCCGCCTCGATGGCACGCAGCTCGGGCTCGAGCGACTTGTCGGCTCGCGCCGCCTTCCGGCGCTTGTCGAGCTGGGCCTCGATGGTGGCCATGTCGGCGAGCACGAGCTCGAGCTCGAGCGTGGTGAGGGCAGCCAGCGGGTCGGTCTCTCCCGGCACCTCGTCGTCCTCGAAGGCGCGCAGGACCAGGCAGAGCGCGTCGACCTCGCGGATGCCGGCCAGGAACCGGTTGCCGAGCCCCTCCCCCGTGGACGACCCCGCGACCAGGCCGGCGATGTCGACCACCTCGACGCCGGCTCGCACCACCTTCTTGCTGGCGCTCATCTCGGCCAAGGCGTCGAGGCGGGCGTCGGGGAGCGGCGCAACGCCGTGGGAGGTCTCCGTGGTGGTGAACGGGTGGGCCGCCACGGGTGCCGACGCACCGGTCAGGGCGTTGAACAGGGAGGTCTTGCCCGCGTTGGGCAGCCCGACGAGGCCGATGCGCTCCATCGGGCTCCGACGCTACTCGCCGGGGCGCTCGCCCCCGCGTGCGGTGGGCAGCTGGCACCGGGCGGCGCGGCGCCGGTAGCCTGGTCCTTCATGTCCAAGCGCACCAACAAGCGCAAGCTGCGCGCCAAGAAGAAGGCCAACCACGGCAAGCGGCCCAACGCCGGGCGCGGCTGAGGCTCAGGGCACGACCGCCGCACGGCGGCGACCGAGCAGGTCGACCAGGGTCGTGGGCAGGTCGGTGATGATCCCGTCGACGCCGAGGTCGAGCAGGCGGGCCATCTCGTCGGCATCGTTCACCGTCCAGACGTGGACCGCCAGCCCGGCGTCGTGCGCGGCGGCCACGAATCGGTCGTCGACGATCACGACGTCGCCGTGGCGGACCGGCACCTGCAGCGCCACGTGGCGCATGGCGGGTGGTGTCGCCCCGTGCTGGACGGCCCGGTAGAACTCGGCGATGGCGAGCGTGCCCGCGGAGGTCGCCACCTGCGGCGCGTACCGGCTGAAGCTGTCCGTGGCCGTGTCGACGAACGAAGCCACGATGACCTTGTCGGTCCCGCCGTGCTCGATGAGCTGACGTGCCAGGCGCTCCTCATAGGGCTCGACCAGGGGCGCGGTGGCCTTGATGTCGAGGTTGAGCGCCACGCGGGGATGGTCGTCGAGCAGCGCCAGGACCTCCTCGAGCGTGGCGACGCCGAAGGCGCGATCCGCCGGTGCCCGGCCGCGCCAGGGGTACCGGCCGGGGTCGAGGCCGGGTGTCTCGTCGGCGCCCGGCGCGAACCAGTAGGCGTTGTCCAGGGCGCGGACCTCCTCGAGCGTCATGGCCGCGATGGCGCCGGCACCGTCCGTGGTGCGGTCCACCGTCCCGTCGTGGCACACCACGAGATGGCCGTCGGCCGTCGCATGCACGTCCAGCTCGACGCCGCTGACACCCAGCTCCACGGCGCGCCGGATGGCGAACAAGGTCGACGAGGGTGCCTCCCAGGCCCCGCCCTGGTGGGCGTACGCGAGGACGCGACGGTCGAGCCAGGGATTGGCGGAGGGCGCTCCCACGGCCGCAACGCTATCCCCGGGCCGCCGACGGCCCGGCGGAGACTCGACCTGCGATACAGCAGGGACCAAGGCCCCTGGCCGACGCCAGCGGAGCCGCCAATACTTGGGCGCATGACAATCTTTCCACACCGCACCGGCACCCGATCGTGGAAGGCGCTGGCCCTCGCGGCACCCCTCGCCCTCGGCCTGGCGCTGTCCGCCTGCTCCTCGAGCTCGTCGAGCTCCTCGTCGAGCCAGGCGACCACGTCGTCCACGACCACCACGACCATCGCCGGGACGGTGACCCCGACCACCGCCGCGGGCGGCCTGGTGGCGACGGGGACGGTCACGTGCTCGAACGTCAGCGGCACCATCACCTTCAACCCACCGCTCTCCAACAGCGGGACGAGTCCCGAGACCACGACGATCTCGCTCAACGCCAGCGGCTGCACACAGACCGGCTCCAACGCCCAGGTGACGGGCGGCACGGCGACGGCGACCATCCCCGGCTCGACCAACGCGTGCACGTCGCTGCTCACCTCCAAGCCGGTGGCGGTCGGGGTGGCGTGGACCCCGAGCAGCGTGCACGCCACGGTGGCGACGTTCTCGGGCTACGCCGTGGTCATGAACTCGGCCGGCGACATCGGCTTCGGCCTGCCGGCGTCCGGCGGTACGGCATCGGTCGCCGGGTCCTTCGCGGGCAGTGACAACGGCTCGGCCTCGAAGGCCACCACCTACTCGGCGCTCACCTCGACGCAGCTGCTGGCCGAGTGCGGGGCGGCGACGGGGATGTCCACGCTCGCCATCACCTCGGGCACCGCGACGTTCGGATAGGCGCCGTCGGGCGGGCGGGGCCTGACGAACGTGCCTGGGACCTACCGCTCGGCGAGCTGCGCCGCCAGCGTGCGCAGGTCCGCCTGCGGGCGCGCACCCATGTGGGAGATGACCTCGGCGGCGCAGATGCCGCCGAGGCGCGCGCAGGCCTCGGGGTCCCGGCCGCTCGTCAGCCCGTGGAGGAACCCTGCGGCATAGAGGTCGCCCGCCCCGGTGGTGTCGACGACCTGCGGTACCGGCTCTGCGGGCACCTGCAGCGGGCCCGAGGCGGTGACGACGACCGACCCCAGCGGGCCGCGGGTCAGCGCGCCGAGCACCCCCGTCTCCTCGGTGGCGGCCACCGCCTGGTCGAACCCGGCCGCGGCGAAGAGGAGGACGGCCTCCTCCTCGTTGGCGAAGAGCACGTCGACGTCGTCGCGCAGCAGCTCCAGGAACTCCGCACGGTGGCGCTGCACACAGAAGGGGTCCGACACGGACAGCGCCACCAGCGCGTCCGACGCATGCGCCACCTCGATCGCCCGGCGCAGGGCGTCCTTGGCGGGCCCGAGGTCCCAGAGGTAGCCCTCCAGGTACACGACCCGCGCCCGGGCGACGAGGTCCTCGTCGAGGTCGTCGGGCCCGAGCGTCGAGGCCACACCCAGGTGGGTGGCCATGGTCCGCTCCCCCTCCCCGGTGACCAGGACCAGGCAGCGGCCCGTGGCGCGCTCGGCGTCGTGGTCGGCCCGGACGCGCTCGTTGCGCCCCATGACCACCCCGACGGCACGGATGTCGTGGAGGAAGACGTCGCCGAGCTCGTCGTCGGCGAGCTTGCCGATGTAGCCGGCGCGGCCCCCGAGCGCGGCCACGCCGACGGCCGTGTTCGCCGCGGAGCCTCCGGACATCTCGGTGGCCGGCCCCATGCCCCCGTAGACGGTGGCGGCGCGGGACAGGTCGACGAGGGCCATCGAACCCTTCACCAGCCCGAGGCGCTCCAGGTCGCCGTCGTCGGCGTGGGAGAGGACGTCGACGATGGCGGACCCGATCGCCACCACGTCGAGCGCGTCGTCGGATTGCGGTCCGTCGTCGGTCACGTGCACGTCGGGCGAAGCTAGTGCCTGCGCAGGCGTGCCCTCACATCGCGCGCCGGGCCGCCGGGTAGCCTGCGCCCGATGACCCCCACCGACCAGGCAGGGAGCGCCGACCCGTCGTCGGCCTACCGTCTCCCCTACACCGTCGAGCCCCGCCGCTACGAGCTGCGCCTGGCACCCGATCTCGACGCGGCCCGCTTCACCGGCGAGGTCACGATCGAGGCGCGTGCGCTCGAGCCCTTGACCGAGATCGTCCTGCACGCGGCGGACCTGACGGCCTCGGCCGCATCGGTCACCGTGGGCGAGCCCGGTGCCGGCGGCGACGAGGTGCAGGCCACCGTGTCACCGGCCGAGGCCGACGAGCGCCTGGTGCTCCGGCTCGGTCGCGAGGTGCCCGCCGGGCCCCTGTCCGTCGCCATCCGCTTCGACGGCGTGCTCAACGACCTGCTGCACGGGTTCTACCGCTCGACCTTCGTGGACGACGACGGCACCACCAGGACCATCGCCACCACCCAGTTCGAGGCCACCGACGCCCGCAGGGCCTTCCCGTGCTTCGACGAGCCCGACCGCAAGGCGGTCTTCTCCATCACCCTGGACGTCCCCGCCGGCCTCCAGGCGTTCTCCAACGGTCCCGTCGAGTCCGAGGAGCCATTGGCGGACGGCGCCCGCCGGGTCCGCTTCGCCGACACGATCCCGATGTCCACCTATCTGGTGGCCTTCGTCGTCGGGCCGCTCCAGGCCACCGAACCCGTCGAGTCCCTCGGCACGCCGATCCGGGTCGTCCACCGGGCCGGCCAGGCCCATCTGACCTCGTTCGCGCTCGAGGTGGCGGACCATGCACTGCGGTTCTTCTCGGAGTGGTTCGCCATCCCCTATCCCGCGCAGAAGCTCGACCTCGTGGCCATCCCCGACTTCGCCTTCGGGGCCATGGAGAACCTCGGGTGCGTGACCTTCCGCGAGAGCGCGCTCCTGGTCGACCCCGAGCACGCGGCACGGGTCGAGCTCGAGCGCATCGCCGATGTGGTCGCCCACGAGATCGCCCACATGTGGTTCGGCGACCTCGTGACCATGAAGTGGTGGAACGGCATCTGGCTCAACGAGGCCTTCGCCACCCTGATGGAGCTGCTGTGCGTCGACGCCTTCCGGCCCGAGTGGGAGCGCTGGTCGAGCTTCGGGCGCGAGCGCGAGATGGCGCTCGCCACCGACGCGCTGCACGCCACCCGGCCGGTCGAGTACGCCGTCGGCCCGCCCGCCGAGGCGCAGGGGATGTTCGACGTCCTGACCTACCAGAAGGGGGCGAGCGTCCTGCGGATGCTCGAGCGCTTCGTCGGCGGGGCCACCTTCCGCGACGGCATCCGCCACTACCTCGACGCCCATCGGCTGGCCAACACCGAGACGGCCGACCTGTGGGACGCGCTCGGCGCGGCCAGCGGCGAGCCCGTGGGGCCGATCATGGACTCGTGGATCCTCCAAGGCGGCTTCCCGCTGGTGCGCGTGGGCGAGGACGCCGCCGGCGCGACGACCGTCGAGCAGGCTCCCTTCGCCTACGGCCCCGCGCCGTCGGGCACCGCGAGCGCCATCGGGGAGCGCTGGCAGGTCCCCGTGCTCGCGCGCGGGCTCGGCGGCGGTACGGCCCGGGTGCTGCTGGGGGCGGCGCCCGCCACCCTGGCCTTCGAGGGCACCGGGGAGGGCAGGCCCGGCACGGTCGTGGCCAACGCGGGCGGGAGCGGCTTCTACCGCGTCGCCTACGGCGAAGCGCACCTGCACGAGCTCGCCTCGGCGCTCGACGCGCTGGACCCGCTCGAGCGCTTCAACCTCTTCGGCGACACGTGGGCCGCGGTGGTGGCCGGGATCAGCTCGCTGGACTCCTACCTGGCGCTCGCCGAGGCTCTCGCCGGCGACGACCCCGACGTGTGGGCGCAGGTCACGGGGCCGCTGGGCACCCTGGAGGCCATCAGCAGGGCCGAGGACACGCGGGCCGCGCTCGGCCGGTACTGCGGCCTCGTGCTCGGGCCGGTGCTGGGGCACCTCGGGTGGGAGGCCCGCCCCGGCGACGGTGAGCGGACCCCGGCCCTGCGCGCCCAGCTGATCGCCTCGCTCGGGGTGGTGGCTGGCGACCCGGCCGTCGTCGACCGGGCCCGGGCAATGTTCGACGACTCGCGCCGGGGCGACGAGCTGCCCCCCGACCTGGCGTCGGCCGTCCTCGGCGTCGTGGCCGCGCACGGCGGCGAGCCGGAATTCGACGTGTTCGCCCAGCGCTACCGCGAGGCGCGCACGCCGCAGGAGGAGCTTCGGTACCTCGGCGCCCTCGGCGCCTTCCGGGACACAGCCCTCGCCACCAGGGCCTTCGACATGGCGCGCACCGAGATCCGCACGCAGAACGTGCCCTTCCTCGTGCACGCGCTGCTCGCCAACCCCCGCACCGGGGAGGCGGCCTGGGCGCTGCTCGTGCGCCATTGGGACGACCTCGTGCCGCGGCTGCCCCACAGCCTGGTCCCGCGCATGCTCGAAGGGGTGCGGCTGCTCTGTCGCGACCGCGCCGTCGCCGACTCGGTCACCGCCTTCCTGGCCGCGCACCCCCTGGAGGTCGGGCAGCGCACGATGGACCAGACGCTCGAGCGGCTGTTCGTGAACGTCGCCTTCGCGGCGCGTATGGCCGCCGAGGCGCCCGCCGCGCTGTCGGC
>DASPTT010000026.1:0-3667 GCA_035623275.1 Acidimicrobiales bacterium
TGGTCGGGACAGCTCGGCGCGGTCCCACCGGCCGCCTTCGCGGGCCCGTCGGCCACCGTCGCCCTCGACCTGGACCTGACGCGCATCGCCGTCCTGGAGAAGTCCTTCTACAACGAGACGGGGATCGCCCTGGGGACGACCGACATCGTCGTCCGTCCCACGGTGCACGTGCGTGGCTTCGTCGACGGAGTGCCCGTCGACGATTCGTTCGCACCGTCGTTGAGCTTCCACGTCAGTGGCGGGGTCCTGACGCCGACGTCGGGTTCGGCCACCGGGGCCGCGCCCGTGTCGCTCAGCGCGCAGCGCACGGGGGCGGTCACTCGCGCGACGCCCGAGACGGCGACCATGTCGATCCTCGGCAGGGGCATCGGCGTCGGCACGGCGCGGGCGATCGGTCTCACCGGCACGGTGGTGGCGGGGACGCTGTGCGTCGCCGGCTGGTCCTGGGTGGCGCGGCGCCGGCAGATGGACGAGACCGAGCGCATCCGTGCCGCCTACGGCCACGACCTCGTCCCCGTGTCGGCCAGCCCGGCCGCCGCGGCCCGGCTCGTAGTGGAAGTGGGGCGGTTCTCGGCGCTCGCCCGCCTGGCCCGGCGCTACGACTGCATGATCCTCGCGCTCGAGCACCCGGGCGGGCACGCCTACTACGTCGAGTGCGGCGCGACCGTCTACCGGTGCGGCGTCGAGCCCGGCGGGCGCCCCTCGCTGGTCGCCCTGGCCGCACCGCCGAGCGACCTCACCTACCACGTGTCGTCGCTCCCTTCGGCGTCCTGAGCCGCGTCGGGCGTCCTACACTTCGGCAGGAGCGCCGGGAAGCCTGGTCGGCACGTCGACCGTGCGCGGGAGGGCCGGCAATGGGCGGTGAGGTGTTGGCCACGGGCGCGCCGGTCGCGCTCACCACCGTCGTGTTCGCGGCCGGCGCCACGGTCAGCCTGGTCGCCAGTGCCGTGCTCGTGACGCGCCTCGAGCGTGTCGGCGGGATGCTCGGGCTGTCCGAGGCCATGCTGGGCATGACCGCCGCGCTGGCGGCCAATGCCCCCGAGATCACCTCCGCCACCACCGCGTTGGCGCGCGGCGAGCACACCATCGGGGTCGGGGTGGTGCTGGGCTCGAACGTGTTCAACCTTGCCGCCCTCTTAGGCCTGAGCGCGCTGATCGCCGGCCGGATCCCCCTGCACCGCCGGGTGATCCTCCTGGCGGGCACGATCGCCATGTGGTTGGCGGTCGTCTCGGTCGCCACGGTCGCCGGCGTGCCACCGGTCGCGGGCCTGCTCCTGGCGCTGGTGGTGTTCGTCCCCTACGTCGTGCTGTCGGCGATCTCGCTCGTCACCATGGCCCGACTGCCGCTGCCCTGGCGGGTGATCCGCTGGATCCACCGTGCCATCGTCGAGGAGGAGAGCGAACTGCTCGAGGCGATCAACCCGGAGCCCGGTGACCGACGTGACGTCCTGCTGGCCGCGGCCGCGCTGGTGGTGGTGATCGTGGCCAGCATCGCCATGGAGCGCTCCGCCTCGTCGCTCGGCGCGCATTTCGGACTGTCGCAGATCGTCGTCGGCGGCGTGGTGCTCGCCGCGGTGACCAGCCTCCCCAACGCGGTGGCCGCCGTCTATCTCGGCATGCGCGGCCGCGGGTCGGCCGTCCTCAGCGAGGCGATGAATTCGAACAACCTCAACGTCGTCCTCGGGTTGCTCGTCCCCGGCGCCATCCTCGGGCTGGGACACGTCGGCTCGCCCGAGTACGTCGCGGCCGCCTGGTACGCAGGGCTCACATTGGTGGCGCTGCTCATGGCTTTCGCGGGGAGCGGGCTCCGGCGCTCGTCGGGAACCGTGATCGTCGTCGGCTACGCGGCGTTCGTCTTGGCCGTCGTCATCCGCTGACCACCGGTCACCGAGCGGCGGTCACCGGCGACCGGCCCCGGTAGGATGCGCGCATCGTCACGGATCCCACCCCTCGGGCCTCGATCGTCGTCCTCGGCTGGCGCTCCGCCCCGCGACTGATGGGATGCCTGGCCGCGATCCGGGACAGCCGCCCGGCCACGGCCTACGAGATCATCGTGTCGCTCAACGATCCTGCGCCGGGTCTCGAGGAGGAGATCGCCGCCGCGGACCCGGAGGTGCGGGTGACGTCGTCATCGGTCAACCGAGGGTTCGCCGGCGGCTGCAACCGCGGGGCGTCGCTCGCCGTGGGTGAGTACATCGTGTTGCTCAACGACGACACCGAGGTGGAGCCCGGGTGGCTCGACGCGCTCGTCACCACGGCAGATTCGCAGCCCAGCGCCGGCGCGGTGGGCAGCCTCGTCCTCGCTGCCGACGGCACGGTCGAGAGCGCCGGTTCGGTCGTCTGGCGCGACGGCTCCACTGCCCACGTCAGCGAGGCGCTGCTCCCCGACCCCGACGTCCTGTACCGGCCCCGGCGGACGGACTTCTGCACCGCCGCGTCCCTCCTGGTGCGCAAGCGCGTCTGGGACGAGCTCGGAGGCTTCGACGAGCGCTACTACCCCGCATACGTCGAGGACGTCGACCTGTGCTTCCGGATCGCCGCGCTCGGGCTCGAGGTCCGCTACGAGCCCCGCTCGCGCGTCCGCCACCGTGCCGGTTCGTCGCGCAGCGACCGCTACGGGGACTTCCTGTGGCAGCGGAACCTCCCCTTCTTCGCCTCTCGGTTCAAGGACGAGCTTGCCCACCAGGAGTGGTGGGGGCCCGACGACCCCGGGGCCATGGCCCGGGCGGTGGCGGCCGCCGATCGGGGCACCGCGCGGCCCGAGCCGACGGGCGACCCGACCTCGCTCGTGGCGGCGTCGTTCGGCGACGAGCACTTCCTCGCCGCCGAGCGGGACGTGCTGCGCGACTACGCGGACTACCTCGAGGACCGGCTCGAGGAGCTGGAGGGCGAGCTGGCGCAGCTCGACGACCTGCGGGCGCGCCTCCGCGACCTCCAGGGGTCGACGACCTGGCGGCTCACCGCGCCGCTGCGCTCGGTCGGCGGATGGTGGCGTCGTTCGCGCCACGCCGGCCGCTGAACCGGCACACCAGGCCTCGCAGGTCGCCGTCCTCGTCGGCGAGCCGGACGTCCTCGTCGAATCCCGCCCCGAGGAGGCAGGGTTCGAGGATCGACGCCTGGTCCCCGCCGAGCTCGATGCACAGCGAGCCGCCGGGACGCAGCCAGGACGACGCCTCGGCGACCACGCGCTCGAGGACCTCGGTGCCGCCCGTCCCGCCGTCGAGGGCGCGCCGGGGCTCGTACGCCCGGACGTCGCGGGGGAGGAGGTGCATCTCGTCTGCGGGCACGTAGGGCGCCACGGCGCACATCACGTCCACCGCGCCGGCGAGCGACGCGGGCAGGCCCGAGGTGAGGTCGCCCTCGAAGACCTCGACACCGTTCGCCCGGGCGCACGCCACAGCGACGGGGTCGATCTCGGTCGCCAGCACCCTGGCCGCCGGCCGGGCGCGCCTGAGGACCGCCGCGATCGCCCCGGACCCCGTGCACAGGTCGACCGCCACCCCGGTGTCGGGAAGGCGGGCCGACGCCTCGTGCACCAGGGGCTGGCTCTGCCATCGGGGGACGTAGACGCCGGCGCGGACGAGAACTCGCTCGCCGCAGAAGCGCACGGCGCCGGTCAGCCAGGCGAGGGGCTCGCCCGTGCAACGGCGCCGGACCAGCTCCTCGA
>DASPTT010000027.1:0-6383 GCA_035623275.1 Acidimicrobiales bacterium
ACCGGCGATCCGGGCCAGACCACGGGAGGGGGGCCGACGGTGACCGCCGGGACCCCGGCCACGGGCACCACAGGGTCGGGCTCGACGTCGAGCACGGGGGGGACGACCGGGACCTCTGCCAGTGCCACGTCCGGCGCGACGAGCACGGGGGCCGGAGAATCGACGGCGACGGCCGCGTCCCCGTCCACGAGCGCCGGCACCGCGTCCGGCCCCTCGCTCGCCTACACCGGGCCCCCGGCGGCCTTGCCCTGGCTGGCGGGGCTGGGGGCGTTGATGGTGGTGAGCGGCTCGATCGCCCGGCGCCGGTACGCGCCGCAACGCTCGTGACCGTCCTGGCCGTACCGCCGGTGGCGTCACCCGGACCGGTCGACGACGTCCCGCTGCCGCTCAAGCCGGCGCGCACCCGGGCCGACCGGGTGTTCATGGGCTGCCTCCTGGCGGCCAGCCTCATGGTCCTGCTCGCCATCGCCGCCATCGCCGCGTTCTTGGCCTGGAACTCCAAGGCCGCTCTGAGCTATGCCAAGCAGTCCATCGTCCGCAGCGACCACTTCGCGCCGGTCGGCGTCCACCCCTCGTTCGGGATGGTGGGGATCCTGCAGGGGACGGTCACCATCGCCGTGCTCGCCCTGATCATCGCCGTGCCCGTCTCCATCGCGCTGGCCCTGCTCATCAACGAGTACGCACCGCGCCAGTCCCGGCGAACGCTCACGTCCGTCATCGACCTGCTGGCGGTACTTCCCAGCATCCTGTACGGGTTGTGGGGCCTGAAGACGCTCAGCCCGGAGATCTACCCGGCCACCAAGTGGATGAGCGAGCACCTGGCCTTCATCCCCTTCTTCCGGGTGGGCCCCAATCAGCCGCTCGGGAACTCCATCTTCCTCTGTGGCATCGTGGTCGGGATCATGTGCATCCCCATCTGCACATCGGTCAGCCGCGAGGTCATGTCCCAGGCGCCGCGCGAGGCGTGCGAGGCCGCGTTGGCGCTGGGCGGCACGAAATGGGGGACCATCACCGACGTCATCCTGCCCTTCTCCCGCAACGGGATCGTCGGCGGGGCGTTGCTCGGCCTGGGGCGGGCACTCGGCGAGACCGTCGCCGTGCTCCTCATCCTGTCCCAGACCAACGTCGTGCACTGGCAGATCCTCACCCCGGGTGGCGGGCAGATCCCGGCGCTCATCGCCCAGGACTTCACCTCCGTGCCGCACCTCGGGCAGAGCGCCTTGACGGTGGCCGGCCTCCTGCTCTTCGTGACGATCCTGCTGCTCAACGTCCTCGCCCGGCGCGTGGTCATGGGGCGCTCGTCGGCGGCCTATACATGAGCACCCTGGGGCCGGACCTCGTGCTGGCGCCGGGCACGCCCCGCTCGGACGGGGCGCGCCTCGACCCGGAAGATCGTCCGCGCCGCCTGGCGCGCAGGCTGCCCGACGCCGGCCTCGAGCTCGGCCTGTCGGTGGTGGCCGCCCTCGGGATCACCGTGGTCCTGTTCACGATCCTGGTCGGATCGGTGCCGCCGGTCGGCACCTTCGTCGTCGCCCTGATCGTGTTCCTGGTCGTCTACGGCGTGGTCTCGCGGCTTCGGCACGGCCCGTTCGTCATGAAGGACCGTCTGGCTGCGGTCTACGTCTGGGTCGGCGGCGCCCTCGCCTTGTTCCCCCTGGCGCAGATCATCTGGACCGTCACGGCCAAGGGCGCGCCCGTGGTCCTCGACCACTTCCCGAAGTTCCTCGTCAACGACTCGGCCAATGCCGGCCCGCTCACACCCGTCTGGCAGTCCGGTGTCGGCCACGCCATCGTGGGGACGGTGGAGCAGGTCGGCATCGCCACGCTGCTGACCGTGCCGATCGCCACGCTCTCGGCCCTCTACCTCAGCGAGTCGGACTCCCCACTGTCGGGATTCATCCGCACGATGGTCAACGCCATGATGGGGACGCCCTCGATCATCGCCGGCCTCTTCGTCTACCTGTTCTGGGTGCAGCCGCGTGGGGTCAGCGGCTACTCGGGCTTCGCCGCCGCCATCGCGCTGGGCATTCTCATGCTGCCCCTCATGATCAGGACGGCGGAGGAGGTCATCCGGGTCGTCCCAGGGTCCCTTCGCGAGGCGGGTCACGCCCTGGGCGCCCCCAATTGGCGTGTCAGCCTGCGCATCGTGCTGCCGACGGTCCGCACGGGCGTCATCACCGCATTGATCCTCGGGGTCGCGCTCGCCGTCGGCGAGACCGCGCCCACGCTCTTCACGGCCCACGGGTCGGCGCACTACAACTGGAATCCCTTCCAGGGCAATCAGGCCAACCTGCCGCTGCAGATCTTCGCCAACATCGAGAGCTTCTCGCCCAATTTCGTGCGCGAAGGCTACGGCGCCGCCTTCGTCCTCATCTTCATGGTCCTGTCGCTGTTCGTCGTCGCCCGGTTCATCGGCTCGTCGACCCCGGGTCGGCGCCGTGTCCACCTTCGCCGACGTCGTGCCAAGGAGGTCGTCGTCTCGTGACGTTCCGTCGTGCCCATGGCGAGTGTGCGCTGATCGCCCGCATCGCCGCGCTCGCCGCTCTGGGGGTCGCCGGACTGGGCCTGGCCGGACCGGGCGCCGCGTTCGCGGATCCGGGCGGCACCACGACCGCCACCACGGCGGCGTCGTCCTCGGGTGCCGCCGGTGACCCGCACTCGCAGTCGTGGAGCGTGATCCCCTCCGGCGTGGGCGTGTCCAGTGCCGTCGTGAGCCCGAACACCTCCGCCGGCCTCGTCGGATCGGGTTCGTCCTTCGCCGGCCCCGAGGTCCTCCAGTGGACGACGGACACGGCCAAGCCCCCGTACCTGCTCACGATCGACTACACGTCGACCAGCTCGGGCGACGGCCGCTTCAACTTCGGGAACGAGACGGTGGACTTCGCGGTGAGCGACATCCCGTACCAGGGTCTGGCGTTCGACACCAAGCAGCCGAGCTTCCCGTTCATGTACGTCCCGGTGACGGCCGGCGGGCTGGCGTTCATGTACCACATCAACGGCCTCAACGGCACACTGCAGCTCTCGAGCTACTCCGCGTGCGCCGTGTTCACCGGCGCCGCTCCGTACTGGGACGATCCCATCATCAAGGCGGACAACCCCGGGCTCAACCTGCCGCACATCCCCGTGATCCCCGTGACACGGTCGGACCTGGCCGGCACGAATTTCGTGTTCGAGGAGTACTGCATCCACGAGCAGCCGAAGCTGTGGGCCGCGTTCGTGACGTCGCCGACCATCACCCAGCTCCCCGGTCAGGTGGGGGACCTGAGCGCGACCCAGCCGCGCTCGGACTGGCCCCTGTTCCAGGCCGCCATCCCGGTCAGCGGATCGGCGACCGCGGCGGACGACGTGGCCGCGCCGAACAACAACGGGTACATCACGGCGGTGGAGACGGCCTATGCGCTGCAGCGGCACATGCCGACGGCGTCGGTCAAGAACGCGAGCGGCGACTACACCCAGCCGACGGCCCTGGACGTCGCATCGGCGCTGGCGTACGCCACGCAGAACGCCGACGGGACCCACAACCTGAACTTCGACGGCGCAGGGCCGCACGTCTACAACCCCTCGACCTACAGCTACTTGCTCACCCCCACCACCGGCTGGAGTGCGGCCAAAGGCGCGACGATGAGCCAATTCGTCAACTACTCGCTCACGTTGGGACAGGAGAAGGCGCCCGAGATCGGGTACGCCTCGTTGGGTCTCTCTCTCGAGCAGTACGGGGTCAACGCCGTCAAGGCCAAGGTGCCGGGGGCCGTGCCGCTCACCACGGACGAGCAGAACGCGTACCAGTGCGGTGACCTGACCCCGAGCGAGGTTGCGGCGGGTGCCACCGCACCGACCTGCGGGGTCCTCAACCCCAACAACAGCGTGGCGGTCGCGGGGTCCGGCGCCGGGGGTACGGGCGGGTCGGGCACGGGCGGGTCGGGTACGGGCGGCTCCGTGAACGCCGGTGTGTCCCTCGGCGGCGCACCCGCCATGGCGTACACCGGCACGAATCCGGCACCCCTGGTCGTCGTCGGCGCGTTGTTGGCGGGCATCGGCTGGTACGCCCGGCGCCGCCTCGTGCGAGCACGGTGACGAGGATGGCGACAGGACGGGAGCCCGCCCGACGGGGATGGGCACGCCGTGGCCGTGCGGTGGCGGCCGTCGTGTTGCTCGCAGTGGTGTGGGCGTTCGTGTCGCCGGCGCCCAGCCGGGCGGTCGACTCGTCGACCGTCCTCTTCGCCGAGGGGGGGTCGTTCTCGGAGCCGATCATCAACAAGCTTCAGGCGGACGCCGCCTCGCTCATCGCGCCGTTGACCCCGGCGTTCTTCGACGCCACGGTGGACCTGGCCAACGACGATTTCGCCGCCGGTCAGGCCGACTACTCGGTCTCCGAGGTCCCGCTGACCGACGCGCAGGCCACCACCGCGGCCAAGAACGGGCGCAGCTACGCCTACGTGCCTTTCGCGGCGAATGCCGTCGCCATCGGAGCCGTCATCCTCTGCAGCTTCGACCACACGCTCATGTCGGGGACACTGTGCCCGAACCTGCAGCTGACCGTTCCGCAACTGGCGAAGGTGTTCACCCATGCAGTCCCCACGTGGACCGACCCGTTGTTCTCGCAGGCGTCGGGTGGGAGCCCGATCCTCCCGGTGGACAGCAGCAAGACGGTGATTCCCATCAACGAGGTCTCCCCGAACGCGTCGAACCTGGGCCTGGCGACGCTGTTCGAGAACAACACGGTGGCCAAGCCGATCTGGGAGGCGTTCCTCTCGCTCAACAAGGTCACGCCGGACACCCCGTCGGAGCTCTGGCCGACGAGTGGTGGCGCCACGGGTGAGGACCTGGCGCTGGCCAACCTCCTCGTGCCCGTCAACGAGGTGACCGGGACCGTGCAGCCGGATCCGACGCAGTGGGGGCAAGGGGCGATCGGGCCGTTGCCGTCGGACTGGCTGGGCGCGCCGCGCAACGTCCCGACGGTGGCGATCGACAACGCGGCGGGTGCCTTCGTGAAGCCGACCCCCGCCGCCATGACCGCTGCGGAGCAGTACTCGACGATGGACCCGGCCACGAACCTCGTCACCTTCGGGTTCAGTACGACCGACAAGACCGCCTACCCGATCCCGACGATGAGCTACCTGGTCGTGCCCACGTCGGGCCTGAGCACCGCCAAGGCGACCGCGCTGGCCGCATTCATCCGGTTCGTGCTGAGCACGCAGGGCCAGGCCGACGTCGAAGCCCTGGGGGCGGCGCCGGTGACGCCGGCCATGGTCAGCGCCGGACTGAAGGTCGCCGACGAGGTGGCCAGCCAGTCGGGGTCGTCGGGGTCGTCGGGGTCGTCGGGTTCGACGGGTTCGGCGACCACCACGAGCTCGACGTCGTCGACCGCCACCAGCGCCACGGCGGCCGGCGGCGAATCCGGCGGGTCGACGGCCACGAACACGGCGTTGACCTCCGAGTCCGGCGCGACGTTGGCCATGACCGGGGGCGCACCCTGGACCCTGGCGCTCGTCGGGGCATCGCTGGTCGTCGGGGCGACCACGGTGCGGCGGATCCTGCGCCGACGGCCCGGTCTCCGAGGTGCGAGATGGTGATGGACCTGCCGCCGGCGCTCCGGTTCCCGCCGGGGGTGGCACCGTCCGCGCCGTCACCGACGCCAGCGACGCCCGACGCGCCGTCACCGGCGCCGCCCGACGCCCCGTCGTCGACGCGAGCGGCACCGTCGACGCTCATGGCCCGTGACGTCAGTGCCTGGTTCGGGACCATGAAAGTCCTCGAACGCGTGTCCCTCGACATGCGCCCGGGCCGGGTCACCGCCTTGATCGGCCCGTCGGGGTGCGGGAAGTCCACCTTCCTGCGCATCCTCAACCGCATGCACGAGCTCGTCCCCGGGGCCGCCCTGGCCGGCTCGGTCTCCTTGGACGGGATCGACGTGTACGGACCGGCGATCCCGGTCACCGACACGCGGCTGCACATCGGGATGGTGTTCCAGAAGCCGAACCCGTTCCCGTCCATGACCATCGCGCAGAACGTGCTCTCGGGCCTGCGCCTGTCGGGCACGAAGACCGACAATCCGGACGCCGTCGTCCAGGAGGCCCTGACGCGGGCCGGGTTGTGGAGGGAGGCACGCAACAGGCTGAACGAGCCGGGGGCGGCGATGTCGGGAGGCCAGCAGCAGCGGCTCTGCATCGCGCGGGCCCTCGCCGTCCGGCCCAAGGTCCTGCTGATGGACGAGCCGTGCTCGGCGCTCGACCCGACGTCGACGCGCCGCATCGAGGAGACGATCGCCGAGATCTCGCACGAGGTCACGATCGTCATCGTCACGCACAACATGCAGCAGGCCCAGAGGGTCTCGCAGCACTGTGCGTTCTTCCTCGCAGGCGAGAACGAACCCGGCCGCGTCG
>DASPTT010000028.1:0-11864 GCA_035623275.1 Acidimicrobiales bacterium
CACCGGCGGGACGGCGACCGTCGCCAAGCCCTGTCCCGGCTTGGCGGCGCCGTACTCACGAACCGCTATCGAGATCTCGACTGGCCCCACGACGTACAGCTCGACCGGCTCACCTGCCGTGGCGACGATGGGCGCGCCGTAGGCAAGAGCTGCCGAGGTTCCCGTACGCCGCCAGCCGGGCGCCTGCTCATCCCGACCGCGGCGAGGCGGCGGCTCTGGGACACCCAGCAGCCACGTCCGCTCCGGACGCCATGCCGAAGCGAGCTCCCAGAAGAGCTCGGGGAGGACGGCCGCACCGCTGTCGTCGACGAGTCCTGCGGCCGAGAGGCGGCGAACCGTCGTCGAGATCGTGGAAGGAGCGAGGGCCAGGCTGGTCGCATCCTTGGTTGGGGACAGCGAGGCGCCAGGGTGTTGACAGAGCCAGTAGGCGACAGTTAGGCCGCTGCGCCCGGTTATGACCCGGTCGGGCCGCATTACCTCGCGCACCTGAAGGTCGGGAGGAACCTCGACGTCGATGCGCACCCCGGGGGCTCGGAGGTGCAGGCGGCCTCGTCGGTCGAGCCACGACCAGCCGGCGTCGCTCAGAACGGTCCGGCCTTCCGCCGTGATCTTCTCCGAAACGACGAACCTGGGTCTTCCGCCGGTTGCGACCAGCTCACGGGCCCGTTGCCCCGTGCAGTACGCCACGGGCTCGATCTGCAAAGAGTGGCCCACCCCGTCGAGCGAGAACGAGACCACGTCGGGCCCGGGTGCCGCGTCGACCCCCGCGGCGCGGAGGGCGTGGGCAGCGGCGTCGACGGCCACGGCGGCACGTGCAGCGCGGGGCGTCCTCGTTCCAACCATTCTTCGTTCGAGTATACCCGAATACCGGTATACCCGAATGCCGAACAGACCGCCTTGACGCCGACGAGGTCAGCAACGAACTGCTTCTGAATCTCGGGATGCGAGAGCCCGGCGACACAGGCCACCGGTAGCTTCTGCCAGGTGCCCGCCCCCTGTCCGCCCCAGCTCGGGCGCGGTGTCGTCGTCGCCGGCGATCAGGAGACACCCGAGGGATGGTCGGGGTGTCAGAGGATCGTCGTCGGAGATGCGGAGCTGGCCGATCCTGGTTCGGCGATCGCCCCACTCCATGCGGCGTGGATCGAGCGCCGACCGATCGTCATCGAGCTGGCCACGGATCCGAGCTCGCTTCGGGCGCCGGAGAGCACGACCGAGCCCGTCTACAGCCTCTCCCCCGGCTTCGAGTTCGCCCGCGAGCGGCTCCGGCACCTCGTTTGGGCCAACCACTACGACGCCAGGAGCGGAGAGCTGGTGTGGTGGCACGGGCGCAAGGCCGCCCGCCAGGCCGGCGGCTCCGGCGTCCGTGTCGGGGGGCCGGCCGACGTCGTGCTGGCCGACGGGACACCCCTGTTCGTCGACGGCGGCCCGTTTGCCCCGCCGGCCGAGGTCAGGGGGTTCGGCGTCGTCCACCGCTGGAACGTCGAGGCAGGTTCGCTCGAGCCGGTCGGCGGCCGGATCCCCAACGCGAACCTCGCCGCCGACCAGCTGGCCGCGGTGAGCCACGGCCGCGGTGGTGCCCGGGTCATCGCTCCCGCCGGCTCCGGCAAGACCCGGGTCCTCACCGAGCGCCTCCGACACATGGTGACCGACCTCCGGGTGCATCCGGGGCTGGTGACGGCGGTCGCCTTCAACACCAAGGCCGCCGAGGAGTTGCGGACGCGCTGCTCCGACCTGCTCGATCCACGGGGGCCGCACATCCGGACGCTGAACAGCATCGGGTTGTGGATCTGCAACGAGTACGGCGGGCTCGGGCAGCTCCGGACGATCGACGAGATCCGGGTCCGAGACCTCCTACAGCGGCTATTCGACATTCGTCGCCAGGCCAACACCGACACCGTTCTTCCGTATATCGACGCACTCTCAGCCATTCGGCTTGGACTTGCCCCTCCGAGCCGTGTCGAGGAGGCGATTCCCGACGCGGTGGACATCGCCGAGGGATTCCATCGCTACCGGTCTGCACTGGCCGATGCAAGGGAGGTCGACTTCGACGAGCAGATATACCGGGCGATCGAGATCTTGGTCACCGATCCGGAAGCCCGCACCGCTGCCCAGGCCCGCTGTCGATTGCTGCTGGTCGACGAGTTCCAGGATCTGAACCCGGCGCACATGCTGCTCATCCGGCTGCTTTCGGCGCCGACATATGACTGCTTCGGCGTTGGTGACGACGATCAGGTGATCTACGGCTACTCGGGTGCCACACCCGAGTTCTTGATCGACTTCGCCAATTACTTCCCCGGTGCAGGCCAGCATGCCTTGGAGGTCAACTACCGCTGCCCGCCTGCCGTCGTCACGGCCGCCACGCACCTGCTGTCCTACAACCGAGATCGGCTGCAGAAGTCGATCCGGGCGTCCGCAGGCGCAGTCGACTCGTCGATGGGGTCTCCGGGACCGGACCGCACCGGGTCGCTGCGTGTGCTCAGGGAACCCAGTGCCGTCCTCGCCGAGCGGGCGATCCATCTGGTGCAAGAGTGGCGCGGCGAAGGGGTGGCCTGGGAGCAGATGGCCGTGCTGGCGCGAGTCAACTCGGCGCTTCTGCCGGTACAGGTGGCGTGCGCCGAGGCGAACGTTCCCTGCAATGCACCACTGGACGCGAGGGTGCTTGGCCGCACCGGACTTCGTACCGCCCTCGCGTACCTGCGGATCGGGCTGGATCCGGGGCACATCTCGCCGGCGGACCTCGAGCAGACCATCCGGCGACCCTCACGGGGCGTCTCCCGGAACGTGGTAGAGATGCTCACCAAGCGCGGCAGGACCTCGCTGACGGACATCCGGCGACTTGCCAGCCGGCTTTCGGGACGCGACGTTCCGAAGTTGTCGTCCTACGCCGACGATCTCGATGCGGTGGTCGAGGCCTGCCGTGCGTCGACGGCCACCGCCGTGCGCACCATCCGGGAGGCGGTGGGACTGGGTGAGATCATGGACGTGCTCGACACGTCCCGCCGAGAGGCCGACCGGTCCACCCACGCCGACGACCTGCTCGCCCTGGAGTCCGTGGCCGTGATGCATCCCGACGTAGCGACGTTCGAGCAATGGCTCCAGGACACGCTCGCACGGCGTCGTCCATCTGGCGACGTCCTGCTCCTCTCCACGATCCACAAGATGAAAGGCCGTGAGTGGGACAACGTCATTGTCTTCGGGGTGTCGCACGGGCTGCTACCGCACCGTCTGAGCGACGACGAGGAGAGCGAGCGCCGGGTCTTCCACGTGGCCATCACCCGCGCCCGCCGGCAAGCGGTGATCCTCGCTGATTCAGAAGCTCCCTCCGCGTTCCTGGCCGAACTCGACGGAACTCGACCGCGTTCGGCCAGGCGCAGGCGAACGAGCGAGCACAGCCGGGCGGCAATGGGGCCAGAGCCGCCGCCGCGGACCGCGGGAAGGACACCGCCCCCGACCCGTCGTTCTAACGCGCGCAAACCGAAGCTAGCGCCCACGGTCGCTGCCTCGATCGGACTCGCCATCGAATACGGAGGTCATCGAGGCGGGATCGTGGAGCTTGGCGACACCGGGGCGGTGATGGAGGTCGGCGTGGCCAGGGTCCGTGTCGAGTACGGATCCGACGTCACCGTCGACAGCCAGATCGTCACGCTGGTGGCTCCGGCGACCTCCTCGGCCCCGTCCGCGGGGGCCGGGGGAGCCGAGGCCGCCCTCCGTGTCTGGCGAAGCGCGGTGGCCCGTCGGGAGAAGGTTCCGGCGTACGTGGTGATGAACGACGCCGACCTTTCGGGTATTGCGGCCCGACGTCCCTCCACGTTGGCCGACCTGGCCAGGTGCCGCGGCATGGGTCCGATCCGCCTCGAGCGGTACGGTGACGAGATCTTGGCCGTGCTCTCTTCCCTCCCAGTCGAAGCGAGCTGACCGCGTGTGTGTTCACAGCACCTAGGTTTCGATCGGACGCGCTTGGTTCCCGTCGGATCCTCGCGGCGTAGATCGGCTCGGGTAACAGACTGCTTTCGACGCTCATGGATACGCGCGTCGAGCAACTTGTTTGCTGGATCGCCAGGGATTAGCGTTTCTCGCGCGGACGACGCAAACATGAGAATCAGCCTTCTGATTCGTACGCATCTTGGACTCGCCGCCTTATCCGTAGCGCGCCCCGGCCCGTCGCGCAGTGTGGTTGTTGGGTTTAGAGCGTCTCAGATGCGCACTTCACACGCCGTCTGATCAAGCTCCCTTCTGACCGATTTGACCACTCTGCGACGCCGTGCGACGGGTGTCTACACGGTTGTTGGGTGCCGGTGTTGGGTGAACGCGTCCAGAATTCTCCGAAGCCACCACTCTCCGGAGGGTCGGCGCGACGTGAGTTCGGAGCACAGGAACAGCAAGGGACCACCCCCAGCCAGCTCGCCACGACTCTCGACCCGTTTTTGGACCCGCTCGCATTCGCTAGCGTCAGCTCTCCACCTCGCCACCCTGCTGTCGCAGCGCGGTGGCCTGGAAGGTGACCTGCAGGTCATCGAGGGGAAGCACCATCTTCGGCTCCAGGTGGCGGTGACCTTCTGGCCCAGGGACGATGGCGGTGCCCCAGGCGGTGAAGCCGATGGCGTGACGCGCGAAGACCATGGGACCTTCGCTGATCGACACGTCAACGATCCCCCCGGCGTCCATGGAGACCGCTGAGTCCTGCAGGCGGCTCATGGCGGCTTCGCGGGCCGTGTACATCGCCTCGGTGAAATTCGTCAGCTCGACGTTCTGGCCCTTCTGCGAGATCGTCGTGCTCACCGACCGACGGGGCACATTGACGAAGCTGGCCCCGAAAGCGAGGCCGACCGGCCGCCACCCCGTCTGGACGAGGAGCGCGTAGTCGCGTGCGGAGAGATCGCTGGCGAAAGGCCGCCCGAGTTGCTGTGCCACCTTCTGCCCGGCCTTGGCGATCGGTCTCACCGCGGTGCCGACGAGCTCGACGTCGGTGTGTAGACGTTCGATCTCCGTATCGATCTGTACGCCCACGACACCAAAGCCATCGACCCGCGCGCACTCGCCGACGAGGCGGTGCAGCGCGCCGCGAAAGGCGATGTCCCACGACTCCGACGCAACGACGATTTCGCCTTGGCCCCACCCCCAGGCCGCCGGTGGAGTCGAAGCCACTGATGATCCGAAGACAAGATCGACCGGCTCCCAGCCGATGGAGTGCAATAGCAAGACCTCGTCGACCGAGAGGTCAGAGGTGGCGCCTCCTTGGGCCTCGGGGACCGGTCGAGCCAGCGATTGCGCGGCGAGCAGCACGTCGGCGCGCCAGCTCTGCCCTCGTGGCACCGCGAGGCCCGGTGCGCCGCTCGGGCCACCATCGGTCATGAGAGCCTCACGGTCGGCGTCGGCGGGGCCATCGGGTCGAAATCCTTGAATCGACGGACACGAGTGCCGAACAGCGTGCACTCGATCACGGAGTCTCCGCTCCCGAGTTCGCGTCTCACCATGTCGATGCTCGCACCGTGCAAAGTGTCTCCACCGAGCTGGTTCCTGACTGCCCGCCGGACGAGGTCGCGGGCGGCCATGTGCGCCGAGGACACCTGCTCCACTTCGCGTGGTCCGTAGGTCCACTGGGTCTGGCCCATCTGGCGCCCGGAGTATTGGGTGACCCATGATGCCGTGCCGCCCTCCATGAGGAACTCGGTGACGCAATACGCCCACACCCGCACCGACGAGAGGGCGGCCGCGACCGACACCGGTGCGAACCCGGCTTCGAACAACTTCCCGAGGCGCTGGCCGGAGAGGAACGTGGTCCACGGCCGGCCGCCGCTCGGAGCGGGGCCGCCTTCGACGACGACAGCCGTGCCGAGGAGGTGGAACTCGGTGACAGGGGTGTCGCTGAGATGGTGGATGCGGTGGCTGATCCCGATGACCCCGTGGGCGCCGAGGTCGACGGCCTCGGTGACCATCCGCTCGAAGGCCGCGCCATAACCCTGGGTCCACGCCTCCTCCACCCACGGTTGCTCGTAGTTCTGCCCCCAGGTGCGATGCTCGTTCGAGTATGTGTAGATCGCGTGCGGACACTGGTAGCTCTCGCTGTAGATGCCGCGGTACTGGTTCGACGGCGCCCAAGGATTCAGGCCGCGCAGGTAGGGTGAGCCGGCGCCATACCAGGCCCATTGCATGGTGCAGAAGCCCTGGACCAGTCCGACGGGCCGTAGCCCCATATTGAGACAGGCGCCGAAGTCGGGGATGGTCAGATGCGAGGAGAACGCGTCGCTCTGCAGGCGACGTTCCGCTGCCTCCGGCAGTCCCGCATCGGCCGGGCCGACAGCGCCGGACGCCGGCGGAGGCGTCACACCGGTCATCAGTTGTCGAGCGAGATGATCGTCGTCGGCGTCGGCAGGGTGACGTCGTCACCGCGCCGGGCCACCGCAGTTCCGAGCGACAGGAACTCGATGGTGTGTGAGCCCCACATGTGGGATTTCTCCTCCAGGCGCACACCGACGATGCCTCCGGCGCCAAGCTCGTTGGCTTCGTCCTGCATGCGGGTCATGGCCAGTTCCCTTGCTTCGTACAGGGCCTGGGTGAAGTTGGGGAGCTCCACGTTCTGCCCTACGGTGCCGATCGCCTGGAGCATGCCGCGATGGGCGATGTGGTACACACACGTTCCCATCACGAGGGCGAGGGGCACATAGCCGGTGTGCATCAGGGTCCAGAAATCCTGTCCCGAGAGGTCCGATGTGAAGGGCTTGCCCTTGGAATTGCGGTAAGACGCGCCATCTTCCGCCTTCACAGCGGTGCCCATGGCGATGAATTCAGCAGCGTCCTTGCCCCACTCGTAGTAGTTCACGTCGAGACGGACTCCGACGACGCCGTCAGCTCCGAGCTCGTCGGCCTCCTCCTCCATACGGGTCATGGCCAGCTCTCGGGCGTTGTACATGGCCTCGGTGAGCTTGGTCAACTCCTGGCTCTTGCTCCAATTCCGAGTCTGGATGCCCGTGTGGTAGATGGACGAGCCCATGACGAAGCCGAGCGGATGGAAACCGACCTCCTTGATGAGGAGGAATTCGTTGACGGACAGGTCGGAGGTGAAGAGGCCGTGCTCCAGTTGGACCAGTCGGCGCTCCGCGTCGGCCGGCAGGTCGGTCCGCTCGCTGCGGGTTTCCGAGGGATCGACGGTCACGAAGCACCTCCAAGAACGATGTGCTCTAGGGCCAGGCGGGCTGCCTCGCTGTGGTTCGCTTCGGCCTTGAGACCTTGAAGGAGGCGCCGAACCCACTCGTCCATGTCCACCTGGGTGCTGCGAATCTTGATGCCGCCCGAAGAGTGCCCGATGGTGCACCGCACCGTCGGACCGTCGACCTCGACCCGCAGCTGGTCGTCGCCGAGGGTTACCTCGAGCGCCCTGATCTCGGCGGACCGTTTCAAGAGGCCTTTCGATCGCTCGACCACGAGTCGCCGACCCACTGCCTCCTTGAGGGTCTGCGACAGCAGCTCCAGCATCATGCCGACGTCCTTGCCGTCGGCCCGAAGGGACGCGGCGGCGAGGTCGAGATCGAACGCGTCGCTCTCCCCGGGCTCCACGCCCCGAATGGTACGGCGCCGGACCCCTCGGCGTCACGGCCCTCGGAGGAGGCTCCTCCAGTCCAGCACCCAGTCGATCGACCGCTCGGTACGTGCAAGATTGGCCTGGTGGTGCACCCCGTTTCGCGTCTGGAGGTGGAGGCATCCCCGGCTGACGAGCCGGGTTGGACGCTCCATCGGGTACTGAGGTTCGTGGTGACCCTTGGTCGGGCGGAGCTCGGCCCAGAGCACTATCCCTCGGTCATCGTCGTGAATCAGCGAGGCCAGAGGCTCCGGCTCTTCGGCGCGAGTTCCTGGGACGAGGCGGTCACGAAACGGGATCGACTCCGAGCGGAACTAGCGGCCTTGGGCGAAGAGGCCTGGTGCGAACGGTATGTCGTACCGGGGGCCTTCGTGCGAGGCGACTCGGCTCCCTGAGCAACCGGCTGGAAGCGGCGCCGGTCAACGTGCTGGACGACCCCCACTGCACGGTGCGCTACCCCAGGCGAACCCGTGGGTGGTCAGTCCCGAAGGTGCGCTTTCTGGCCCGGCGCTGACGGCGGAGCTGCAGCCCGATACCTCCGGCCACGAGCAGGCCGCCGACGATCACCCACGGATACCACGGTGTCCAGCCACCGCTTCGCAGCGCTATCCAGAACAGTGGCACACCGAGCCCGCTGATCACGCCGAACTCGCTTCCCGCACTCCTGGCAGTCCTGGCCAGCACGACGGCCAAGACGACAGCCACGGGCAGGACGAACAGGCCGATGCTGGCGGCCCCCAGGAACCCGAGCGTGAACCCGGCGCCGACGCCCACCCACGCGAGGAACCATCCCCAGGTTGGTTCGTGATCGTCGGTTGACATCCCGCCCTGCGGGGCTTATCCGGTTGACGACGTCGTTGTGGGCACCGTGGTTGACGTTGTCGTCGACGTCGTGCTCGGTTCGGTGGTCACGGAAGGGCCGATCGTCGTTGGGGGGACAGAGGTCGACGACGTCGGGCTCGGTGCCGTGGTGGTGGTCGTCGTGGTCGCCGCGTTGGCGATGGGGCTGCCGGTGTCGGGAGAGGTGCAGTTGGCAGGAGGGCTGTCCGCCCCTTGCTGACCGGGCATGAGTACGGTGCCGGCACACCCGAAGTTCGACAAGGTGACGTCGAGGACAACGGTCCCACCGTCGGAGAAGTGGGTGACGGCCTTTGCCTCACGGATGAAGCCGGACCCGTCCACCGAGACACCCACCGTCGTGCCGCTGTAGCCCTGGCCGTTGAGAACGCCCAAGGCGGCCGAGATGGTCGTGGATTCCTCGCTGCTGATGCCCGGGGCGTTGACCAGCTTCGAGGGGTCGGTGCTGGCCTCGTACACCGTGACGGGCACCCCGTCCACGCTGGATGTCCCCGTCTGGTCGGCGCCGGTGATGTCCGCCTGGTACAGCTCGAGGTACCCGGTGGGATTGGCCATCCCCATCATGGCCACCGCACCCTCGCGTTGGCCGAGCGTGCCCTCCACCAGGCTGGCGAATCCGGAGATCGGCTGGCCGGTGGCGTTGGCCTGGCTGGCCGGCGGGGCCAGCGACGTCTCGAGCGGGCCAAGGTCCTCGTAGACGGTGGTGCTGTCGACCCGCACAGTCGCCGTCAACCCGCCCGCACCGCCAACGGTTGCGCCGGCGAGCATCGCCATCGGGTTGGTGTCGATGACGCCCTTGCCGGTGGTGGGTGACCCCGTGTTGGTGGGTGCACCGCCGCTGCACTGTGTGATCTGTTCGGTGCCCGGCGGAGCACTAGGTTGCGCCGGCACCACGATGACCGATCCGCTCGATGACGAGACGAACCCGCCGCCATTGGTTCCGCTGCTGTGGAGGACGGCGGTTCCGCTGCTGTGGAGGACGGCGCCCGCCGGCAGGTTGGTCGGGCCGGGCGCCGTGAACGTCTTGCAGACCGTCGTCGTGGTGATCGACGGGGCCGAGGTCGGCGGCGTGGTCGTCATCGAATACGTGAAGTCGAAGCTGCCCGAGTCGGTCGTCGCGCTCAGCGCCGAGAGCACCTGGTGCTCCGCCGGCCCGTTTCCGAGGGTCCCGGGCTTCGACGGAGGCTTCTGGGCCGATGGATGGGGACCTCCGCCACCGGTGGCGGCGAGGGCGACGGGAACGGTCACCACGCCCAGGCCGACCACGATGGCAGCCGCCAGGGCCACATGGTCGCGGAGCCACGGTCGGGCCGGTCGCTGCGGAGTTTCCTCGTCGAGCCAGAGATCCCCGTCGTCGGCAGCCATGGCGGCCCTCCCCGGTCCGGGGGCAGACGCCGGTCGGCCCCCCGGGTTCGCTACCGCGAACGGTACCACCCGGCTCCACCAACGCCTAGACGGGGAGTTTTCCACAGTGGTAAAGGCGCCCACCAGGACCTTCATCGGCTGATCGCCATCCTGACCGGGTGCGAGCAGACCGGCCTGGCGGGCCGAGGCCAGGAGCCTCCCGGCCATTGCCGAGGCCTTTTGCGGTTCCTCGCCGAACTCCTCGGACAGGCAGTGGGCGACCGACGCGCGATCGAACGCCCCGGGCGACTGGGTGTCCCACACCGCCTTGAACAGGGGCACGGCCAAGAAGGCCTCTCTCCGGGCCCGGGATGCGCCCGGTTCGACCCCGGCGAGGATGCGCCGGGCCCGGTCGGTGAGCTCGACCCGAGGCCCGGACCCGCCCACCAGGCCGAAGAGCCGGGCGTTGGCCAGCCGGGTCAGATACGTCCCGTTGTTCGTGCCGCTGTAGCCGAGGGTGGCGGCCAAGAGCTCGCCATCGAGGGGCCCGCCCGCGTTGTCGACCATGCGGGCCAGGGCGATGGCCGCCTCGAGGTCGTAGCGCACCGAGCGCAGCCGACTCCGTGCCACCGCCACAGTCTCCCAGCCCCCGCTGCACCCCGAAACCCCCCTAGCATTCGCCTGTGAGCAGGGTCGTTGCCCACCCACCCCCGCCGCCACTGCCCGAACCGACGGCGGCGATGGCGTCGTTCCGGGCCATCGAGGCGGCCGTCGGCGGGGTGGTGTCCGCGCCGGCGCTGGTCATCCGCCTGGCCGTGGGCTGCCTGGCCGCCGGGGGACATCTCCTGGTGGAGGACCACCCGGGGCTGGGGAAGACCACGCTGGCCAAGTCCCTGGCCGCAGCCGTGGGCCTCGGGTTCCGGCGCCTGCAGTGCACCGCGGATCTCCTCCCCGCCGATGTCACCGGGGCGACCATCCTCGGCCCCGACGGCTCGGCTCCCGTCTTCCGCCCCGGCCCGGTCTTCACCAACGTGTTGATGGCCGACGAGCTCAACCGGGCGTCGCCACGTGCCCAGTCCGCCTTGCTCGAGGCCATGGAGGAGCGCCAGGTCACGGTCGACGGCGTCACTTACGCGCTGCCCCGACCCTTCTTCGTCCTGGCCACGCAGAATCCCTACGACGCAGCCGGCACTGCGCCCCTCCCCCACGGCCAGCGAGACCGGTTCCTAGTCCGCGTCTCGTTGGGCTACCCGTCGCGCCAACAGATGACGGCGCTCGTGACCGGCACCGACCCGGCCGAACGGGCCCGGCACCTGCCTCCGGCCACGACGCCCGCCGACCTCGAGGCGTTGATGGCGGCGGTGGCCGCCGTCCACGTGGCACCGGCCACGCGCGACTACGTGCTCGACCTCACCGAGGCGGTGGACCGCCACCCGAGTGTGGCCGTCGGGCCCTCGCCGCGCGCCGCCAGGGCACTGGTGCAGACCGCCTGCGCGCTGGCCATCGCCGATGGCAGGGGGTATCTGTCGCCGGCCGACGTCCAAGAGGCCGCCGCCCCGGTCCTCGCCCACCGACTGCTCTTCCATCCCGCCGCGGCCGCGGACGTCGAGGCGACCGAGGAGCTCATCGGTGAGATCGTCGACTCACTCCCCGTTCCCCTCGGGCCATAGGACCGGTCCATGACCCCCACGGCGCCTCCGGCCTCGGGCGGTCGCCAGCGCCTGTCCGGACTTGGGGCGATCCGAACCGTTCGGCTGACCGCACGGGGGTTGGGTGTACTCCTCGCCGGACTGGGCCTCTTGGCGTTGGTGCTCTCCACGGACACCGACGAGCTGCTCCCCATCGTCGTGGCGATCGCCTCGCTGATGGTGGTGACACCGGCATGGGCGTCCGCGCGAGCGAGCCGAGCGCGATCGGGCGTCGCCATCGGCGCCGAGGCTGCTCCGATGGTGATGCCAATCGGAGTCGCGGCGTCGCTCCACGTCCGGGTCACGAACCGGAGCGCACGGACATGTCCGTCCTTGTCGATCCAACCTCCCGCAAACCGCTGGGTTCTGCGTGGCCCTCGGCTCGGAGAGACCACGCA
>DASPTT010000029.1:0-4043 GCA_035623275.1 Acidimicrobiales bacterium
GGGTGGGATAAGGTGCCGCCGTGCGTGGCCCGGAGCGACCCGACAACCTCGGCACGGTCCTCCTCGACGTGGCCGAGCATGTCGCCACGGTGACGCTGAACCGGCCCGAGCTCCTCAACGCATTCGACGTGCAGATGCAGGACGAGGTCGCCTCGGTCTGGCAGTACCTGCGCCACGACGACGACGTGCGGGCGATCGTGCTCACCGGGGCGGGCGACAAGGCGTTCTGCGTCGGGATCGACCGGGCGGACATCCCGCTGGACGCCGAGTTCGACCCCTACACCTACGAGGACCCCGGCAAGAAGCTCGGCCCCAAGAGCCAGGGGCTGTGGAAGCCCGTGGTTGCCGCGGTCAACGGCATGGCGTGCGGCGGGGCCTTCTACCTCCTGGCGGAGTGCGACATCGTCGTCTCCGCGGCGCATGCCACCTACTTCGACCCGCACGTCACCTACGGCATGACGGCGTCCTACGAGCCGATCCTGCTCGCCGGCCGCATGGCCTTCGGCGACCTGGTGCGCATGACGTTGCTGGGCGCCCACGAGCGCATGTCGGCGGAAACGGCACGCGCCGCGGGGCTGGTGAGCGAGGTGGTCCCCGCCTCGGAGGTGCTCGAGGCGGCCGACCGGCTGGCCACGACCATCGCGTCGCAGCCGCCGGCGAGCGTGCAAGCCTCGTTGCGCTCGTTGTGGGCGGCTCGGAGCCTGTCCTACGAGCAGGCACTCGGCCTCGGGAACGTCCTCCTCCAGCTGGGCACGTCCTCGCACGCGCTGCGCCAGGGGCAGGAGTCCTTCGCCAGCGAGCAGCGCGCGTCGTGGAGGCTGCGCTGATCCTCTGCCGCGCCGGGGGGCGGGCGTGCTCAGTCGGCCCTGGAGGCGGCGGCCTTCGTCATGGCGGCGACGACCACCTCCTGCGAGGCGCCCGGGGCGAGCACCTCCGCCACGCCGGCGTCGCGGAGGCGGTCCCGGTCCTGCGCGGGGATGATGCCGCCCACCACCACCGGGATGTCGAGGTGCCGCTCGCGCAGGGCCGAGATCACCGCGGGGGCGAGGGTCAGATGCCCGCCCGAGTGCATGGAGAGGCCGACGACGTCGACGTCCTCCTCGAGCGCGGTCTGCGCGATCGAGGCAGGCGTCTGGCGCAGGCCGCCGTAGATCACCTCGAAGCCGGCGTCGCGCAGCATCCGGGCGACGACCTTGACCCCGCGGTCGTGCCCGTCGAGCCCGACCTTGGTCACCAGCGCGCGGTAGGGCATCAGCACCGGCCGCTCAGACGGCGGGGCGCTCGGTCCACGTGCCGAACACGTCGCCGAGCGCACCGACGATCTCTCCGACCGTGGCGTAGCTGCGCACCGCCTGGAGGAGCGCGGGCATCAGGTTGACCTCGGCCCTGGCCGCGTCGGCGCGCACGGTCGCCAGCGCGGCGTCCACCGCGCGCTGGTCGCGACGGCGCTTGACCTCGTCGAGGCGCTTGCGCTGCTGCTCCTCCGCCTCGGGCCCGATGTAGAGGATATCGGGCTCCTCCTCGTCCGGCTCGGCGAATCGGTTGACCCCCACGAGCACGCGACTGCCGTCGTTGAGCTTGCGCTCGAAGTCGGCCGACGCCTGCGCGATCTCCCCCTGGAACCATCCGTCCTCGATGCCCCGGAGCACCCCGTCGAGCACGGACCCCTCGCCCAGCTCCTGCAGATGGGCGAACACCGCCTCCGCCTGGCGCTCGAGCTCGTCGGTGAGCGCCTCGACGAGGTACGAACCGCCGAGGGGGTCGGCCACGGCCGCCACGCCGGTCTCGTGGGCGATCATCTGCTGCGTGCGCAGCGCCAGGCGTGCCGCCTTCTCCGTCGGCAGGGCAAGGGCCTCGTCGAAGGAGTCGGTGTGGAGGCTCTGGGTGCCCCCCAGCACGCCGGCGAGCGCCTCGATCGCCACCCGGGCCAGGTTCAGCTCGGGCTGCTGCGCGGTGAGCGAGACGCCCGCGGTCTGCGTGTGGAAGCGCAGCCGCATGGAGGTCTCCTTGCCGGCGCCGTAGCGGTCGCGCATCCACCGGGCCCAGATGCGCCGGGCCGCCCGGTACTTGGCGACCTCCTCGAAGAAGTCGATGTGGGCGTTGAAGAAGAAGCTCAGCCGCGGGGCGAAGTCGTCGACCGCCAGGCCGGCGGCGGTAGCCGCCTCCACGTAGGCGAACCCGTTGGCCAACGTGAAGGCCAGCTCCTGCGCGGCCGTCGAGCCAGCCTCGCGGATGTGGTAGCCCGAGATCGAGATCGGGTGCCACAACGGCATCTCGGCCGTGCAGAACCGCACCAGGTCGGTCACCAGCCGCACCGACGGGCGCGGGGGGAAGATGAACTCCTTCTGCGCCTGGTACTCCTTGAGGATGTCGTTCTGGATGGTGCCGGCCAGCCTCTCGCGCCCCACCCCGCCCTCCTCGGCCACCGCGACGTACATGGCCATGAGGATGTCGGCGGGCGAGTTGATGGTCATGGAGGTCGTCACCGCGGCGAGGTCGATCCCGGAGAACAGGTCCTCCATGTCGGCCAGGGTGTCGACGGCCACGCCGGACTTGCCCACCTCGCCGAGGGCGAGCGGGTGGTCCGAGTCGGTGCCCATGAGCGTCGGGAGGTCGAAGGCGACGGACAGGCCCGTCCCGCCGGAGCGCAGCAGCTGCTTGAAGCGGGCGTTCGTGTCCTCGGCGGTGCCGAAGCCGGCGAACATCCGCATCGTCCAGAGCTTCCCGCGGTACATGGACGCATAGGGCCCGCGGGTGTAGGGCCACTGCCCGGGGAACTCGCCGTCGTCGGGCCCGTAGACGGGCGCCAGCTCGAGGCCCGACATCGTCGCGCCCTCCACCTCGTCCGACGGTGCCGATCGGAAGTCGCGCTCCCACTCCTGCCTGTTGGTCACCACCGCACCTCGCTCCTCGTCACCCCAAATCTACTTCGACGTCGAAAATCACGGCAACGGCCGGCGCGTCTCCTCCTGGAAGTCGCCGGCGCGGCGGCGGAACTCCTTGAGGCGGTCCACGAGCTCGCCGAGCTCCTCGTCGGAGAGCTCCAGCGCCTCGAAGAGCTGCTCGTTGAGCAGGTCCGTGGCCCGGCGGGCCAGCCGCCTCCCCGCCGGGGTGATGGCGGCCAGCACGCCCCGGCCGTCGGCGGGGTTGGTCCGGCGGGCCACGAGACCGTCGGCCTGGAGCCGGTCCACCGCGTTGGTCACGCTGGCCGCGCCGACCTGCAGGCGCTCGCCGACCTTGCCCACGGGCAGCCGGCCGTGCCGGGAGAAGAGCAGCAGCATCAGCACCTCGTAGCGGGCGAACGTGAGCCCGAAGGGCCTCAGCACGGCGTCGGCGCGGGCCATGAGCACCTGTTGGACCCGCATGATCGACGTCACGGCCGCCATGCCCTCGGCCGCATCCGACCAGCCGTGCTCGGTCCACTGGCGCCGCGCCTCGGCAATCGGGTCGAATGCCAGCCTGCGGTCACCTGCCATCATGGCGGGACAAAGGATAGGGGAAGCGCACGCCCGTGAACGTCGTCGTCGTCGTGGGGAACCCGAAGCTCGGGTCGCGCACGCGCCAGGCCGCTGAGCACGTCGTGCGGCGCCTGACGGGATCGCCGCCCGCCGAGTGCGTGGAGCTGGCGGCGCTGGGACCGGCGCTCCTGTCGTGGGGCGACCCTGCGGTCGAGTCCGCGAAGCAGACGGTGTTGGCGGCGTCGCTCGTGGTCTTCGCCTCCCCCACCTTCAAGGCCACCTACACCGGCCTGCTCAAGCTCTTCCTCGACCACTTCGGCGCCGGCGAGATGGACGGGAAGCCGGCCGTCGCGCTCATGCTCGGGGCGTCGGAGCGCCACGCTTTGGCCGGTGAGCTCACCTTGAAGCCCGTGCTGTCGGAGATCGGGTGCAGCTGCCCGGCCCCCGCCCTCTTCCTCCTGGACACGGCGTGGGAGACGAGCGCGGAGCTCGACGCCTGGCTGGCCCGTGCCGCCGCCGCCCACGGGCTGGCGGCCGGGGGCTCCCCCTCGTCCTGACGCCGTGGCGCCGCCCGGTGCGCCCCTG
>DASPTT010000030.1:0-43406 GCA_035623275.1 Acidimicrobiales bacterium
TGAACTACTTGATGTGGATTCCCGAGATCGAGCGGGCGATGATCAGTCGCTGGATCTCGGAGGTGCCCTCGAAGATGGTGTAGATCTTCGAGTCGCGGTGCCAGCGCTCCACCGGGTGCTCCCGGATGTAGCCGTACCCGCCCATGATCTGGATGGCCTGCTCGGTCACCCACACGGCGGTCTCGCCCGCGTAGAGCTTGGACATCGAGCCCTCGCCCGCCTCGAAGGGCTTGCGATTCGCTCCCATCCAGGCGGCCCGCCACACCAGCAAGCGGGAGGCGTCCACGCGCATCTTCATGTCGGCCAGCTTGAAGGCGATGCCCTGGTTCTCGATGATCCGCCGGCCGAAGGCCTTGCGCTCCTTGGCGTAGTCCAGCGCGTACTCGTAGGCGGCACGGGCGATGCCGAGCGCCTGGGCGCCGACCGTCGGGCGCGAGGCCTCAAAGGTGGCCATGGCCGCCTGCGAGCTCGACTTCTTGCCCTCGCGGGCGCGCGCCAGCTTCTCGTCGAGCTTCTCCTTGCCCCCGAGGAGGCAGTGTCCCGGGATGCGCACGTCGTGGAGGACGACCTCGCCGGTGTGCGAGGCCCGGATCCCCATCTTCTTGAACTTCTGGCCCGCGCTCAGCCCCGGCGTGCCCGGGGGCACGACGAAGCTGGCCTGGCCCCGCGAGCCGAGGTCGGGCTCGACCGCGGCCACCACCACGTGGACGTCGGCGATGCCCCCGTTGGTGATCCAGGTCTTGGTGCCGTTGAGCACCCACTCGTCCTTGGCCTCGTCGTACACGGCCCGGGTGCGCAACGACGAGACGTCCGAGCCGGCGTCGGCCTCCGACACGCAGAAGGCGGCCAGCTGCACCTTGTCGGCCGTCCCGAAGCACTGGGGGCCCCATTCCAGGAGCTGCTCGGGGGTGCCGTTGGCGGCGATGCCCGCCAGGCCCAGGGCGCTGCCGAAGATGGCGAGGGCGAGGCCGGCGTCCCCCCAGGCCAGCTCCTCGTTGGCCACCACCATGAGCAACCCGGTCGGATCGAAGAAGCACTGGGAGATGAAGTCGAAGGAGTAGAGCCCGACCTTGGCCGCCTCCTCGATCACCGGCCAGGGGGTCTCCTCGCGCTCGTCCCACTCGTGGGCGACCGGGCGCATGACCTGCTCGGCGAAGTCGTGGACCCACTTCTGGATGCTCAGCTGGTCCTCGTTGAGCTCGAGTGAGAAGTCGGTCATGTCCTCCCCTTCGCGAGAGGGCCCCGTGCCCGGCGCCAGGCTCGAGCCGGTCCCTCTGACTCCGTAGTTACTCAACGGTAACCTGGATGGCGACCCGTTGACAACCGCCGAGCCCGCGGACCGGCCACTACCCCCGTGACCAGGGATCCCACAGCCGGGGGGACGCCATCGGGGCGCCCGGGGCCGGCAGGGCAGGCGGGCGCCGGAAGGAAAGGCCTAGACGGTGACCGGCCGGACGTCGACGGCCTGGAGGCCCTTGGGACCGTCTTTGATCTCGAACTCGACCGCCTGGCCCTCTTCCAGCGTGCGGTACCCGTTCATCTGGATCGCGGAGTGATGGACGAACACGTCGTCGCCGCCGTCGGGCTGGGCGATGAAGCCGTAGCCCTTCTCCGCGTTGAACCACTTGACCGTTCCGGACGGCACGCTGGCACTCCCCTCTTCGACCCGACCGCTCGAGGCGCCCACCCGGGCCAGCACGGGCGGCACGAGGCGAAGGTCCCCGGCGCCGCCCACGGCGCCTCGGGGCGACACGGTACCAGCGAAGTTGCACTGTGCACAGGATCGGCGGGCCCGGCGGCCTCGCCCGTCAGCGATGGAGCCGGGTGCCCTCGGGGCCGTCCTCGACGACCCAGCCTCGCCCGGCCAGCGCGGCGCGCAGCTCGTCGGCCAAGGCCCAGTCCTTCGCCGCCCTCGCCGCGTCGCGCCGGGCCACCAGCGCCGCGCTCTCCTCGTCCACCTCGCTGTCGCGCGGCGCCATGGCCAGACCCAGTGCACCGGCGAGGACCTGCGCGCTGCGGGCCAGCAGGCGGCCCTCGGCCTCGTCGCCCGCGTCGGCGGTGGCGTTGGCCCGCCGCACCAGCTCGAAGACGCCGGCCATGGCGCCGGGCGTGTCGAGGTCGTCGTCCATGGCCGAGAGGAAGCGATCGAGCGCATCGGCGTCCACCCCCTCGGCGCGCGCCGCGGCCAGGTCCGTGCCCGGGTCCCCCGTCGGGAGCCCGAAGCGCCGGGCCAGGGCGTCGAGCCGGGCCAGGGCCTCCTCGGCGTCGGCGATCGTGCGCGGGGTCACCTCGACCGGGGAGCGGTAGTGGCTGCGCAGCACGAGGAGCCGGTAGGCCCGCCCGTCCGTCCGCTCGAGGAGGTCCGTGAGCGAGGTGAAGTTGCCGAGCGACTTCGACATCTTCTCGCCGCCCACCTCCACGAACCCGTTGTGCACCCAGTGCCGGGCGAAGTGCCGGCCCAGGGCCACGGCCTGGGCCCGCTCGTTCTCGTGGTGGGGGAAGGCGAGGTCGATACCCCCACCGTGGACGTCGAAGCCCTCGCCCAGCAGGTCGAGGGACATGACCACGCACTCGGTGTGCCAGCCCGGCCGTCCCGGCCCCCACGGCGAGGGCCAGGCGGGCTCGCCGGCCTTGGCCTTCTTCCACAGGGCGAAGTCGGCGGGCGAGCGCTTCTGCTCGCCTGGCTCGACCCGAGCCCCCGAGAGCAGGGAGTCGAGGCTCTGGTGGGCGAGCAACCCGTAGCCGTCGACGGCCGCCACCGACAGGTAGACGCCGTCCGCCGTGTCGTAGGCCGCGCCCCGCTCGACGAGGTCGGCCACCAACGCCACCATCGCCGCCACGTAGGCGGTGGCGTGGGGTGTCTCGCTGGGGCGCTTCACCCCCAGGGCGTCGACCGCCTCCCACCACACGGCCTCGTACTGCTGGGCCACCGCCTCGGGGGGGCGCCCCTCGTCGTTGGCCCGGGCGATGATCTTGTCGTCGATGTCCGTGACGTTGGAGACGTAGCGGACCTCGAGGCCGAGGAACTCGAGGTAGCGGCGCAGCACGTCGAACACGAGCACGAACCGGCCGTGGCCGATGTGGGGCACGTCGTAGACCGTCGGCCCGCACACGTACATCGACACCCGCCCCTCGTCTCGCAGCGAAAGCGGCCGGGTCTCGCGGGTGGCCGTGTCGTGGAGCCGCAGCACTCGGGTACCGTAACCCGGTCGTGGAGACCACCGTGCCGACCGCCGTGCAGCGCCCCGAGCTCGAGCCGCCCCGACCCGAGCTCGAGCCGCCCCGGCCCCCCGCGGTCCCCGAGCGCCCGGGCCTGGAGGGGCTCGAGGAGAAGTGGGCCGCCCGCTGGGACGAGGCCGGGACCTACACCTTCGACCGCTTCGCCCCCGCCGAGCGCGTCTTCGCCATCGACACGCCGCCGCCGACGGTGTCGGGGTCGTTGCACGTGGGACACGTCTTCTCGTTCACCCACACCGACCTGATCGCCCGCTACCGGCGCATGCGCGGCCACGCCGTCTTCTACCCGATGGGCTGGGACGACAACGGCCTGCCCACCGAGCGGCGCGTGCAGAACCACTTCGGCGTGCGCTGCGACCCGAGCCTGCACCACGACCCCGACTTCACCCCGCCGGAGAGGCCCGGCAAGGAGCAGGTGCCCGTCTCGCGCCCGGACTTCATCGCCCTGTGCCATCGGCTCACCGAGGAGGACGAGCGCGCCTTCGAGGACACCTGGCGGCGCCTCGGGCTGTCGGTCGACTGGCACCTCACCTACACGACCATCTCGCCCGAGGCCCAGCGGGTCAGCCAGCGCGGCTTCCTGCGCCTGCTGGCCGGCGGCCACGCGTACTCCGCCGAGGCGCCCACGCAGTGGGACGTCGACTACCAGACGGCGGTGTCCCAGGCCGAGATGGAGGACCGCGAGCTGCCGGGCGCGTACCACCGCATCCGCTTCGAGCGCCCCGACGGCGGCGGGGTGGAGATCGAGACCACGCGCCCGGAGCTGCTCGCCGCGTGCGTCGCCCTGGTGGCCCACCCCGACGACAGCCGCTACGCGGCGCTGTTCGGGTCCGAGGTGCGCACCCCGCTCTTCGGCGTGCGGGTGCCGGTGCTGTCCCACGAGCTCGCCGATCCGGAGAAGGGCTCGGGCATCGCCATGATCTGCACCTTCGGCGACGCCACCGACGTGACCTGGTGGCGGGAGCTCTCGCTGCCCACCCGCACCATCGTCGGGCGCGACGGGCGCCTCCACGAGGTGGCCTGGGGCGCGCCGGGCTGGGAGAGCGACGACCCGGCCGCGGCGGCCGTCGCCTACGGCGAGCTGGCCGGTCGAACCGTGGCCCAGGCTCAGCGACGCGTGGTCGAGCTGCTGGCCGAGGCGGGGGTGCTGATGGGCGAGCCGCGGCCGATCACCCACCCGGTCAAGTTCTACGAGCGGGGCGACCGGCCGCTCGAGATCGTGTCGTCGCGCCAGTGGTACGTGCGCACCCTGGCCATGCGCGACCGCCTCCTCCAGCGCGGGCGCGAGCTGCGCTGGCACCCGCCGCACATGGTGCACCGCTACGAGGCCTGGGTCGAGGGGCTCAACGGCGACTGGAACATCAGCCGCCAGCGCTTCTTCGGCGTGCCCTTCCCCGTGTGGTACCCGCTCGACGCGCAGGGCGAGGCCGACCACGACCACCCCCTGGTGCCCGACGAGTCCCGCCTGCCGGTCGACCCCTCCGACGACGTGCCCGACGGCTACCGGGAGGACCAGCGCGGCCGGCCCGGCGGGTTCGTGGGGGACCCCGACGTCATGGACACCTGGGCCACCTCGTCGCTCACCCCGCAGGTGGCGGGGCGCTGGGAGGACGACCCCGACCTCTTCGGCCGCGTCTTCCCCATGGACATGCGGCCCCAGAGCCACGAGATCATCCGGACCTGGCTCTTCTCCACGGTGGTGCGCTCGGAGCTCGAGCACGGGGTGCTGCCCTGGAGCGACGTCGCCATCTCGGGGTGGGTGCTGGACCCCGACCGCAAGAAGATGTCGAAGTCCAAGGGCAACGTCGTGACCCCGATCGCGCTGCTCGAGAGGCACGGCACCGACGCCGTGCGCTACTGGTCGGCCAGCGGCAGGCCCGGCGTCGACACCGCCTTCGACGAGGCCCAGATGAAGGTGGGCCGGCGCCTCGCCATCAAGGTGCTCAACGCCTCGCGTTTCGCCCTGACGCGCCTCGAGGGCGGCGCGGTGCCCGAGCCCGCGGCGGTGCAGGCGCCCATCGACCTGGCCATGCTGGCCGGCTTGCGCGCCGTGGTCGACGACGCCACCGCCGCCTTCGACGCCTACGACTACGCCCGCGCCCTCGAGCGGACGGAGGCCTTCTTCTGGTCCTTCTGCGACGACTACCTCGAGCTGGTGAAGGCCCGCGCCTACGAGGACCCATCGGCCGCCGGCCCCGCCTCGGCGCGCGCCGCGCTGGCCTTGGCCCTGTCCGTGCAGCTGCGCCTGCTCGCCCCGGTCCTCCCCTACGTGGCCGAGGAGGTGTGGTCGTGGTGGCACGCCGGCTCGGTGCACCGCGCCCCCTGGCCGGCCGTCGACGAGCTCCCCGCCGCCGCGCTCGGCGCCGAGACCGCCGTGCTCGACGTGGCCGCCGCGGTCCTGGCCGAGGTACGGCGGGCCAAGACCACGGCCAAGCGCTCCATGCGCGCCACCGTGTCCCGGCTCTCCGTGGTCGACGACCCGGCGCGCCTGGCCCTGCTGGCCGAGGCCGAGGGGGACCTGCGCGAGGCGGGCGGCGTGGTCGAGCTGGTCACCCGGCCCGGCGAGCCCGAGGTCGTGGTGGAGCTGGCCGAGGAGGAGCCACCGCCCGCGGGTTGAGACCCGCCGCCCAGCCTGTCGAGGGCCGGCGCCATGACCTTGGTCCCTGGTGAGCGCCCAGGCCGGCTGCCATCGTTGGCCAATGGCCTACGTCCTCGCCCTGCTCGCGGCCCTCGCCTTCGCACTGGGCAACGTGCTGCAGCAGAAGGGGACGCTCGAGGCGCCAGCGGACGAGAACGACCCCCGGTTCCTCGCCCAGATCCTCCGCCGCCCCGTGTGGCTGGCCGGTGCCGGATGCCAGCTCGCCGGCTGGGTCCTCCAGGCTGTCGCCCTCGACCGGGGCTCGCTCATCGTCGTGCAGTCGCTCACCACCATGAGCCTGGTGATCGCCCTGCCCCTCGGGCGGCGCATCACCGACCAGCAGGTCGACACCCGGGTCTGGCTCGGTGCCGCGGCCATGGTCGTGGGGATCGTCCTCTTCCTCGCCGCCGGCTCCCCCCAGGGGGGCACGTCGTCGCCGGCGGCGTCGGCCTGGTGGTCGGCCGGCCTGAGCTCCCTGGTGCTCGTGCTCCTCCTGGGCAACCTCGGCCGGCACCGCCACGGCGCGGCCAAGGCCCTGCTGCTCGGATCGGCCGCGGGCGTCGGCTTCGCACTGCAGGCGTCGGTGACCAAGCTGTTCGTGACCTTGGTCGGCAAGGGTCTGGCCACGATCATGACGAGCTGGACGATCTACGTGCTCATCCTCTCGGCCCTCGCCGGCTTCGTCCTCCAGCAGTCCGCGCTCAAGACCGGGGTCCTGGCGCCGGCGATGGCCTCGTCGAACTCGGTGACGCTGTTCGCCAGCGTCGTCTTCGGCATCACCATCTTCGGCGAGAAGCTCTCCGCCGGCGGCGCCGGCCACCTCGCCCCCGCGGTGATCGGGCTGGCGGTGGCGCTGACGGGGATCGTGCTCCTGGCGGGGGCCAAGCCGCCGCAGCGGGCGGAGCCGGTGCCTAGCCTCGAGGACATGCCGCGCTCCGAGCCGCACCCCGCACGCCGTCACCGCCGGGCTGCGCACTGAGGGTCACGGCGCGACCGAGAGCCCATGGGTCCGGCCATCGGAGGATCGTTGGTCATGGCGATCGGCATCGCCATCACCCCGCTGGCCATCGCGGCCGTGCTGTTCCTCCTCGCCACCCCCCGGGCCCGGGCCAACGGGCCGGCGTTCCTGGTGGGCTGGCTGGTCGGGCTCGGCGTCGTGGGCGGCGCCGTCCTGATCGTCCTGGGGTCCACGCACGCGAGCCACGGCGGGGCACCGAGGCCATGGGTGGGCTGGATGAAGATCGCGCTGGGCGTCTCGCTCATCGTGGTGGCCGCCGCCGAGCTCGTACGCCGCCCCACGGCCGCCCCGTCCGGCACCAGGCCGCGATGGGCCGAACGGCTCGAGACCGTGCGCCCGCCGGTGGCGCTCGGATTCGGCGCGGCGTTCGCGGGGGCGCGCCCGAAGAACATCATCCTGATCGTGGCCGGTGCCACCGCCATCGCCCAGACGGGGATCTCGGCCCGCATGCAGGGGATCGCCTACGCGGTGTTCGCTGCGATCGCCACGATCGGCGTCGCCGTGCCCATCGTGATCTACTTCGCCAAGGGCGACGACGCATCGGAGACGCTGCATCGCCTGGAGCAATGGATGCGGGTGCACAGCGCACCGGTCATCTCGGTGCTGTGCCTCTTGGTCGGCGTCGACCTGATCGGCCTCGGCGTCTCCGCGCTCACGTAGGCATGCCGGTGCCGGTCAGCTCGGCGGGCGGTACCCGACCTCCCGCCGGCTCGCCTGGTCCATCTCCTCGGGCGTGAGCAGGACGACGGTCCTGGTCTGCGCGCCGCCGCCGGCACAGGTGGCGAGGCCGACGGCGGCGGCGTCGACGTTCCCCGGAAGCTCCGCGATGACGTAGACGTCGTCGTCGCCGAAGGCGTAGTAGAAGCTCTCGAGCGTGCCGCCGACGCTCTTGACCGCGTCCTCCACGGCCTGGCGGCGCACGGAGCCGCCGTGCGCCTTGAGCGCCTTGATCCCCTCGAGGGTGTAGTTGGCCTTGATCAGGTACCTGGGCATGTCGTCCTCCTCGTCCTCGTCAGCCGTCGAGCTTGAACACCCGCCGGGCGTTGTCACGCAGGAACATGGGCCAGACGTGGTCGCGCAGCGGGACCTGCGGGAGCTCGGCGAAGATGCGCTCGAGGCTGAGCCCCCAGGGAAAATAGCCCGCGTAGAGGACTTTTTCAGCCCCCCGGGTGTTGGCGTAGTCGACGACTGCCCGCGGGTAGTACTTGGGGGCGAAGGCGCTCGTCATGTAGTGCAGGCCCGGCCACTTGAGCATCAGCTTCACGGCCAGCTCCTCCCACGGCTCGGCACCGTGGCGCATGACCACCCGCAGGTCGGGGAAGTCGTAGCAGACCTGGTCGAAGTGCATGACGTCCTGGCACGCGGAGGGCACGCGGGGCCCGGCGATTCCGGCGTTCACGACGACGGGCAGGTCGAGGTCCACGCACACCTGGTAGACGGGGTAGTACCGACGGTCCGAGACGGGCACCTGCGGGTTGCACCCCGCAGGGAACGTCGTCACGGCCACGATCCCGTGCGCGGCGTGCGCCTCGCGCACGGCCCGCACCGCCGCGGCGATGTCGTTGGGGTCGACCTCGAGCGAGGGGCGAAAGCGCGCCGGGTGCTCCGCCAGGGCACGGGCGGCAGCATCGGGCCCGAGGCCGACGATGCCCACGTCGATGCCGTACTCGTCCATCTCGCCGAGCGTGGCGGCCACGGGATCGATCTCCTCGGGCAGGGGACTCGGTGCGTCCTTGAACATGTACTGCGCGGGGAACCGCATGCGCATGCTCTCGGCGTCGCGCAGCTGCGGCGTGAGGAACTGGTAGTGCCGGCGCGCGTCCGAGCTCGGGAACCCGATCATGGCGTCGACCACGCCGATGTCGGTGGGCATGGGCACCGGCGCAGGCTACCGGCCACGCCCGGCCGCGTCCTGCGCTGCGTTCAGCCCGCCGCGGACCCGTCCGCGCCGGCCAGGTAGGTCTCCAGGGCCACCTCGGCGATCTCGGCCGGCGCGCCGACGCGGTCCACCCGCCCGCCGACGACGATGGCGGCCATGGTGGCGATGGCCAGCGCGGTGCGGACGAACTGCTCGCTCAGCACCACGGTGACGCCCTCGGCGGCCAGCCCCGCTACCGCGTCGTAGAGCTGGGTGACGATCAACGGGGCGAGGCCCATCGACAGCTCGTCGAGCAACAGCAGCTTCGGCTCGCCCACCAGCGCCCGGGCCAGGGCCAGCATCTGCTGCTCGCCCCCCGACAGGGTCCCGGCCAGCTGGCGCCGGCGCTCGCCCAGCCGGGGAAAGCGCGCATAGGCGCGCTCCTCCACCTGGCCGCGCTTGACCGCGCCCTGGTAGGTCCACATGCGCAGGTTCTCCCGAACCGTCAGGTTGGGGAACACACCGCGGCCCTCGGGAATGGAGCAGACCCCGTGGCGGGCCAGGGTGTGGGGACCCTGGCGTTGGTCCACCTGGAGCCCGGCGACCCGGACCGTGCCGGCCCTGGCGGCCAGCCGGCCCCCGGCCACCTTGAGCAGCGTGGACTTGCCGGCCCCGTTGGGCCCGAGGAGCGCGAACACCGCGCCGGGCGGCACGTCGAGGTCGACGCCGTGGAGCACCTCGATGCGCCCGTAGCCGGCGCGCACCTGGCGCATCTCGAGGGTGGGCGCGCTCACGACGGCTCCCCCGGCCGTTCACCGGTCTGGGAGGCACCGGTCTGGGGGGCACCGGTCTGGGGGGCACCGGCGTGGGCGGTCGCCGCACCCAGGTACGCATCGCGCACCGCCTGGTGCCCGCGGATCTCGTCGGGCGTGCCCGAGGCGATCACCTGACCGGCGTCGAGCACGTGCAGCCGGTCGCACACGCGCATGACCAGCTCCATGTCGTGCTCGACGAGCAGGACGGCCATGCCCTGGCGGGCCAGCTCCACCAGCAGCTCGCCCAGGGCCGCGCTCTCGGGCCCGTCGAGCCCCGATCCCGGCTCGTCGAGCAGCAGCACCCGCGGCCCGATGGCCAGGGCGCGTGCCAGCTCCACCAGCCGGGCCCGGTCGGTGGTGAGGGTGTCCACGGGCACGTCGCCGACGGCGCCCAGCCCGACCCGCTCGAGCAGGGCCCCCACGACCTCCGTCCCCGGCGCGGCCGCGGCCCGGGCGCCAGCGCGGCGCCGGTGCGACCACCGCCACCACTGCACGGTGGCCTCGGCGCCCACCCGGACGTTGTCCGCCGCGGAGAGCGACCAGAACAGCTCCAGCCGCTGGAACGTCCGCGCCAGGCCCAGGCGCGCCCGATGGTCCGGGCCCATGCGGGTCACGTCCCGCCCCCCGATGGCCACCGTGCCGGCGTCGGGGCGCTGGAGCCCGCAGAGGACGTCGAAGAGCGTCGTCTTCCCGGCGCCGTTGGGCCCTATGAGCCCGGTGACCGCGCCGGCGGGCACGTCGATGTCCACGTCGAGCAGCGCCTGGACGCCGCCGAAGCGCAGCGACACCCCCCGGGCGCGCAGCGCCGGCACGGGGCCGGGCGACACGGGCTCAGGCGACACGGGCCTCGCCCCCCACGACCTCGGGCACGGCGACGGGTGCCCGCACCCGGCGCCGGCGCGCCTCCACGGCGTCCGATGCCAGCCCGAGCAGCCCGTTGGGGAGCCGGCCGATGGCGATCACCCCCACCCCGACGACCAGGGCGGGCAGGCTGCTCACCCACGAGACGTGGCTCTGCAGCACCGGCAGGGCGGCGAGGCTCAGCCCCGCCGCCAGCGCACCCGACGGCGTGCGCACGCCCCAGATGACGAGCAGCAGGAGGAGGGTGAGGCTCACGAGCACCTGGAAGTCGTCGGGGCCGACGGGGCCCTGGAGCCCCCCGTAGAGGGCCCCGCCGAGGCCCGCCAGCCCGGCCGACATGGCGAAGACGGCCAGGCGGGTACGGCGCACGTTGAGGCCCACGGTGGCGCACGCGGCGGGCGAGTCGCTGAGCGCCACGAGGCGGCGGCCGAAGGTGCCGCGGCGGATGGCGAGCACGCCGAGCAGGCACAGGGCGAAGACCACCGCCAAGAAGACGAGCTCGGCGCGCGCCCCGTGCAGCGAGATGCCCGGCAGCCCGACGCGGTGCACGACGATGGACCCGTTGTCGTCGAACAGGCGCAGGTTGGAGAAGAAGACGTAATAGGCGAACTGGGCGAAGGCCAGGGTGGCCAGCGCCAGGTACAGCCCCTTCACCCGCACCGTCGGCCACGCGATCAGACCGCCGACGGCCGCGGAGACGCCCACGGCCGCCAGCACGCCCAGCCAGGACCCGCTCGTGCCGCCGACCTTGCCCATGGCGTAGGCCCCGATCCCCACGAAGGCCATCTGACCCAACGAGATCTGCCCCGCGTACCCGGTGAGCAGCACCAGCGACAGCGCGATGACCCCGAAGACGAGCCCCTGGCTGACGGTGGCGCGCCACGTCCCCGACAGGACGAGGGCGGCGAGCACCCCGCCCACCACCACGGCCGCCGCGCCGAGCAGCGACCTCCGCAGGCCGGTGACCTTGGGGACCCGGGCCACGCGCACCTCGCCCACGGCGCGCAGGCGCTCGACGGGGAGCACCAGGATCACGACGAAGAGGAACGCCATGGGCAGGGCGAGGGCGGGGTTGGGCAGCCAGCTCGACTGCCAGCCGAGTGGCACGTACCCCACCACGTAGGCCTCGCCGAGGCCGATGGCGATGCCCCCGGCGAAGGTCAGCGGCAGGTTCTGCAGCCGTCCCACCACCGCCGCCGCGTAGCCGTTGACGACGATGAGCGTCAGCGTCGTCTGGTCGAGGGTGACCAGCGGGGCGATGAGCACCCCGGCGAGCGCGGCCAGCATCACGCCGGCGATCCACCCGGTCCGGGCGATGCGCACGGGCGGGGCGCCGGCCATGGCCACGAGCTCGGGGTCGTCGACCACGGCCCGCATGGCCACGCCCGTGCGGGTGCGCCGGAGCACCAGCCACAGGCTCCCGGCCACCACCGCGGCTGTGGCGAGGACGATGAGCTGGTGCACCGTGACGTTCACGCCCAGGATGCGCACGCTGTGGCCGGCGAAGAACGGCGACAGCCCCGTCTGGTTCGGCGTGGTGCCCCACACGGTGCTCGCCACCCCCAGGAGGATGAGCATGAGGCCCAGCGTCACCATGAGGGAGCGCTCGGTCGAGGCGCCGTGGAGGCGCCGCATGAGGACGAACTCGATGAGCGCGCCCAGTGCCGGGGCCTCGACGAAGAGGATCAGCAGCACCGCCACCAGGGGTTGGACGTGGTGGTTCTCGGCCAGCTCCCAGTAGCTGAAGGCGGCGAACATCCCGATGGCACCGTGGGCGAAGTTGAACACGCCGGTGGTCGCGTAGGTGACCACCAGGCCGGACGCGGTGATGGCGTAGATCGCCCCGGTGGCGATGCCGATGACCGTGTACGACCAGAACGCGCTCATGCGCGGCTCACGAAGACGGAGCGGTGTAGTACGGCGCGTCGCACCGGAAGCCGCTCGCCGGCATGTCGGTGCGGACGAACTGGCCGTTGACGATCTTGGCCAGCAGGTAGCAGGACGCGGGCTGCTTGCCGGCGGGGTCGGACGGGGCAAGCAGCCCGTCGGCGTCGAACGAGTGGACCTGGCCGAGCGCAGCGAGCAGGCCGGCCTGTGTCGGGTTCGGGCCGGCGTTCTTCAGCGCCTGGACGTACAAGGCGGCCGACGTCCAGCCGTAGATGGTGAAGATGTCCGTCGGGAACCCCGGGTACAGCCCGTGCACCCACGTGAGGAACTGCGACACCGCCGGCACCGACCCCGCGTCGCCGCCGAGGTAGAGCGCCTGGGTCTGGTTCAGGTACGTGCCGTCGACCACGGAGGCGCCGCCGGCCTGGGAGACGAAGTCGGCGGTGTAGATGGGGCCGCCGGAGAACACGAGCTGCGGGTGGAAGCCCTGGGTGTGCGCCTCCTGCATGAAGCGCGCCGCGTGCGAGCCGTCGATGGCGGTGAGGTCGACGGCCTGGACCCCCGCCTGCTGCATCTTGATGACGTCCGCCGTGAAGTCGGTCTCCAGCGGGCCGTAGGTGCGGCTGTAGACGATCTGGTAGCCCTCGTGCTCCATGGCCGCCTGCTGGCCGGCCGCCTGCGCCTCGGAGGACGCCACCCCGGCGACCAGTGTGCCGACGTGCTTGATGGCCTCGGGGAACTTGGACTTGTAGTACTCGAGGGGCCCGAGCTGCCACCCCGGCTGCAGCGGGGACGGCGAGAAGGTGTTGGGCAGCTGCGACGTCGAGGTGTTGAGCGTCTCGGAGACGTTGGGCACCGACGGGTTGGCCGCGAGGACCTGGCCGCCGCAGTTGTCCTGCAGCGAGAAGGACCCGGTGAAGGCGATGACCTGGGACAGGAACTGCTGGGTCAACGACTGGTTCAGGTTGCAGCTGAATTGGTCGTCGCCCGAGAGGAGCTTGAACTTCCGCCCGTCGAGACCGCCGAGGGAGTTCTGGTAGGCGAGGTATGCGTCGGTGCCCACCAACGCGCCCTTGAACAGCCCGGGGACGATCCCCCCGATGGTGGCGATGTTGGCCGACACGAAGCAGGACGCCGCGTCGGCACACACGGTCTTGGTCGCCGACATCGAGGGGGTGACCCCCGACCCCCCGGCCCCGGCGCCGCTGCCCGAGCTGGTCGTGGTCGACGACGACGTGCTGGTGCACGCCATGGCCGTCACCGCGAGGGCCACCAAGGTGGTCGCCACCCGCGCGCGCGTCTGCCCGAACCTGCTCACCGATGCCCCCCAATCCTGTGCCGTGGCCCACCACGACGACGGCGTCTCGTCGCCGTCTGCAGCGGCGCGCCAGCTTGCCACAATCGCTTCACCGCAGGCTCCGCCACCGGGACCGCCTCGGCACCGGCGACACGACGATTGTACGTGCGAAGGGTGCGCGAGGTGCGTGCAGGGCCGGGCCGGCCTACGACGGGCCGGGGGCGGGGGCCCGGTCGTCGAGCCCAAGATCCGGCCAGCCGGGCACCGTCGTGCCGGACACCCCGGCGTGGTGGCGCACGTGCTCGAGGAAGCGCACGATGGCCGCCACGGCGTGCGCGGACCGGATCGACGGCAGCACGTCGAAGGCGTGCTGCGTGAAGGGGAGCTCGGCGTAGAGCACCGGGGACCGGGAGACCGCACGCAGCGCGGCGACGAAGCGCTGGGCGTCGCGGATCTGGGCGATGGTGTCGTTGCGGCCGTGGAGCACGAAGAACGGCGGCGCGTCCTCGCGTACGCGGAAGAGGGGCGACGCGTCCTCGAAGAGCGCCGGGTGCTCGACACAGCGCACCTTGAACACCTGGCGCTCCATGAGCGCCATGAAGCCCTCGTCGTAGCGGGTGGCCACCCCGCCGCGGGTCATGTCGTAGACGCCGTAGACGGGGACGCACGCCTCCACGGCGGTGTCCGCCTCCTCGAAACCCGGCTGGTACTGCGGGTCGCCCGCGCTGAGGGCGAGCAGGGCGGCGAGGTGGCCGCCGGCAGACCCGCCCGTGACGGCCACGAAGCGCGGGTCGCCGCCGTACGCCTCGATGTTCCGGCGCACCCACACCAGGGCCCGCTTGCAGTCGACGATGTGCTCGGGCCAGGTGTAGCGAGGCGACAGCGCGTAGTTCACGGTGACGCACACCCACCCACGCCGCGCCAGCTCGTGCATGAGGGGGAACCCCTGCTCGCGCTTGTCGCCGACGACCCACCCGCCGCCGTGGATGTGGAGCAGGACGGGGGCGCCCGCGGGCGGCGCGTCCCGCCGCCGGATGACGTCGAGGCGATGGCGCCGCGCCCCGTCCCCGACGTAGTCGACGTTCTTGAGCACCCGGACCGAGCGGGCGGGGCGCGGCAACGGGTAGACGAGACGCTGCCAGCGCCACATGGTCTCGCGCCCGCTCTTGGGGAGGGGGACGGCCAGCCCGCCGGGCGGCACCCCGGGGAGGGGGACCTCCTCCTCGGCCCGCAGGAGCACGTCGTGGGCACGGTCGCCGATCCGGGCCAGCACCAGCAGGCCCGCCCACGCCACCAGGGTCACCGCCAGCCCCACCCATCCCGGCCAGTAGCCGAAGGCGCCGGCGAAGGCGAAGCCCACCGTGACCCCCGCCTGCCAGACGATGTGCCACACCGGCATCTCGCCCGTGTACCAGGCGGCGAAGAAGCTCGGGACCAGGAACACCGTGACCCGGATGGGCCGGAAGGCGTTGAGCACGAGCACGAGGCCCATCAGGCTCAGGACCAGGTACGCCCACGACCACGCCATGGCACCATCCTGCCTCCCGGTGAGATGATTCGGCCAACACCCGGGCCGCCGACGCCCGGGGGGACAGCGAGGCGAACGGCATGGAGCGGCTGACCGGTCTGGACGCTGCGTTTCTCTACCTGGAGACCCCGAGTCTCCACATGCACGTGTCGATGGCGGCGGTGTTCGACCCCAGCACCGTCCCCGGCGGCTACTCGTTCGAGAAGCTGCGCACCGTGGTGGGGTCGCGCCTGGCCCTGGCACCGGTCTTCCGCCGCCGGCTCGTAGAGGTGCCCCTGCGCCTCGGCCATCCGTACTGGATCGACGACCAGCACTTCGACCTCGACTACCACCTGCGCCGGGCCGCCCTGCCGTCGCCGGGCGGCATCCACGAGCTGGCGCAGTTCGTGGGGGACGTCTGCAGCCGCCAGCTGGACCGCACCAAGCCCCTGTGGGAGATGTACATCGTCGAGGGGCTCGAGCACGGCAACGTGGCCATGGTGTCGAAGATCCACCACTCGACCATCGACGGCGTCTCCGGTGCCGAGCTCCTGGCCCAGCTCTTCGACCTCGAGCCCGATCCGCCGCCGCGCGAGGTGCCCGCCGCCGGCCCGGTCGACGACAAGATGCCCTCGGACCTCTCCCTCATCGCGCAGGCCCTCGCCGCCCGCCTGGCCGCGCCCCTCGACATGACCCGCCTCGCCTGGCGCACGGGGCGCTCGGTGCTCAACGTGCGGCGTGTCAGGCGCGGCGGGAGCGACGCCAAGGGGGCTCTGCCGCTCACCACTCCGCGCACGTCGCTCAACGCGGCGATCACCGCGCACCGCAAGGTGGCCTTCGCCTCGGTGGGCCTCGACGACGTCAAGGAGCTCAAGAACGCCCTCGGCGTCACGGTCAACGACGTGGTCCTGGCCATGTGCACGGGCGCGCTGCGCCGCTACCTGGCCCGGCGCGAGGAGCTGCCCGAGGACCCGCTGGTGGCGACCGTGCCCGTGTCGGTGCACCCCTCGACCCAACACCGCCGCGGTGCCAACAAGGTGTCGGCCATGTTCGTCAGCCTGCCGTGCGGCACCGAGGACCCCGCCGAGCGGGTCGAGATCATCCGCTCGGGGACCAAGGGCGCCAAGAGCGAGCACAACGCGCTGGGTGCGGAGGTGCTGCTCAACTGGACCGAGCACGCGACGCCCAACGTGTTCTCCACCGCAGCCCGCGCCTACACGCGCCTGCGCCTGGCGGAACGGCACCGGCCGATCCACAGCCTCATCATCTCGAACGTCCCCGGACCCGACTTCCCCCTCTATCTCGGCGGGGCCGAGCTGGTGGCGGGCTTCCCCCTGGGCCCCGTCATGGACGGCGCGGGGCTCAACGTCACCGTCATGAGCTACCGCGGCGTCCTCAACTGGGGCCTCATGGCCTGTGCCGAGACGGTGCCGGGCGTGGACGACATCGCCGCCGCCATCCCCGAGGCCCTCGACGAGCTGCGCGCCGCGGCGGGCCTGGGCCCGGCCACCCCCACCGGGATCGCACCACGCGCCTCCGCCGCTCGCCGCGCCCCGTCGAGGCGGACGGCGGCGCGAAAGGCGGCGGCCGAGCCGGCGGACCCGGCGTCGCTCGGCGCCGAGACCCGGGAGACGGCGGGCCGGGGCTGACGGGGACGCCGGACGCGTCGGGCGGCCGCGGCGATGTGGACGTCGCCACGGCGCGCGTAGCGGATCTCGGGAACGTCCACGCGACGGCCCGAGGCGGTGACCGAGGCGGTGACGAACTGCTGCCTCGTCAGTCGGCGGACCGGCGCGACCGGACGTACTCGGCCGTGCCCGCCAGGAAACCGGCGACGTCGGCCGCCTTGGACGACGCAAGGTCGCCGAACCACGCGGGCACGTAGACCTCGAGCGCGCCGGCGCGCAGGCCCTCGAGGACGGCGTCGACGGCCTCGCCGACGGTGATGGGCGTGACGTCGGCGTCGAACGGGTCGTTGTCCGGCAAGGTGAAGAGCTCGGTGTCCACCACGCCGGGGTACACGGTCATGGCGCGCACCCCCGTGTCCCACAGGTCGACCGCCAGCGACTCCGAGAACACGGCCAGGGCCGCCTTGGACGCGCTATAGGCCGCCTCGCCCGGTGAGCTGAGCACGGCGGCCACCGAGGCCACGTTGACGATGCGCCCGTGGCCGCGGGCCAGCATGCCCGGCAGCAGGGCCAGGGTGAGGCGGGCCGGCGACAGGAAGTTCACGGCCATGACCTGCTCCACCGTGGCCGCGTCGAGCCGGGTGGCGTGGCGCCGCTTGGGGATCCCGGCGTTGTTGACGAGCACGTCGACGCCGCCGAGCTCCTCCACCGCCGCTGCTGCCAGGCGGTCGACGGCGGCAGGGTCGGCCAGGTCCACCACCCACATGCGCGACGCGGGGGCATGGGCGCGACAGCGCTCGAGGGTCTGCGCCAGCCGGTCGGCCCGGCGAGCGCAGATGCCCACCACCGCACCGGCGGCCGCCATGGCCTCGGCCAGGCCAGCGCCGATCCCCGACGAGGCGCCGGTCACGAGCACGCGTCGTCCCTCCAGCCCGTAGCCGAACCCCTCGGTGTCCCCCGCCACCGTCAACCCCCCAGGTCCAGGCCGTCGAGGAATCCCACCAGCGCGGTGTTGACCTCGGCCGGCTGCTCCTGCTGCACCCAGTGCCCCGCCCCCTCGACGAGGACGGTGCCGCGGGGGTCGAGGAGCCACCCCTCCATGCGCTCGGGCGACCACATGCGGATCGCGCCGTCGAGCGCACCGGCGATGAAGAACGCCGGGACCTCCACCTTGGCGCCGGCCAGGTGCGCGGATCGTTCCCAATTGCGGTCCATGTTGCGGTACCAGTTGATGCCGCCGGTGAACCCGGTGCGCGCGAACTCCGTGACGTACACGTCGAGCTCCTCCTGGGTGATCCAGGTCGGGAGCGCGCCAGGCTCGGGGATGCGCTCGACGAGGCCCCGCCCGTCGTCGGGTCCGAGGACCCCGCCCTCGCTCGACCCGCCGGCCCACGCCGTCAGGATCCGGGTCACGGTGGTGCGCGGGTCGGCCCCGAGGTCGGCGTCGGCCACGCCGGGCGCCTGGAAGTAGCTGATGTAGAAGAACACCCCCGGGTTGCGCGCCTCGAAGTTGGCCACCGGTGGGCGCGTGGGACGCGGGATGAACGGCACGCTCATCCCGACCACGCCGTGCAGCCGCCCCGGCGTGCGCAGCGCCACGCCCCAGGCCACCATGGCCCCCCAGTCGTGGCCCACCACCACCGCCTTGTCGATGGCCAGCGCGTCGAGCAGGCCGACGACGTCGCCACAGAGGTCGTCGAGCCCGTAGGCGGACACCTCCTCGGGGCGCGACGAGCGGCCGTAGCCGCGCATGTCGGGGGCCACGGCCCGGTACCCCGCGTCGGCCAGGGCGGGGAGCTGGTGGCGCCACGAGTAGGCCAGCTCGGGGAAGCCGTGGAGCAGGACCACCGCCGGCCCGACCCCGGCCTCCAGGACGTGCAGGTCGATCCCGTTGGCCCGCACGAGCCGTCCGGGAGCGGGGCTCGACGCGCCCACGATCACGCGTCCGCGATCATGCGGCCACCGTGGCGGCCGCGGACCGCGGCTCGCGGACCAGTCCCGCCCCGGATCACGAGATCGTGCATGGTGCCGCTCCTTCCACGCGCCGGCGGTTCATCGTAGGCGGAGGGCTCCCGGGTGCGCCCGATGCGCCCGGCGGCCCCGGGGTTTATCCTGCGGGCACGAACGACCGGGAGGCACGATGACCACCGCATTCGAGATCGCTCCCACCGCCATCCACCGGGGCGAGGACGAGCTGCCCTTCGTCACCGCGCCGGACTCGACCCGCATCCAGCTGCTGCAGGTGGACCTGGCCGCCGGCGTATGGGTCGTCCGCACGTTGTTCCCGCCCGGGGTCACCGTGCAGACGCACAAGCACACGGGGCAGGTCTTCGCCTTCACCACGACGGGGAGCTGGCACTACCTCGAGAGCCCGGAGGCCGTGAACGTGGCCGGGTCCTACCTCTTCGAGCCGGCGGGATCGGTGCACACGCTCCACGTGCCGTCGGCCAATGAGCAGGTCACCGACGCGTGGTTCGTGATCCACGGCGCCAACCTCAACCTGACCCCCGAGGGCGCCGTGGAGATGGTCATCGACGCAGCCGGGATGCTCGCCGTCTACCGGGCGATGTGCGAGGCCGAGCACGGCGTGGCGGACCCTCCGGTGGTCGTGGTGGGAACCGAGTGATCCACGGGGGGCGGGGCTAGCTGCGGCAGTAGCCGTAGGGGTCGATGGAGCCGCCGTCCTGCACGGCCCAGGAGTTGTGCGCCTCGTTCATGTAGGCGGCGGGGCACGGGTCGGTGATGATGATCATCTTCTGCCCGGGCGCGCACGGGTACGAGCTGATGCAGGTCGTCGCCTGGTGCCCCTGGGAGTCCCCTGGGCACACCAGCTGGAAACCGGGAGCGGCGTAGGCGGTGAGGTAGGCCAGGGCCGGCCCGCACCCGTAGGCGGTGGCCTGGCCCTCGGGCGGCACCCCGTTCGACGCCGGCGCGGATGCCGGCGCGACCGTCGTGGTGGGGACCGGTGGGGGCGGCGGCGGGGGAGGCGGCGGCGCGGTGGTCGTGGGCACCGTCGTGGTCACGGGGACCGTGGTCGGCGTCACTACCGCCTGCGTCGTGGTCGGGACGTGCGCGCCCAGCGTCGCCAGCGCGTCTCGGTGCACGGTGGCGGCGGCGTCGGAGGGGGCGAGGCCGCTCACCATGAGGACGACGGCGCCGGCCAGCAGCGCGGGTGTGACGGCGGCGGCGAGCCAGTGGGTCCACCGGCGCGCCACGCGCCCGGACGACGTGGGGCCGCGGCGGCGGCGGGGCGGGGCGCCGGCGTCGGCCGGCTGCATGCGGGCGTGCGAGGTCGCGGTGATGCGCACGACGAGGTTCCTTCGAGGGTCGCGTCGGTGCCGATCCCCGCTGCGGTCCCCGGGTCGCGGCGTGGCGACCGGGTCCCGCGGGTCCGGGGTTCGACGTTGTCGCCGGAGTGATCGGCGGGCGGTCCCCGAAAGTTGACGGGTTTTCGGACAACCCTGCCCGGGCCGGCCCCGACGGCGCCCGCCCGTGGCCGTGGCCGGCGCGGCCGGCGGGGCCCGTGGGGGCGACCCCCGCCCGACGCGCCTGGCGCGGCGCGGGCGGGGTCAGGCCGGGAAGGTGACGCCGAGCTCCTGCGCTCTGGCCGCGATCTCCTCGGGCATCACGTTCTTGAAGAGGAACAGGTCCTGGGCCATGCGGTAGTTCGGCGCCAGCCCCTTGACGTAGCGTTCGAAGTAGAAGACCTGCTTGGCCACGAGCATGAGCTCCTGTGGTGCCTTCGCCCCCATCGACTCGGCCAGCGCCACCTGCTGCTTGAAGATCTCGCCCAGATCCACCGACGAGGTGTCGAGCTCCAACATGGGCTGCAAGACCATCTGGAGGCGCATCCCCACCTCCTCGTCCGTCCCGATCGCCTCGTCGAGCACACCGACGTCCTTGTAGTTGCGCACGACCCGCGCCCAGTCGTTGTCGACGAGCGCGGTGCGGAACAGGTCGATGATCAACTTCTTCCACGCGTGGGGCAGCTCGCCCATGAGTCCGAAGTCGAGATAGGCGATGCGGCCGTCGTCGAGCACCCAGATGTTGCCGGCATGGACGTCGCCGTGGAAGGGCCCGTGGATGCAGATGGCCTCCATGGAGACTTTGATCCCCTTGCGCAGCAGCGTCTGGGTGTCGATCCCGCGCTCGCGCAGGATCTCGAAGGAGTCCACCGGCACCCCGTACATGCGCTCCATGCAGATGACGCGCGGGCCGCAGTAGTCCCAGTAGACCTCGGGCGCGGTCACGTCCTCGTTGTCGCCGAACGCGCCGATGGCGTCGCGAAAGCGACTCTGGCGGTGCGCCTCGAGCGCGCAGACGACCTCCTGGTTCGCGGTCGTGTACATGTCGGTGACGAAGGTGCACAGCTGGAGGCGGTCACCGAGCTTGGTCCGCTCGCCCAGACGGGCGAGGCGGTAGAGGATGCGGAGGTCCGCGTTCATCGTCTTGCGGATCCCGGGACGCTGGACCTTCAGGACCGCCTCCCGGCCGTCGGGCAGGACGCACGCGTGGACCTGGGCGATGGAGGCCGAGGCCAGGGGCTCGTCGTCGAACCACTTGAAGAGCTGGGCGGGCGGGCGGCCGAGGTCCTCGCGGATGACCCTGCGGACCTCGGACGCGGGGAACGGGGGGACGCTGTCGAGGCAGCGCTTGCACGCCTCGGCCAGCGGCTCGGGGAACACCCCGGGCGACGAGGTCACCAGCTGGCCCGCCTTGACGAAGGTGGGGCCGAGCCGCTCGAAGGCGTCGACGAGCCCCGACGAGGCGGCGAAGGCCAGCGAGCGCCCCCGCCGGCGCACCACCCAGCGCGTCAGCGCCCGAGCCACCGACCAGAACATGACCCACCCCACCGCCATCAGCCGCACGACGTCGCCCACGACGGGCTTGTCGAGTGGCGGCGCGTCCACGGTGATGGCCGTCGCCGGCGGCCCCTCGGCCCAGGGCCCGCGGAAGGAGGTGAGGATCCCGGTGGGCGCCCGCTCGGCACGGGGCGCCTCCGAGGCGCGCGCCAGCGCGCTGTCGCCGCTCACGATGCCCACCAGGGCTCCCGCCTGGACCACCGGGACGTGGCGGATGCCGTGCCTCGACATGAGCTCGTGGGCACGCTCGAGCGGGCTGTCGGGTTCGACGGTGACGAGCCCGAGGCTCATGCGCGTGGCCACGGTGGCGGTCGTCGGGTCCGCGCCGTCCACGACCAGAGTGACGATGTCGCGCTCGGTGAGCATCCCCACCGGTCGCCCCGACTCGTCGACCACCACGGCGGCCGAGCGCCCGCCCGCCCGCAGGGCGCGGGCGGCGTCAACCACCGAATCGGTGCGCCGCACCGAGAGCACGTCGCGCTCCATCGCTTCGCCCACCGTCGCCGGTTCCATCACCCGATCTTCTCGCACCCGGCCCGTCTGCCACGCCCGGCGCGGGCGACGGTCGGCATCGCTCGTCGAGGCGACTCAGCCGGCGGCCCGGGCGTCGGCGTTGACGACGCCGAAGGGGCCGGGCTCGCGCCGGCGCAGCCGCAGCACGACGGGCCCCGCCTGGCGCAGGGCCCGGGGCAGCACCGGGGTCGAGGCCTTGCTGGCCCGGCAGTAGGCCCGGAAGGCGGCCTCGTGCACCGGCGTCCAGGGGAAGTCGAAGCGCCCACGCAGCACCGGGGGGAGCATGCCCACGCCGAGGAAGTACAGGACGCGGCCGAGGGGCACCCCTGCCGCGCCCCACAGCGACGCCGGCAGCCAGCGCGCCGGGGACCCGCCCACGGCGAAGCGGGCGCGGGCGCGCAGGCTCTGGACGACGTCGTTGTCCTCCAGGACCTCGTCCACCATGACGGTGAGATAGCCGTCGAACTCCCGCCACGTGGCCGGCAGCTCGGCCCGTCGCACGCCCAGGACGTCGCCGAGCTCAAGCCACTGCGACCAGAACTCCTCGCGCTCGTCGGCGTCGAGCGTCGTGCCCATCAGCTGGTGCCCGCGGATCATCGCCAGGGCGATCGACGCGTGCACCCAGGCGTAGGCGGCGGGGTCCAGGGCGCTGTAGCGCCGCCCGCGCCCGTCGACGCCCCGGATGGCCCGGTGCGCTTCCCGCAGCCGGCGGGCGAGCTCGTCGACCGAGGCCCGGTCGCCGTAGCCGAGCAGCATCACGTAGTCGACGGTGCGGAAGAAGCGTCCCCAGGGATCGGCGTCGAAGGTGGAGAAGTCGCGCGTCCCGGCGGCGACGACCGGGTGCGCGGCCTGCAGGGCGAGGGCGAAGCCCGCGCCACCGGCCGCCGCCCGTGGATCGCTGACGCGGCGGCAGAGGATCGAGTCGGGACCGAGCAGCGCGCCCGCACGCGCCTGTGCGCTCACGGCGGCGCGGCGCCGACACGCCGGCGCGCGTCGAGCAGCTGCGGCGGCGGGCCGCCGACCCGGCCCAGGGCCCGCACCAGGGCGCGGCAGGCCGCCACCTGGGGCACGGGGGGCTCGGCCAGGCGCAGCAGCCGGCGGGCGACCGGCGGCAGCACGGCCGTGGCCCCGGCCACCAGCAGGGCCCACGCCGGGCGGGCGGCGGCGGGCAGGCCGGGCCCGGCCCGGAGGAACCGGACGGCCAGCACCGCCTGCTCGCCCACCGCCAGGCTGGGGCGGTGCCGGCGCATCGCCGCGTCGAGCTCGGCCCACGAGCGCGGCGGGCTCGCCACGCCCATCGCCTCGCCCACCCGAGCCGTCTCGGCCACATAGGCGTCGAGCTCGTCGTCGGTCATGGGGTGCGCGGCGAACCGCCGGTTGCCCGCGGCGATGGCCAGGTACTCCGTGCAGTGCACCCAGTCGACGAGCTCGGGGTCCGCGGCGTCGTAGGGCCGGCCGTCGGGCGTGGTGCCCACCACCCGGCGGTGCACGGCCTGGACGCGCCGGCACCACGCGTCGGCCTCGGCGCTCGACCCGTAGACGACGCCCTGGACGAACTCCGCGGTCCGCCGGGTGCGCCCGAGGAAGTCGCCGCCGAAGGCACTGTGGTCCCACACCCCCGCCATCGCCCGCGGGTGCAGCGCCTGGAGCATGAACGCGCTCAGCCCCGACGGCGCCAGCGCGACGTCCGCGTGCACGCGCCAGGCGACGCTCCCGGGCCCGAACCACCCCGGGTCGCCGGGGTCGCACGGCGCCGCCGTGCGCGTCCGGGGGCGGGGGCGGGGCCCCAGGCCGCGCAGGGCGAGGGCCAGCACGGGGGCGAGCACCGGCGCGCCGAGCCCGGACATGGCCCCGGCGACACCGCCCGCCATCGTCTCGGCCGCTCCAGCGCGCGGGGGCACCCATGTCGGTTCGTCCGGCAACTGCGCCCGCGCCGGCGTGGCACCGGTCACCGTCATCGACGCGACCTCCGGGCATCCTCGGTGGCCGGCGGGGGCGAGAGCGACGCCAGGGCCGGCACCAGGTACGTGCGGGCGAAGGCGCGCGCGTCGTCGTCGGTCTCGAGGGGGATGCAGCTCTGGGGCGTGAGGAGGAACGACACCGACAGCCGCACCGCCAGCTCGGCCGCGGCGTCCGGGTCGAACCCGGCCAGCCGCCCGGCGCGCTGCCCGGCGCGGATGTGCCCGGCCAGGTACGCACGGGCCAGGGCGACCATGGCCCCGCCCTGGCGCACGAGCACTGTGGCGAGCATCTCGGGCTCGCGTTGGAGGGTCCGCTGGACGAGCGGGTGGAGCCGCACCGCGGCGAGCGTCGCCGTGAAGCCCTCGACCAGCTGCTGCTCGGGCGACGCCATGCCGGCCACGACCGCATCCACCTGGGCGAACACCCGGCGACCCTCCCGGAACAGCACGGCCCGCAGCAGGTCGTCCTTGCCGGCGAAGCGGCGGTAGACGGTCACCCGGGCGATGCCGACGCGCCGGGCCACCGCCTCGACGCTCAGGTTCCGGATGCCGAAGTCGAGGACGTGCTCGTAGGCGGCGTCGAGGATCCGCTCCCCCGTCGTGTCGCCCGTCGGCCCGGCCGGGCCCAGGATCGTGGCCAGCGACGAGGCCGGGGCTGTAACAGAAGCCATGATTTTGTAACTTTGTCACATGATCGGGCCGGGGACAAGCTTCTCCGGCCGCCGTGGCCGCCGCTCAGCGCCGCAGCTCGGCGGCGGCCGCCTCTGCCGCGGCTGCCGCGGCCTCGAGGAAGGCGCCCACGGCCTTGCGGTGGGCGGTGGGGACCTCGGCGACGATCGCACCGATCCGGCGATGGAAGGTGACCAGTCCCGGCGGTGCCTCGCTGGCTGCCCTGTCCCCGAGCGCGAGGACCACCGACCGGCGGTCGGTGGGATGGCGTCGGCGCCGGAGCCACCCCGCGTCCTCGAGCCGGTCGACGAGCATCGTCACCGCGCCAGAGGTGATTCCCAGGCGCTCGCCGAGCTCCCGCTGCGTCAAGGGGCCATCGCGCTCGAGGTACTCGAGCGCGTCGAGGTCGGTCTCGCTCATCCCCGCCCGGCGGGCCAGCGCGCCCCGCATGCGGTCGCGCGCCAGCCCGAAGCGCTGGAGGGTGCCCGCGAGGTCCTCCGGATCGGCGGTCGCCATTGACCGAACTATAGCAGCAGCTATACTACTTAGTAGACAAGTATCTTAGTAGCTGGCCTATAAGGGAGGTGGTGACCATGGCGACGACCAAGGCCCGCGACGACGGGCACGCGCCAGCCGTGCGCGGCGGGGGCATGGCGCGTGCGTTCTACCGGTTCGCCTATCGCGCCGGCCGCCCCCGCTGGGACGCCGAAGGACCGCACCCCGCCCTCGTCTCCCTGGTGGGTGCACGCACACCGGGGCGGGCGCTGGACCTCGGGTGCGGGACCGGCGCCGATGCGAGCTTTCTGGCGGCGCAGGGATGGCAGGTGGTGGGGGTCGACTTCGCGCCCGAGGCGATCAACGAGGCCAGGGCCCGCCAGCGCCCGGGCACACCCGCTCCCACCTACGTCGTCGGCGACGTGACGCAGCTCCGGTCGCTGGGCGTCGAGGGTCCGTTCGAGCTCGTGATCGACGTGGGCTGCTATCACGGGATCGCGGCCGGTCGCCGCGACGCCCACGCGACCGAGGTGGCGGCGGTGACGTGCGCCGGCGCCGACCTCTTCATCGCCGGGATCGCCCATCCCCCGGCAACCTGGCGGCTCCTCGGTGCCCGCGGGCTCGACCCATCCGACGTGATCCGCCGTTTCGGCAGCCACTTCGACCTGGTCGGGCAGGAAGAGATGCAAGGCGTCGGCCGCCATGCGCGCTTCGTGCTCCTCCACCTGGTGCGCCGAGCGGACCAGGACGGTGGTCCCGATGCCGGTGGCTAGGTGGTCGGCGGCTCGGTGGTCGGTGACCATGTCCACGAACGCGGCTCGATCGGAATACGACACGGCCGCACCCGTCGTCCGCGGTGAACTCGAGCTGAGCTCAGCGCGCCGCCGCGGGCACGGCGCGCGCCGCCACCCAGGTGAAAGGCTGGACGACCCCGGCGGGCGTGACGTGCTCCTCATGCCTCACGGCCACCACCGCGAACGCCGGCCCGAGCAGCGCGGCCAGGCCGTCTGCGTCGTAGCGGGACACCGGCAGGCCCGAGCAGGTCTCGGGGCCGTCGGGTGCGAAGGTGGCGATCACGACGGCGCCCTCGGGCGCGAGCGCCGAGTCGAGCACCCGGCGATAGGACCGCCGATCCTCCTCATCGACGAGGAAGTGGAGCACCGCCCGGTCGTGCCAGACGTCGAAACGGCGCGCCGGCTGCCAAGTGAGCAGGTCGTGACGCACCAGCGTGACCGGGGCGCCTGCGGGCAGCCGGTCGCGCACGGCGTGCAGCGCGACCTCCGACACGTCGAGCACGGTCAGGTCGTCGAAGCCCCGGTCGAGGAGCGTGTCGACGAGGCAGGACGCGCCGGCGCCGACGTCGAGGACCGAGGCCGTGGTGCGGACCTCGAGGCATTCGAGGAGCTCGAGCGACATCTGGGGCACAGCCTGGAACCAGCTCACATCTTGCACACCGCGGCCGGTGTACGCCTCGTCCCAATGCCGCTGGCGGGCAGCCCTGTCGGGCATGCGCGCGACCTACGAGCCGACGGCCGCGGCCGTTTCGGCCACCTGACGGTGCACCTCGTCCATGTCGAGGGCGCACACCTTGCCGATGAGGTCCTCGAGGGCGGGTCCGGGAAGCGCTCCGGCCTGCGCGTAGACGATGACCCCCTCGCGCATGATCATGAGGGTCGGGATCGACATGATCCCGAACGCCCGGGCGAGGTCTTGCTCGGCTTCGGTGTCGACCTTGGCGAAGAGCAGGTCGGTGTGGGCGTCCGATGCCTGCTCGAACACCGGCCCGAACATACGGCACGGACCGCACCACGATGCCCAGAAGTCGACCAGGACAATGTCGTTGGCGGTGGTCAGATCCTCGAAATTCGCCATAGTGGCGGTCACGGTGGTCACCAGACCCTCCCTGTCGTCGGCGGTCCCGTATCTGCAACCTACCGGCCGGTCCGTGCATTCCCGGGCCGTACCGACCTTCTCCCCTATGCGCGCGTCGCGACGCGTCCGAACGTTGGGGCATGGGACAGGCACAAGACGTCATCGCCGAATTGCGTGAACCGACGCGCTCGATTCGCAAGGCCGCGCCCGAGGCGTGGGCGGGCTTCGCCGCGCTCCACGACGCCGCGCTGGCCGACGGCGCGCTCCCTGCCCGGGTGAAGGAGCTCATGGCACTGGTGATCGCGGTGGCCAAGCAGTGCGACGGGTGCATCGTGTACCACGCCAAGGCTGCCGCACGCTCGGGCGCGAGCCCCGAGGAGGTCGCCGAGGCTCTGTCGGTGGCGCTGCTCATGTGCGGCGGCCCGGCGACGGTTTACGGACCTCGCGCCTGGGCGGCGTTCGAGGAGTTCGCCTACCCCGCCGCGCCGGCGATCGCCTGATGCCGGTCGCGCAGTGATCGGCGCCCTCGCCGATCAGGCGAGCTTCATGAACATCTTCTGCACGGCGTCGATCGGGTAGCCGTCGGCCTCGGCCTCGTCGGGATTCGACAGGCAGTAGGTGAGACCAGCCGCGACCAGCCGAAACCCGGCCTGCTCCAGGGCCTTGGTGGCCGCCGAGATCTGCGTGACGACGTCACGGCACTCACGGCCCTCCTCCAACATGCGCTCGACCGCCTGCACCTGGCCCGCCACGCGGCGCAACCGTTTGCGCACGTCGTCGACGACGTTGTCGGGAAGCTGCAACCTCGGTCTCCTCTCTCCTCGAATGCGGGGACTCAGGCCGACACCGCACAGCGGTTCGGGCCGAGCTCCAGGGACCGCAACACCGCGAGTGGCACGGCGCTGCGCCCCGAGTTGGCCTGCACGATCTCCACGTAGTTGGGAGGCCTCGGGACCGCCGCGGCCGTCGCCCAGGAGACGAAGGCGTCCTCGTCGAAGCCGAGGGGCTCCAAGGCGCTGCGGAGCTCGCCGAGTGTGGCGGCAACGGGGCGATCGGGTCGTACCACGACATCGTCCCCGTAGTGGCCGGGCAGGACGACGGCTTCGTCCGCGAGGCACAGGACCTTGTCGTGCAGGGAGTGGTAGAGGCTGTGCGCGAACTCCACCGCCCGGTCGGCGAGGTCGGGGCGACCCACGCCCTCGACGAACAGCGTGTCCCCGGTGAGCACCGCGCGTTCTGCCACGACGTAGACCGTCGAGCCCCGCGTGTGGCCGGGCGTGTGCATCGCGGCCACCCGGAAGCTCACCCCTCCCGGCAGCTCGAAGGCGTCACCGTCCCGCAGCGGAACGTAGGGGAACTCGAACGCGTCGGCCGGGTTGAGGTGCAGCGACGCCCCCGTCACGGCGGACAGGTCGCGCGCCCCGCTCAGGTGGTCCGCGTGCAGGTGGGTGTCGAACACCCTGGTGACCGTCCAACCGTGTTCCTCGGCCACCTGCCGGTACACATCCACGTCCGCCGAGGGGTCGACCACGAACGCCGTGTCGCCCACCCCGACGACGTAGGAGAGACACCCCTTGCCGCGCCGGCGCACCTGGACGACGCGCACGTCGCCGAATTCCATGGTGACGGCGTCGTAGACGCCCGCCCATGCGGCCATCCCGCCCACCAGGTTGGCGACCCGCCGTCCGGTGCCGCTCAGGATCTCCGCCGCCGTGGCCGACCGGCTTCCCGAGGCGCACACCGTGACCACCTCCCGGTCTACAGGGACCTCGTCCACCCGGGCGGCGAGCTGCCCGACGGGGACGTTGGTGGCGCCGGGGATGGCCCAGGCCGCGCACTCGGCCGGCTCGCGGACGTCGAGGACGAACGGCTCGTCCGCCGTGCCCAGGCGAGCGGCCAGCTCGGCGACGTCGAGGTCTCGGTACATGGCTCCTCCGGTGGGCACCAACCGCGCCCTGCGGTCTCCGTCTGTACAAAGCATACCCCAAGGGGTATATTCCCCAGGGCGCACAGATACCCCATGGGGTATCAGCGGGCGGCCGGGGCGGGCCGGCGCGGCGAGGAGAGGACAAGGGGCGCATCGTGGGGTGGTTACGGCATCGGGTCGGCGGGGGTGCCGGCGTGGGCCCGGACGAGGCGAGCGCGCTGGTGCGTGCCGGTGCGTTGCTCGTCGACGTCCGCGAGGTCGACGAATGGCGGGCCGGGCACGCGCCCGAGGCGCGTCACCTGCCGCTGGGCGATCTCGGCGCTCGGCTCGACTCCCTGCCCGCCGACCGACGACTGGTCGTCGTGTGCCGCTCGGGCAGCCGGTCGGTCCGGGCCACGGCGGCGCTCGTGCACGCCGGGTACGACGCCGTCAACCTCGACGGCGGCATGCGCGCCTGGGCCGCGGCCGGTCGTCCCGTCCAGGGCGCCGGCGGCCGGCCCGGGGTGGTCGCGTGACGCTGCTGCTCCTCGTCCCTCTCGGGCTCGCCATCGGCGTCGCCTTGGGCGCCCTCGGCGGCGGGGGCTCGATCCTGGCGGTGCCTGCCCTCGTCTACGGCGTCGGGCTCGGCACCAAACAGGCGATGACGACGTCGCTCGTCGTCGTGGGCGTGACCGCACTGGGCGCCATGGCGGGCCACTGGCGGGCCGGGCACGTGCGGCTGGGGGTGGGCCTGTGGTTCGGGCTCGCCGGGATCGCCGGCTCCGTCGCCGGCTCCATGCTCAACCACCACGTCGACACCGCGGTCCTCCTGGTGTCGTTCGCCGTGGTGATGCTGGTGGTGGCCTGGCGGATGTGGGTGCGGGCGTCGGGCCCGGGCCCGGCCGACGACGACCGTGGCGGGCGGCGGACAGCCGCGCCGCCGGTCGCGCCGTCGGCCGCGGCGACACCCCTGCCCGTGTCCGGGGCCGTCCTGGCCGACATGCGCCCACCGGGGAGTCGGGCCCGTCTGCACGTCTCGGCTCGCCTAGCCGTGGGGGTCGCCGCCGCGGGGACCGTCGTCGGCTTCCTCACCGGGTTCTTCGGCGTCGGGGGCGGCTTCGTGATCGTGCCGGCCCTGGTGCTCGTACTGGGCTTCGACATGCCGGTCGCCGTGGGCACGTCGTTGCTCGTCATCGCCGTCAACGCCGCCGTCGCGCTGATCACGCGCCTGGCCACGACGGGCGTCGACTGGCACGTCGCGTTGCCCTTCACCGTGGCCGGGCTGGCCGGTGCCCTGGCCGGCACGCGCGTGGCCGACCGGGTCTCCTCGTCGACCCTCGTCCGTTGCTTCGCGGTCCTGCTCGGCGCGGTGGCGAGCTACACGATGGTCCGCACCGTCGTGGGCTGAACCGCCTAGCGCTGCGCCCTGTACCCCCGCCACACCGAGAACCCGAGGCCGGCGACGGCGAGGAGCGGCAGGAGCACGACGCCGACCGCACCGTGCCCGCCGAGCGCGTAGGCCGCGCCAACGATCACGAGGACGACCACCAGGACCTCGGGCGTGTCGCCGACCAGGAAGTCCCACACGAAGCGCGCCGCGGCCCGCGCGCCCCGTCCCAGCGCGCCGGTCACGAGGCCACGTCCCCGAGGGCGGTCGGCGCCGCCGGGGCCCCGCTGCGCGCGCCGGACACGGCCCGCCTGACCAACAGGACCATCACCCCGGCGCTAGCGGCGAAGAGCGCCACCAGGACGGGGATGGCGAGATCGTCGCCCGGCCAGCGCACGCCGGCGCCCTCCCCCACCCAGAACACGCCGAAGGTGGTGAGCATCACGCCCACCACCGTCTTCAAGGCGTTCTCCGGCACGTCGGAGAGCTGGCGGGCCACGACCACACCCGCGACCGCGACCACTACGGCCGCGGCGGCCGCACCGACGGCGGCCAGCCCGAGACGGTGCGAGCTCGCGCCCAGGCTGATCACGATCAGGACGACCTCGAAGCCCTCGAGCAGCACGCCCTTGAACGCCACCAGGAAGGCGGCACCGTCACGAACCTTGTCGCCCGGCTCGTGGGCCAGCGCACCGACGGTGCGCACGTAGACGGCGTCTTCGTCGTGTTTGGCCAGCCGGCCGCCGCCGCGCAGCACCGCCTTGCGCAACCACGACAACCCCATGAGCAACAGCAGCGCGCCGACCACCAGACGCAAGGTGTCGATGGGCAGGAGATGTGCCAGGGGGATGCCGATGACGGCGGTGGTGACCCCGAGCACCACCAGGGCGAGGGCCGTGCCCTCGAAGGCGGAGCGCCAGCTCCGTGTCCCCGCCGCCACCACCAGGGTGAGGGCCTCGACCATCTCCACCAGGCTGGCCCCGAACACGGCCACGAGCAGGGCGATGGTGGAGGTCGCGGTGGCGTTGGCGGTGGCCGTCACGTAGGGCAGTTCTAGCACCTGGGTGTGCCCGGACCCGCCGCGCCGTCGGCGACGGCTCCGCGGCCAGAACCCGCGCGTGCCGCTGCCGACCGGCCCGTTCGCGTAAAGGAGGCGCGAAGAGTCCTCGGCTCGGCGTTGCAATCGCGCGAAAGGGGCTGTACGAACAGGCGCGCCCGCCGTTGAATTGGTGTATGCCCGCGCATCCCTTCGTGCACGCGGGGGCGGCGCGCTGCCTGGAACGGGACGCCGACACCGACGTCCCCTGTCCCCGCCGCCCCACCGACGGGGTCTTCTGCGCGGCGCATGCCTACGCGTTCCGCTGCCACAAGGCGGCGGAGGCGGCCACCCGGCTGGCCGCCACACGTGTCGCGTTGCAGGACACGGAACTTCCCCCGCTGCGGCGATGGTGGCTCCGGACGCGAGCCCGGCGTCTGCTCGCCCTCCGGCGCCACCTGTTGGAGGCCATCGCCCGGTTCGAGGGGCCCGTGGTCGACGTCGTCATCGCGTTCGAGGCGCCGCCAGACCTGTGGCCGGAGGGCCGGTGACGGCCGATCTCCTGGCCGCGATCGTCGCGCTCGTCTTCGTCGGCGTGATGGTGCTCGCCGCCACCGGCGCGATCGTCTGGGGCGAGCGCTCCCGGCGCGTCCCCGCGGCGCAGCCGGTCCCCGTCGACGGCCGGAGGGCGCGCCGGCCATAACCCCCGTTCGACCGGTGCCGACGGTGACCAACGTCTCTGTCGGGCCGGGCCGATGCGCGGTGCACTGGACCCAGCAGGCGGAGAGCCGAGCGATGGGAACGGCGACGGGAAGGTGACCCAGTGCAATGGGTTCGGCTCGCATGGCGAGGTTTCGACGCCGTGGCCGAGTCCGTCACGGGGCTGTTCCTCGGGTCGCTGCGCCTCGTCATCGGGGGCGTGATCGAGGTCGTCGCCGTCGTCGGCGCCCTGCGTCGGGGGCTGCGCACCTCACACGTGCACCGGCACTGAGGGCCGGCGCGCCGGCACGCGGCGCTGGTGACGAAGGACCCTGGAACCCGACCGGCCCAGACGATTCCATGGTCGGGGGCGGTTCTCGCAGCCCGAGGGGAGGCGGCATGGGGTCGGTGATGGCGCCGTGACCCTCGACCTGATCGTCATCGGCCTGGCCATCACCCTCGAGCCGATCCCGCTCACGGCGTTCATCCTCGTTCTCGCCTCCAGACACGGCGTGCGCAAGGGCGCCGCCTTCGTCTTCGGGTGGCTCGCCTCGCTGGCGATCGTGGTGGCGGCCACCTTGCTGGCCACCGGGAACACGCCACCACGGCCCAAGACCGGCCCCACCACCGCCGCCTTGGCCGTCAAGATCGCCATCGGCCTCGCACTGCTGATCGTCGCCGCACGGCAGCACCGGAGGATGGGCCGGCCCAAGAAGCCCAAGAAGCCGCCCAAGTGGCAGGCGACGGTGGACACGATGTCGCCGTGGTTCGCCATGGCCCTGGCGTTCTTGGTCCAGCCCTGGGGTCTCGTGGCGGCCGGCGTGGCGACCATCGTGAGCGCCAAGCTCACCAGCTGGGAGAGTTCGCTCGCCATCGTCCTGTTCTGCGTGGTGGCGACGGCCTCGTACCTGGTGATGGAGCTCTACGCCGGCTTCCGGCCGCAGAAGGCGCAGGCGTTCCTCGACAGCCTTCGCCGATGGCTGGCGACGCACACCGACCAGGTCATCATCGTCGTGTCCCTGGTGGCCGGCTTCTGGTTGATCGGCAAGAGCCTGTACCTGCTGTTCAGCTGACCGTGGCGCGGTGCCCGGCACGGGCCGGCGAGCACGGCGGCGTCGAACGCGGCCTCCCCACCACCGCCGCCCGCATCCCAGGCCATGATCCCCCGTTCAGCCGGCGGCCCCCCGGCCGACGGCCTGCATGGCGGCGTGCTCGTGCAGCGCCTTCTCGTCCTCGTGCGTCGCCGGCTTGAGGTCGAAGACGACCTGTGTGACGGTGCCCGTGAACGCGTACGGCGCCTTGGGCTCGTACTCCCGGTCGACCACGAGCCCGTTGTCGCGCCCGACGTCCATGCCCGAATAGGACGAGAACGCCACCGGCACCGTGCGGGGCATCTTGCCCTCGCCGACCACCTTGTCGTTGGCGTACAGCGTCACCACCCCCCCGGTGCCGGGCTTGGACTCGTCGGCCACGAACAGCACCTTCACCGACACGTCCCCGGTCGGGAGCGGCTCGCTCGAGCGCTGCCGGTAGGTCTCCACGCCGAGCATCGAGTAGGTGTGGCGGAGCCGGCCCTCGGGGTCGACCCAGAGGGCGAACCCGCCGATGAAGTCGGCGTTGGCGACGATGACCCCCTCTGCCCCGCCCTCGGGGACCTGCAGGTCGGCCTCGATGGCATAGGAGCGCCCGAAGATCCGCGGCACCATCCCGCGCTGGACGTTCTGGACGTCGCCGGCGAAGGCGTAGCGCGACATGGTGGGCATGGGCGGCAGGATCCCGAACATGACCGACGCGCCGCCGAAGAGGGGCAGGACCCGGTTGCGCTCGGCCTCGGCCCACCACAGCTCCTGGAGCTCTCGGACCTTGTCGGGATGCTCGGCCGCGACGTCCCTGGCCTGCGAGAAGTCGTCGGGGAGGAAGTAGAGCTCCCACGGCGCGTCGCGGTCGGGGTCGAAGTCCCCCTCGGGCCCGAACCGCCTGATCGCCCCGGGCGAGAAGTCCCACGGGACCCGGTCCGGCTTCGACGCGGCCCACCAGCCGTCCTTGTACATGGCGCGGCTGGCGAACATCTCGAAGTACTGCGTGGTGTGGCGCTCCTCGGCCCCGGCGTCGCCGAAGGTGTAGAGGAAGCTGGTGCCGTCCATCGGCTCCTGGGCGATGCCGTCCACCATGGTCGGCTCGGGAAGCCCGACGGCCTCCAAGATGGTCGGGGCGAGGTCGATGCAGTGCGTGAACTGGGCGCGGATCTCGGCGCTGGGTTCGATGCGCGCCGGCCAGGCCACCACCATCGGGTTCCGGGTCCCGCCGAGGTGGCTGGCCATCTGCTTGCCCCATCGGAAGGGGGTGTTGCCGGCATGGGCCCATGCCGCGGCGTAGTGGGGCGCGGTGTGGTCCCCGCCGAGCGCCTCGATCCCGCCGTACTCCTCGATGAGCTGCAGCTGGTGGTCGGCGTCGAGCACGATCCCGTTGAGGAAGGTCATCTCGTTGAACGAGCCGGTGACGGTGCCTTCCATGCTGGCGCCGTTGTCGCCCCAGATGTAGACGACGAGCGTGTTCTCCAAGTCGCCCATCGCCTCCACGGCGTCGAGCAGCCGTCCCACGTTCCAGTCCGCGTTCTCGCAGAATCCCGCGTAGACCTCCATCTGCCGGGCGTAGAGCTTCTTCTGGTTCTCCGAGAGCGAGTCCCAGGCCGGGAAGAGGTCCGGACGCGGCGTCAGCTCCGTGTCGGGGGGCACGATGCCCAGCTCCTTCTGGCGTGCAAGCGTCTCCTCGCGCAGCACGTCCCAACCACGGTCGAATCGGCCCTTGTAGCGATCGGCCCACTCCCTCGCCACGTGGTGCGGGGCGTGGGCGCAGCCCGTGGAGTAGTACATCATCCACGGCTTGGTGGCGTCCTGGGCCCGCACCGCGTGCAGCCACTCGATCGCCTCGTCGGTGAGGTCGTCCGGGAAGTAGTAGGGCTTGCCGTCGGTGCCCGGCAGCACCCCGATGGTCGAATTGTCCTGGGTGATGATGGGGTCGTACTGGCCCGCCGCCCCGGACAGGAAGCCCCACCAGTGGTCGAAGCCCCAGGCCTGGGGCCAGTGGTCGAAGGGCCCGGCCGCCCCCTGGACGTTGTCTGGAGTGAGGTGCCACTTGCCGAAGCCGCCGGTGACGTAGCCGTTGTCCCGCAGGATCCGCGGGACCGCGGCGCAGGTGCGCGGCTTGACCGCGCTGTACCCCGGGAACGGACCGGGGTACTCGGCGATCGAGCCGAACCCGACGCGATGTTGGTTCCGACCGGTGAGCAGGGCGGCCCGGGTGGGCGAGCACACCGCGGTGACGTGGAACCGGTTGTAGGTGAGGCCCATCCGCTGGACCCGGGTGAGAGTAGGCGTGCTGATGGGGCCGCCGAAGGTGTCGGTGTTGCCGAAACCGGCGTCGTCGATGAGCACCACGAGCACGTTGGGCGCGTCCTCGGGCGCCTGCGGGCCGGGGATCATGGACCAGTCGGCGACCGACTCCCGCAGCGTGCGTCCCGCGGTGCCACCGAAGTTGCGGTCGGGGATCGGGAGCACGGTGCGGTCCGGGGTGAACTTCCCCGCCGCCTCGGCCAGAGCCGACTTGAGCTCGCGCAGGCTCCCCTTCTCCATGCGCACCACCGACTTGGCCGGCGTGCCCTGCAGGGCGCGCTCGGCGGCCAGACGGTCGTCCTCGTCGACCATGGCGATGACCAGCGCGGTGCCCGGCGCGAGCTTGTCGCCGAGGCCCTCCTCGAGTCCCGAGTCCAGCTTGTGCCTGGCGAACCGGCCGACCAGCGCGCCCGCGGCGCCGCCCACCACGACCGACGCCAGCAGGGGGGGCGAGAACAGGCCCACCACCAGCCCCACGCCCCCGCCCCACCCGAGGCCCTTGCGGCCGAGGTGGTCACCGGTCTGGGTCACGCGCACCTGGCCGGCCGCGTCGTGGTCGACGAGGATGACGCCCTCGGAGCGCACCGTCTTGTCCTTCACCAGGGCGACCAGGGCGTCGAAGTCCTGCTGGGCCGCGGCGGCGGACGCGTAGGGGGCAAGGATCACGTCGAAGTGGTCGCTCATGGGGGCTCCTCGGGGCGAAGGTGGCCTGCCTGCTCATCCTGGGGCGACGAGCTCGAGGCCGGCCAGGGCCCGAAGCCCCTTTTCCCCGGCGACGGCGCCGGTCGCGGCGTCGACGCCCGCCCCCGGTCCTAGGCTCCGGTCGGTCGGCGCAGACCCGCGGAGAGGCCCGATGACCCGCACCCCGATGACCCAGGGCACCCAGGGCACCCCGGTCACGCGGGGCACTCCGGTCACGCTGGCCACGGCGGGGACCGATCCGGCGTTGCCGACGCTGCCCACGAGCCGGCCCGGGGATGCGCCCGACGCCTTCCACGTGCTGGCCAAGCCGTCGGGCCCCATCTGCAACCTCGACTGCCGGTACTGCTACTTCCTGGAGAAGGAAGCCCTCTATCCCGGCGACCGGTTCCGCATGGCACCCGAGACGCTGGAGCGCTACGTCCGCCAGGTCATCGAGTCCCACGACGGGCCCGAGGTCACCGTCGCCTGGCAGGGCGGCGAGCCGACGCTCATGGGCCTCGACTTCTTCGGTCGAGCCATGGCGCTGGTCGAGCGCTACCGCCGACCGGGGCAGGTCGTCTCCCACACCATCCAGACGAACGGGACGCTGCTCACCGACGAGTGGTGCGCGTTCCTGGCCGAGCACCACTACCTGGTGGGCATCAGCATCGACGGGCCCCGGGCGCTCCACGACGCCTATCGCGTGGACAAGCGGGGGCGACCCACCTTCGACCGCGTCATGACGGGCCTCGGGCGCCTGCAGGCGCACGGCGTCGACGTCAACGTGCTGTGCACGGTGCACGCCGCCAACCAGGACCACCCGCTGGAGGTCTACCGGTTCTTCCGCGACGACCTCGGCCTCCGCCACCTCCAGCTCATCCCCATCGTCGAACGCGCGGACGCCGTCGGCGGCGGAGGTGACGCCGTGACCGACCGGTCCGTCGATCCCGACGCCTGGGGCCGGTTCCTGGTGGCGGTGTTCGACGAGTGGCTGGTGCGGGACGTCGGCCAGGTGTTCGTCTCGCACTTCGACGCCGCCCTGGCGTCGTGGCTCGGGGTCCGGCCCGGCCTGTGCATATTCGGCGAGACCTGCGGTGACGCCGTCGCGCTGGAGCACAACGGCGACGTCTACGCCTGCGACCATTTCGTCGACCCCGAGCACCTGGTGGGCAACATCAACCAGACCCACCTGGTGGAGCTGCTCGCCTCCAAGCCCCAGCGCGAGTTCGGGCTGGCCAAACGCGACACCCTGCCCGGCATCTGCCGGCGCTGCCCGGTGCGCTTCGCCTGCAACGGCGAGTGCCCGAAGAACCGCTTCGCCACCACACCCGAGGGGGAGCCCGGGCTCAACTACCTGTGTGCCGGGTACCTGGCCTTCTTCACGCACGTCGACGGCGCCATGCGGATGATGGCCGACCTGCTGCGCCGGGGCCGCTACGCCGACGAGGTCATGGCGGTCTTCGCCGCCGCCCGGCGCAACGACCCCTGTCCCTGCGGCAGCGGCCGCAAGGCCAAGCACTGCCACCGCCGCGACGGCTGACGCACCGACAGCCTCAGGCCAGGACGCACCTCGTGCCCGTGTAGATCGTGGGCATGCACTTGTTGCAGTGCACGCACAGCGACTCGTACGCGGGGTCCTTGCGCATCTCGGCCAGCAGCTCGGGCTCGCGCAGCAGCGCCCGGCCCATCTGGACGAACGAGAACCCCTCGTCGAGGGCGCGTTGCACGGTGTCGAGCCGCGTGATCCCGCCGAGGAGGATCAGCGGCATCGTCAGCGCCGAGCGGAACTGGCGGGCGTAGGGGAGGAAATAGGCCTCCTCGTAGGGGTATTCCTTGAAGAACCGGGCCCCGAACATCTTCACGCCGGTCTTGAGGACGCCCGGGAAGACGGCCGCCATCTCGTCGATGGGGGCCTCGCCCCGGAAGTAGTACATCGGGTTCTCGAAGGAGCTCCCGCCGGTGAAGGTCAGCGCGTCGAGCGAGCCGTCGGCTTCGAGCATCCGGGCGAACTCGAGGCTCTCGGTCAGCCACAGCCCGCCGCGCACGCCGTCGGTCATGTTGACCTTGGCCGTCACCGCCATGTCGGGCCCGGCCCCCTCGCGCACTGCCCGCACCGCCTGGAGCGGGAAGCGGGCACGGTTCTCGAGCGACCCGCCGAACTCGTCGTGGCGGCGGTTCATCCTCGGTGAGAGGAAGGCGCTGAGCAGGTACCCGTGGCCGAGATGGACCTCCACGGCGTCGAAGCCGGCCTCCCGCAGCACTCGCGCACCGCTCGCATAGAGCTCGGTGAGGCGCTCGATGTCCTGCGCGGTCACCGCCTGGGTCCGGCGCATGCCGAGCGGGCTGAAGACGCGCGACGGTGCCATCGCCGGCGATTTCGTCCCCATCGGGTTCGCCACCGGGCCCGCGTGGCCGATCTGGGCGGCGATCGCCGCGCCTTGCTCGTGCACCGCGTCCACCAGGCTGCGCAACCCCTCCCCGACCTCGGGGGCGTCGAGCACGATCTGGTGCCCGTCGGTGGTGCCGGCCCGGGTCACCGCGCAGTACGCCACCGTGGTCATACCGACGCCACCGGCGGCGAAGCGGCGGTGGAACTCGATCAGCTCGGGGGTCACCACCCGTCGGGGCGTGCGCCCCTCGAATGTCGCGGCCTTGATGATGCGGTTGCGCAGCTGCACCGGGCCAAGCCGGGCGGGGGAGAACGGGTCGGAGCCAGCCATGGCCCGACGCTATCCCGTCGACGCTATCCCGGCAGGGGGAACCCGAGTTCGGCCGTGCCGCTCAGGTGCTCGCCGAGGTCGTTCACGGCGCGGAACGTCACCTCGACGATTCCCTCGCCGTCGCGCACCTCGTGGCCCGTGACCGACCCCGAGTACACGAGGGGGCCCCCCGGGAACATGGGCACGCCGAGCCGGATGGCGAGACGCCGGACCACGGCGTCGGGCCCGGCCCAGTCGGTGAGGAACCGGCTGCAGTACGCCGTGTCGGAGAGGATGTTCATGAAGATGTCGGGTGCGCCTTGCGAATTGGCGTAGTCGCGGTCGTGGTGGACGGGCATGAAGTCGCGGCTGGCGATGGCGCCGGCCACGATGACGGTCGCCGTGACGTCGACGGCCATGTCGGGGAGCTCGTCGCCCTCGGCGACGTCCCCCCAGGCCGGCGTCCTGCGCACGGGCGCGCTCATGCGGGGGCTCCTTCGGGTTTGAACTTGAGGATGCGGAACCGCTGGCGGCCCACCACCTCGCCTGCCTCGTCGGTGTACGTGGTGACCCAGGTGACGAACCGGCCGGGCCCGAGACGGGTCTGCTTCTCCTCCGTGAAGGACTCCCAGGTCGACGTGGCCGACACGACCTCGCCGAGGCGCAGGTAGCGGACGATCTCGAACTCAGAGTTGGTGGCAAGGGTGCCGACGTAGCCGGCCTCGTCGAGGGCGGCCAGCGCGGTGGGCCCCTCGGTCTCCACCGGCGAACCGCCCCGCTCGGCGATCCCGCTGATCTTCGGCGTCGCCATCGTCCAGGTCTGGAGCATGAGCGGCGGTGCCACGATGGCACCGAACCGTGAGCGCGCCGCCGCATCGGGGTCGGTGTAGACGGGGTTCCAGTCCTCGAACGCCGCCGCCCAGTGCCGGATCATCGGCTGGTTCACGGGGTCGGGGGCGACCGCCACACCCCGTCCGCCCACGGGACGGCCCACCATGGCCCGCAGCCGGGCGTCGAGGTCCTCTGGTTGCCGCACCCGATCTCCTCCCTGTCCCGCCGCGGGTGCCCTCTCCTATAGCAGCCCGGGTGGGAGCCGAGGGAATCGGGAACCGGAATCGGGAACCGGAATCGAGAACCGGCACCGGTCGGCCCGGCGGTGCGAAGGTCGGGTCCCGATGCTGTAGGAAATTCGCCATGGCCGGTGCCGGAGCCGACGTCAGCGAACCCACCACCGTCGCCGCGCTCCTGGCCGCCCGCGCCGCGGACGATCGCGTCGGCCTGGTCTTCGGCGAGCAGCGCTGGACCTGGCGCGAGGTGGTGGCCGAGAGCCGCCGGCGCGCCGAGCTGGCACTGGCCATGGCGCCGGGCAACCCCGGCGTCCCCTTCCACGTCGGGGTCCTGCTCGGCAACGTCCCCGACTACCTGTTCTGGCTCGGGGGCGCGGCACTGGCCGGCGCGGTGGTGGTGGGCATCAACCCGACGCGGCGCGGGGCCGAGCTCGAGCGCGACATCCGCTTCACCGAGTGCCGCATGCTCGTGACCGACGCCGAGGGGGCCGCCCTCCTGCGCGGGCTCGACACCGGCGTGTCGGCACAGCGCACGGTCCGGGTCGACCTGGACCCACTCCCCGAGGTGGAACTGCCCGCCGGTCGCCCGGCACCACGCGCCGTGACGCGCCGGACCCTCTTCCTGCTGCTGTTCACCTCGGGGACGACGGGCGCACCCAAGGCCGTGCAGTGCTCCCAGGGCCGGCTCGCCGACATCGCCCATCGCGCCTCGGAGTTCTACGGGTTCGCGGCCGACGACGTGTGCTACTGCCCGATGCCGCTGTTCCACGGCAACGCCGTCATGGCCCTGTGGGCGCCCGCCCTGGCCGTGGGCGCGCGCGTGGCGCTGACGCCGAGGTTCAGTGCCTCGGGCTTCCTCGCCGATGTCCGCCGCTACGGCGTCACGCGCTTCACCTACGTCGGTCGGGCGCTGGCCTACGTGCTGGCCACGCCGGAGCGCCCCGACGACGCGCGCAACCCCCTGCGGTTCGGGTTCGGCACGGAGGCCTCGGCCCGGGACCGCCGGGAATTCGAGCGCCGGTTCGGGTGCCGCCTCGTCGAGGGCTACGGCTCCAGCGAGGGCGGGTTGGCGATCAACCGCACGCCGGACACGCCGCCGGGCGCGCTCGGGCCGGCCGGCGACGAGGTCGTCGTGGTCGACCCCGAGACCGGCGAGCTGCGGCCGCGCGCCCGGCTGGGCACCGACGGGCGGCTCGAGAACGCCGAGTCCGCCATCGGCGAGCTGGTGAGCCGCTCGGGCGGAGCGCGCTTCGAGGGCTACTGGCGGCTCCCCGACGTCAACGCCGCCCGCACCCGGGAGGGCTGGTACTGGACCGGCGACCTCGGCTTCGTCGACGAGGACGGCTTCGTCTGGTTCGCGGGGCGCAGCGACGACTGGATCCGGGTCGACTCGGAGAACTTCGCCGCCGCCCCGGTCGAGCGGATCCTCGAGCGCCATCCCGAGGTGGTGACAGCAGCCGTCTACCCGGTGGCCGACCCTCGCAGCGGCGACCAGGTGATGGCGGCGGTGGAGCTGCGCCCGGACTCCGATGCCGACCGCTTCGCCGAGGGCCTCGGCCGCTTCCTGGCCGACCAGGCCGACCTCGGGACCAAGTGGGCGCCGCGCTTCGTGCGGGTGAGCGCGGCCCTGCCGTTGACGGCCAGCGGCAAGATCACCAAGCACGGCCTGCGCAACGAGGGGTGGTGCTGCGCCGAGGACTGCTTCTGGCGACCCGGGCCCGGGGAGCGCTCCTATCGGCGTTTGACGGCCGAGGACGCCGAGGAGATCGCCGCGGCCTTCGCCGCCTACGACCGCACCGCCCTGCTGCCCGGTTGATCCACCCGCCCTCGCCGGTCCGGGGGGCGGGCCCGTTCTGCAGGCGGATTGCAGGGGCCGGGCGCATACTGGGTGCCATGGGAACGCTCGAGCTGGTGGGCCGCCCCCTCGCCGGGTCGATCGAGGCACTGGTCGACGGGTGCTCGTCGCGCCGGCCCATGGTGCCCGAGGATTCGAAGTCGGGGGCACGCTTCGAGTGGGTCGTCCGCGACGGCGAGCGTCTCGTGCTCAAGTACCAGGACGCCCGGGACGACTGGCTCATGCGGGCGACCGGCGACCTCCGCGGGCGGCGGTTCGCCGCGCTGTGGTCGTCGGGTCTGCTCGACGCCGTGCCCGACGTCATCGACCACGCCGTGGTCGGCGCCGCGGTGGAGGACGGCGTGGGTGCGGTCCTGCTGCGCGACGTGTCCGCGGGGCTGCTCCCCCTCGGTGACGAACCGTTCGAGCTCGACGAGCACCTGGGGTTCCTGGACCACATGGCCCGGCTGCACGCCACCTTCTGGGGATGGGTCGACGGCGTCGGGCTCACGCCGCTGCGGGCCCGGTACCTGATGTTCTCGCCGGCCGTCGCCGAGGCCGAGGCCGCCATCGGATCGGAGGCGCTGGTCCCCACCGTGATGGCCCGGGGTTGGGCGCGGTTCCCCGAGGTCGCCCCGCGGGCGGCCGCGGTGGTCACGGCGTTGCTGGAGGAGCCAGACGCGCTGCTCCGCGCGCTGGCGCGGGTGCCGCACACCTTCGTGCACGGCGACTGGAAGGCGGCCAACCTCGGCCGGCACCGCGACGGGCGGACGATCCTCCTCGACTGGGGGGAGGTGCCCGGTGAGGCGTCGCCGCTGGCGGACCTCGCCTGGTACCTGGCGCTCAACGCGGCCCGCCTGCCCCAGTCCAAGGAGGACACCATCTCCGGCTATCGCCACGCGCTCGAACATCACGGCATCGACACCGCCGGATGGTGGGAGGACGCGCTTGCCCTGGAGCTGCTGGGCACCCTGGCGCAATTCGGGTGGGAGAAGGCCCTCGGCGGGCCGGGACCCGAGCTCGACTGGTGGGAGCACCGGGCGCTCGGGGGGGCCGCCCGGCTGTGATCGCCGGCGCCGGGTGGGACGCCTGACCGGGCGACGTCCGCCGGGTCGGCGCCCGACGGCGCTCGTGCAGGACAATCGCGGCGTGTCCGGAGCACCGGGGAGCGATGGGCCCGTACCGGGCGCGCTGCGGGTCCGCATCCTCGGCTCCCTGTCGGTGGAGGGGGTGGAACCCGCCGCGCTGGGCAGCCGCAAGCAGCGGCGCCTGCTGCGCGCCCTGGCGCTCGGCCGGGGATCCCCCGTGAGCGTGGACCGGCTGGTCGACTGCCTCTGGCCCGATCGCCTCCCGGCTCGGCCCGCCGACCAGGTCGGCGTGCTGGTGAGCCGGCTGCGCGCCGCGCTCGGCGCGGCGAGCGTGCCGCGCTCCGACGCCGGGTACCGCCTGGCCGCCGACTGGATCGACCTGGTGGCGCTGGAGCAGCTGACGGCGGAGGCCGACCGCCGGTTGGCAGAAGGCCAGCCCGCGGCCGCCGCCACCGCGGCCGGTGCCGGCCTGGCGCTGGCGGTGGGCCCGCTGCTCGCC
>DASPTT010000031.1:0-17281 GCA_035623275.1 Acidimicrobiales bacterium
AGCATGGTGAAGGAGAGGAACACCACCGACAGCACCAGGCCCGTGGCGAAGGTGAACACCCAGTTGGCGGGGACCCACGTGATCGACGAGAGCAGGAAGGCGGCCACGAAGACGGGGAACCCGAAGCGCATGAGGCGGTCCAGCCTCGGGTCCCGGGTCTCGGTGGTGGGCGGCGGCAGGGGCGGGTCGCACCCGGCCAGCGGGTCGGTGCTCGCCTCGAGCTTGCGCATCCCGGGGTGCACGAGCAGCAGGATCACCAGCACCACGAAGGGGAAGGCGGGGCGCAGCCCGTTGGCCAGCGTCGTGCCCGCGGGCAGATAGCCCCCGAGCACGCTCTGGCTCACCCCCAGCACGATGCCGCCGACGAGGGCCAGCGGGATGCTGCGCAGCGCGCCGAAGGCGGCCGCGGCGATGGCCGCCACCACCAGGGTGGTGAACGACAACGGGTCCATCTGCGCGTAGAGGGGCGAGAGCAGCACGCCCGCCAATCCCGCCAGCAGGCTCGAGAGCATCCATGCGCCGGCGGCCACCCATCCCGCGTTGATGCCCTCGAGCTGCACCAGGCGGCGGCTCTCGACCACGGCCCGCATGCGCAGCCCGACGGTGGTGAAGCGGAACAGCAGGCCCAGCGCCACGACCACCGCCACCGTGATGATGGTGGCGGCGAGCTCGAGGCCGTTGACCGGGTACGACCCCACGCGGAAGTACACGTGGTCGGGGTCGAGGATGAGCGCCGGTGGGGCCAGGGGCTGCTTGGAGCCGAAGATGATGGCCATGGTCTGGGGGATGGCGATGAGCAGGCCCAGCGCGCTGATGACCTTGGCGGTGGTCGACGCGCTGGGGATGAAGCGGAAGAGGGCGCGGTCGAAGAGGAGCCCGAGGGCCGGGGCGAGGATCACCACCGACACGACGAAGGCGGCCCACTTGGGCCAGTGGGCGGCGACCACCAGCCGGTCGAACACGTAGGCCGACACGTAGGCCTGCGCGCCGAAGGCCAGGTTGAACACGCCGGTGGCCCGGTAGGTCAGGACCAGGCCCACCGCCATGATGGCGAACACGCAGCCGTAGGGGATCCCCGGCAAGGCGTAGGTGACGAAGGTGCTCACGGCGTCACCGAGCGGCCGACCACCGGGGCGTCATCCTCCGGGCAGTCCGGGCAGTCCGACCGGGCCGGTGATGGGCGTCGTCGAGTCCATGCCGTGGCAGACGAACACCTGCGAGCCGGTGCCGAGCACGGGTTTGAACGTGTCGCTGGCCGCGTCGGCCTGGATGAAGGCGATGCACGACGGGGGCGGCGAGCTGGTGTGCGACAGGGTCCAGTTCACCGGCGGGATGAGGCCGCCCCCGTTGTAGTCCGTGATCTTGTTCAGCGCGGCCACCACCTTGGCCTGGGTCGGGTCCTTGCCCGCGGCTCGCAGGCCGGTGACGAAGAGGTCGGCATTGAGCCACCCGTCGAGCGCCGTCTCGTTGTACGCACCGGAGGGCTCGTACTTCTCCATGGTGGCGATGTAGTGCTCGAGGCCGGAGTACGCACCCGGGTACAGCGCGGCCGATGCGAAGGGCACCTGCTGGTCGAGGAAGTACACCCCGTTCATGAGCGTGGGGTAGGCCTTGAGCGAGTCCTGGTCGTTCCCGTTGAACCACAGCTGCTTGACCGAGACCCCGTTCTGCTGGAGGGCACGGCTCAGGGCGATGTCGCCGTTCAGGTCGAGGCAGCTGGCAACCAGGTCGGCCTGGTGCGACTTGATCTGCAGGACGTCGGGGCTGAGGTCGGCGCCGAAGCCGACGGCGAGGTCCTGGTAGACGACGGGGACGCCGAACTTCTGCAGCGAGTTCACGACCAGCGCGCAGCCGGCGCTCGAGGCGGTGATGCCGTAGGCGACCACGGCCACCGAGTGGGCGCCGATCTCGTGGGCGAACCATGCGTCGGAGCCGTAGATGGTGGTGGTGTCGAGGTACGAGCCCTGCTGGCCGAAGAGGTTCGGGCCCGCCGACCAGTCGGCGCTGACCTCGTAGCCGAAGGTCGGGGTGCCGGTGGAGGCGAGGTACTTGGCCCCCGAGAAGAACGGGGTGCCCACGCCCACCACGGCGAAGACGTGGTCCTGGGAGACGAGGGTGCGGGCGAGGTCGCTGTCCTGGGTGGGGATGCCCTGGTCGTCGAGCTGGTACTTGAGCACCAGCTTCCGCCCGTACACGCCGCCCTGGGCGTTGACCATGTCGAAGTAGGCCTGCACGCCCTTGACGATGGGGGCGAAGTCGGCGGACACCGGGCCGGAGATGTTGGCCAGGCTCCCCACGTCGATCTCGGTGGCGCTGACACCCGGAGCGCCCGAGCTGCCGGCGGTCGCCCCTCCGGCGGCGTTCGAGCACGCGCCGAGCGCCAGCGCGAGTCCCGCCATGCTCACGGCCAGGGCCGCGCGACCACGCCGATGACCCCCCCGCATCGAACCCCCTCTTCGCTCGGGCGACCGCCGCAGGCCCCCGGGCGGGGTGCCGGTGCACCGCTGTCTCTCCGGGTGACGCCCACGTCAGTCGCGACGGATCCACTGTAGCCTTGGGTCTTGCGGGGTCGCGGGTCGCCCGGACGGCCGACCGCAACACCCGTATCACGGTCGATTCGGACTTCGCCGGCGTCTACAGGTTCCTCCGCACCGACTGACGGCCGACCGTGGGCGCAGCGCCCCGCAGGGGCCGGGGCGCCCTCTTACGTCCGTTCCCCGCTGAGCTCGGCCCGCAGGCCGGCCTCGAGCGCCCGCGCCCGGGCCGCGTCCTCCGCCGTGCAGCGGTGCGGGCCATACGCCGCGGTGGTGGCCAGCGCGGCCAAGGTGCGGTAGTCCCCGACGTCGAGGCGCGGGCCGAGGGCGGGAGCCGGCGTGCGCCCGGAGGGAGGGCCGCGACGGTGGCCCCGGGCGGCCATCGCCGCGTCGACACGGGCGGCGTGCTCGGCGGGCGTCTCGCCGGGGCGGCGACCGAGCGACACCCGGGCCAGCGCGGCCTCGGTGTGGCGGAACGACGTGAGGACGTCGTCGGCCGGCACCGTCGGCCGGCGTGCCCGGCGACGCTGGCGTCCGCGCGCGGCCCAGTGCGAGGCCCACCGTCGCAGGGCGCGTCGCCGCGCGCGTCGCCGGCGGGCGACGAGCAGCACCGCCGCCACCGTCGCCGCCGTTGCCGCGGCCGCGCCGAGGAGGATCGTCGGTGCGCCGCTCGACCCGCCGGTGCCCTGGTGCACGCGGCGCGCAGCGGCGCCGGCACCGCCGGGGACGAGGTTGGCCAGCCCGGCGCCCAGGCCCGGCGGGGTGGTCACGTCGGTGCCGCGTGGCTGCGTGCGGTCGGCTCCCGTCCCCGCCGCCTCGGTGCCGAGGCGCACCGACGGCGGGGTGCCGTTCCCGCCGGGGGTGGGCTCGAACGAGACCCAGCCCACGCCCGGCCCGAGGTAGACCTCGGGCCAGCTGTGCGCGTCCGCGCCGAGCACGTCGTAGGTGGTGCCGTGGGCCTCGCCCGTGCTGAAGCCCACGGCCACCCGGGTGGGGAGGCCGACGGCGCGGGCCAGGACGGCGAAGGCGCCGGCGAACTGCTGGCAGAACCCGGCCCTCGTGTCGAACAGGAAGGCGGCCAGCGGGTCGGCGCCGCCGCTGACCGGGGGCTGCAACGTGTAGCGGAACCGGCCGGAGTCGAAGAAGCGGACCAGCGCGTCGGATTCGGCGAGCGGGCCGGTGCTGCCGGCCACGATGCGATGGGCCAGCGCCACCACGGCCGGCGACAGGGCGGGCAGCGCCAGGTAGGGTCCCAGCGCGCTCGGAGCAACCCCTGTGTAGAGGGCGGCCGCGCTGCCGCCGCCGGCGTCGGGGGCGGGGGGGACCCGCGCCCGGACCGCGTAGCGGGTCCCGGCGCCGGAGAAGGCGGTGGCCTCGACGCTGCCGCCCGCGGTCACCCGCAACGAACCCGCGTCCTCCCCCGCCACCGCCGTGGCGCCGGGCGGGGCCGGCAGGAGCGTGCTGCGCAGCCCCTCCACCTGCACCGAGGCGACGAACGTGCCCGCGGTCGGCTCCGGGAGCCGCGACGACAGGGTGGACTCCTGGGCCGTCCACTCCACCCCGTCGTACTGGGTCAGCACCGCCACCTGCCAGTAGGTGGGGACGGGCGAGCGGGCACGGAACATGAGCGTGGTGTCGCTGGCCCCGCTGGGAGCGGCCAGGCTGTCGAGCAGGGCGACCGTCCCCGGTGAGCCACCGCCACCACCAGCGCCCACGCCGGCCACCGGATGGGGGAAGGCGTCCACCCGCATGCTGCCCAGCGCCGGCCCCATGCCCAGGACGACCGCGGCGGTGACGGCGAGCATCGCACTCGATGCGAGGAGCCCCGCCGGCGGGCGGTGCGCCCGTCGCCGGCGCGCCCCCGGGCGGGGCCGCCCCGGGGGCTCTGCGGCGATCGACGGCCGGGCCGCCGGCGCGAACAGGACCACGGCCAGCGCGAAGGCGAGGGTGGCGCCGACTCGGGCCCGATCCGAGCTGAGCAGCGCCGCGTAGGCGAACAACCCGGTCGCCGGGAGCACGGCGACGAGCGGGGGCACGCGCCCGGAGCGCCAGGACCAGGCGAGCAGGCACCGTCCCATGACCGCCACCAGCCCCGCGCCCAGCGCCAGGCACAGGACCACGCCGGTCGTTGGGGCCAGGGGCGTGGGCCCGGCGGTGATGACGGCGCCCGCCTCCTGCAACCAGGACATCGCGCTGCGCCAGGTGGTGATGTCCGGCACGCCCCAGCGGGTCGCCGGCCACAACAGGGTCCAACAGGCGACCAGGACGACGGCGACCGCGCCCAGTGCGGCGCACCCCGACGCGCGCACGGCCCTCGCCCAGCCCGGTCGCGACGGGTCCGGTCGCGACGGGTCGGGTCGCGACGGGTCGGGTCGCCACTGGCCCGGGTCCCGCAGGCTCGCCCCGCTCGGCGCCAGGCGTGAGGCCAGCGAGACCACGAGGTGACCGGCCAGCACGCAGGCGGCGACGGGCACGACCACGCGCGCGCTGGCCGGCCCGGTGGTGAGGCGCCCCGCGCCGAGTCCCGCCGTCAAGGCCACGAGCGCCAGCGCCACGTCCGCCCCCACCGGCTCGCGTCCGCGGGAGGGCGGGCCGCTCACCGCACCACCATCACCGACGTGCGCCGGGAGAGGGCCTCGGGGAGCACCTCCTCGCCCGCGCCGTGCGCGGTGACGAGCACCTGGCCGGCGTCGCCGACGTTCTCGGTCGCCCACAGCGCGCCCGCGCTGTCGTACGCGTGCCAGCGTGCGGCGTCCTCGCGCCGCGGTGTGCTCGGCCCGATCATGGCCAGTGCGCGCAGCAGCGCACGCGTCCCGGCGCCACCTGGCGCCAGCAGCACGCGCTCGCCCGCGCTCGTGCACAGCTCCACCGCCGTGCCCTCGGCCAGCGCCCGCACCCCGAGGCCGGCCACCGCGGAGACGGCCGCCTCGAGCGACGCCGACGGGGCGCCCGGGCGGACGTCGACGAGCAGGGTCAGGCGGGCGACGTCACCCGACGTGAACTCGCGCACCACGAGGTCGCCGCTGCGCGCCAGGGCCTGCCAGTGCAGGCGGGTCAGGCGGTCACCGGGGACGTAGGGCCGCAGCGAGTCCAGCTCGTCGCCCGCCGGGCGCGGCGCGCCGGGCAGGTCCCGCGGTGCCGCCCCCGACGGGCGCCCACCGCCGCATCGCGCCGGCGGGGCGTGGAGCGCGCCGGGCGGAACCGGGACCGGACACACGAGCAGCCGGGTCGTCGGGCCGGAGCCGACGGCCGAGGCGAAGAGGCCGAGCGGGTCCTCGCACCAGAGCCGGGGGCCCGCCAGCTCGACCACGCCGCGTGCGGCGGTGGGGACGGGCACGGGAAGCACCACCTGGCCGCCGGCCGGGATGCCGGCGACGACGAGGTCGCCCCGTCGCGGGCGACGGGCCCGGCCGCCTCCCCCGCCCGGCGCCCGGCCCTCGGGTCGCCCGCCCAGCCCCGGGTGCGACACGAGCCAGCACCGGCCCGGGTCCTCCAGGCGCAATGGCGCCAGGCGCCGCGCCGGCGCGCGCAGCACCACACGGGCATGGACCTCGTCGCCGACCATGGCCTCGGGCACGGGGACCGCGGCGGCGGTCTCCAGCGCGCCGCGGGCGCGGCGGGCGCGCAGGGGCGCCACGAGCGCCGCGGCCGCCAGGAGCGCCCCGGCCGCCAGGGCCAGGAGGACGAACTCCTCGACGCCGAGCGGGATGCCGACCAGGGCCAGGACGACCGCCGTCGTCCCCAGCACCCACGCGCGCGACGTCGGCACCCTGCTCGCCCCGGTCGCCCCTCAGCCGCCGCCCACGGGCACGGGGACCCGCTCCAGGATCTCGGCGATCGTGGCCGACGTGGTGGCGCCGGTGAGCTCGGCGGCGGGGTGGCCCAGGATCCGATGGGCCAGCGTCGGCTCGGCCACGGCCTTGACGTCGTCGGGTGTGACGAAGTCGCGCCCCTGGGCCAGCGCCACGGCGACGGCCGCCCGCAGGACCGACAGTGCGGCGCGCGGCGACGCGCCCACGGACACGTCGGGGTGGGCGCGGGTGGCGCCGACAACGTCGAGGATGTACTGGCGCAGCGCAGGCGCGACGTACGCCGCGCGCAGGGCCGCGGCGAAGTCGGCGAGGAACCCCGGGCCGGCCACCACCGGCAGCTCCTCGGGCGCCGGGCGCGCGTTGCTGGCGCGGAGCAACTCGTCCTCGGTGGCGCGGTCGGGATATCCCAGCGACAGGCGCATGAGGAACCGGTCGCGCTGGCTCTGGGGGAGGGGGAAGGTGCCCGCCGCGTCGTAGGGGTTCTGCGTGGCGATCACCATGAACGGACGGGGCAGGGAATGGCTGGTGCCGTCCACGCTGACCTGGTGCTCCTCCATGGCCTCGAGCAGGGCCGACTGCGCCTTGGGCGAGGCCCGGTTGAGCTCGTCCGCCAGCAGCACGTTGGTGAACAGCGGGCCGGGCCGAAAGGCCAGCCGGCCGCTGTCGCGGTCGAGGACGACGGCGCCGGTGACGTCGGCCGGCAGGAGATCCGCGGTGAACTGCACCCGGGTGAATTCGAGTCCGATGGCGCGGGCGAGGGCCTTGGCCAGGGTGGTCTTGCCCACGCCGGGGTGGTCCTCCACCAGCAGGTGGCCGCCGGCGAGCAGGCAGCACAGCGCCAGGCGGACGGGCCGGTCGTCGCCCAGGAAGGCGGCGCGGACGACGGCCACGACCTGCTCGAACGTGCCGGCCAGGGCTGCCGGCCCGGGCGTGCCCGGCCCGGGCGTGCCCGGCCCGGGCGGCGTCGCCCCCTCCAGCGCCACCACCTCGGCCCCCTCCGGCACCGCAGACACCGCGGCGAGCCTAGGTCGGCCTCGCGCCCGATCGGCCTCGCGCCCCATCCGCCTCGCGCGGGCTACGCCAGGAAGAGCCGTTCGGGGTCGTGGCGCCGCAGGGCGATCACCTCGTCCATGCCCACGGGGGCCAGCGCCTCGACCTCCCGGGCCACGGGGACCGGCCACCCGCAGGCGGCGACCATCGACCGCACGCGCTCGTCCACCGGGCCCTCGCCCGCGGCGACGGCAGCCACCCGGAGCTCGCCGTCGAGCCGGCGGAGCACGCCGAGGTCCGTGACCACGCTCTCCACCGCCCGGCCGGGGCTGGTGACGTACCCCACCGCGGCCACCAGCCGCTCGGGGCGCGCCAGCGCCACCACCACACAGGCCGCGGCCCGGCTGGCCACGTCGTTGGCACCCCCGGAGCCGACCAGGAACGGGCCGCCGGGGACGAGGGTCGAATTGAGGTTCCCGTGGCGGTCGACCTGGGCCGCGCCGAGGCAGGCCACGGTGCGCGTGCCCGGTCCGCCGACCACCATGCCGAGGACCGCCGACGCGTCCGCGAGCACCGGCGTGCCCGGGAAGACGCGGTGGTTGAAGATGTAGGGGTCGGCCGGCGTCGGGCGGTATCCGAGCATGCCGAGCTCGGCGGTCAGCTCCACGGCGTGCCCGGCGGCACGCGCCCGGTCGACCCCGACCCAGGCGGCCAGGTTCGCCACCCCCGCGCCGGCGAGCACCGCCTGCGCGTCGTGCGACGCCACCACCGCGGCCACCTCCCGCGCCCCGTGCGCCGCCGCCCGCTCCCACGCGCTGGGCGGCGAGCGGTCGTCGACCGGGTGGGCGGCCGCGTCGGCGCGCCAGGACTCGGGGTCGCTGCGCCCGGCCAGCCATTCGAGGTGATCCTTCCCGACGCGCTCGAGGTAGGCCTCGTGGGTGGCGGGCTCGAGCACCCAGTGCCGGGCCCAGGCGTCGAAGTCGCCGCGTGACGCGTCGCGCGCCCCGGCCCAGAAGCCGATGTCCTCGCCGTAGGAACGCACCGGCAGCCCCGGCGCGTAGAGGCCGCCCGGGTGGGCGCCGAAGGGGGCCTCGACGACGGCGAGCACACGGTGGGCGGGGATGCGCACCCGATGCCCGAGCCCGTCGAGGTCGTCGACCACGCGCTCGACCGTGGCGAGCACGCCGCGAGTGGCGGCCCACGCGCCCCACACGCCCTCGAGCAGGGGCTCGGACAGCGCGACGTTGCCGGCGCGGTCGGCCAGGGCGCCGTGGACGATGGCCACGTCGGGAACGAGGGGTGCGAGCAGGCCGACGGGGCCGAAGGGCGTGTCGGCCAGCGCGAAGGCGTCGTTGCCGGCCATCGACGAGCCCTGCAGCGACCCCGTGACCACCGCGGGCAGGCCGCGTGCCGCGGCCTCGAGGCGCTGCTGGAAGGTCAGGATCGACCAGTGCTCCACCGTGACCGCGCCCGACGTGTACGCGCGCTGGAAGATCGGGTTCGGCGTGTAGGTGGGGAACGGGTCACCCGAGTAGGAGGTGACGACGTGGCGCACCATGCCGCCGTGCACGAAGAGCGCGCCCAGCGAGCCCAGGCTGACCATGACCAGGGTGAAGCCCGCGTCGGTGCCCCAGTGCTGGCGCGCCACCTCCCGGGCCGCCGCGCTCCAGCGGGAGTGGCCGCAGACGATCTGCAGGGTGTCGCCGCGGTGGACGTGGCGCTCGACGGCCTCGGCCAAGCCCAGCTGCGGTGCCACCCGGCGCCCTATCGCCCCGTCCAGCGCGGCTCGCGCTTCTCGGCGAAGGCGGCAGGGCCTTCCTTGGCGTCCTCGCTGGAGAAGACCTCGGTGGCGATGGCCGACTCGATCTTGTACGCCTCGCGCATATCGGTGGCCAGGCCCCGCAGCACGCTCTCCTTGGTCTTGCGCACGGCCAAGGGCCCGTTGACGGTGATCCGGCGGGCGTACTCCAGGGCCTTGTCGCGCAGCTGGTCCGCGGGCACGACCGCGTTGAGCAGGCCCATGGCCAGCGCCTGCTCGGCGGGGACGCGATCCGCGCACAGCAGGAACTCCATGGCCGCTGGGAACGGGACCTGGCGGGGAAGGCGCACCGTCGTCCCGCCGCCGGCGAACAGGCCGCGCTTGGGCTCCATCACGCCGAAGTAGGCCTCGGGCACGGCCACCCGGATGTCGCAGCCGCCGAGCATCTCCATGCCGCCGGCCACGCAGGCGCCGTTGACGGCGGCGATGATCGGCTTGTAGATCTTCACGCCCCGCAGCACCGCCTTGACCCCGTCGTCGATGCGGTAGCCGTCGAGCTCCTCCACCTGCTTGGAGGCGATCTCCTTCTGCAGCCGGGTGATCTCGGGGATGTAGGTCTTGAGGTCCGCGCCGGTGCAGAACGCGTTGGCGACGCCGGTGACGATCGCCACCCAGGCGCCGTCGTCCTCGTCGAAGCGGTCCCAGGCGCGCCGCAGCTGCGCGAAGTGGTCCATGTCCAAACTGTTCATGGCATGGGCGCGGTCGATGGTGATCCACACCACGTGGTCGTCACCCGGCTCGTAGTGCACCGGCACGGTTGCCTCGCTCTCCTCGTCTCGTGGTTCTCTTGCCGCTCGTCCTGCGGAGGGTCGACCGCTCAGCGCGGCTCGCGGGGCAGCCCGAGGATGCGCTCGCCGATGATGTTGCGCTGGACTTCCGAGGTCCCCCCGGCGATGCTCGCCGCCTTCGACCACAGCCACTGGCGCTGCCACGGGCCCCACAGCGGTGCCTCGGCACCCAGCACGGCCAACGCGCTGGCGGAGAGGTGCTGGGTCATGTCCGACCAGGTGAGCTTGACCCAGCTCGACTCCGGCCCGGGCACCTCGCCGCGCGCCAGCTTGGTCAGGGTCCGCCAGTTGTGCGTGCGCAGGACCACCAGCGACACATAGGCGTCGACGAGCGCATCGGCGACCGCCGGGTCGTCGAGTGCCTCGCGCCGGGCCGCCTCGGCGAACAGCCGGGCCAGGTGCCCCTCGTGGACGACCTCCTCCTTGAAGGGGAAGTTCGTGCCCCGCTCGTGCGCCAGCGTCGTCGAGGCAACCTTCCAGCCCTGGCCGGCCGGTCCCACGAGCTGGTCGCCGGGCACGAACACCTCGTCGAGGAAGACCTCGTTGAACTCGGCGTCGCCGGTGATCTGCACCAGGGGCCGGACGTCCACGCCCGGCGCCGTCATGTCCACCACGAACAGCGAGAGCCCTCGTGGCCCGCGCGTCCCCTCCTCGCTGCGCGCCAGGCACATCCCCCAGCGGGCGAATTGTGCATAGGAGGTCCACACCTTCTGGCCCGAGAGCACCCACCCGTCGTCGACGTGCTCGGCGCGGGTGGAGAGGCCGGCAAGGTCCGACCCCGCGCCCGGTTCGCTGAAGAGCTGGCACCAGATCTCCGACGCCGTGGTGATGGCGGGGAGCCACCGGCGGCACTGCACCGAGGTCCCGTGGGCCAGCAAGGTCGGCCCCGCCAGGTTGATGCCGACGCGGTTGACCAGCTGGGCGGCGCCGCTGCGGGCGTACTCGGCGTTGAAGATGGCCACCTCGACGGGGCTCGCCCCCCGCCCGCCGAACTCGGCGGGCCAGTCGATCCCCACCCAGCCCGCGGCGGCCAGCTTGGCCTGCCAGGCCCGGCCCCAGGCCACCAGCTCGGCCAGGTCCTCGGTGTCCGGCGGGTCCTCGACGTTGGCGGCCAGCCACGCCCGGGCCTCCTGCGCGACACGCGCTTCGTCGACGGAGAGCGAGAGGTCCATGCGCCGGTCCTAGAGGTCCCAGGCCGCCAGGCGGCCCGACGCCCGGAAGGCCCCCGCCAGTGCGGCGTCGGCCGCGGCGTCGAAGGGCCTGTACTCGGCGTCGCCGCGCCCGCGCACCCACACCTCGTCGTCCCCCGTGCGGTCCGCACGGAACTTCTCGTGGACCAGCGTCCGCACGAGGATCTTGTTGGTGGCCGTCACCGGCAGGGCGCGGCACAACCGCACATAGCGGGGCCGCCACTTCGGCCCCAGGTCCGGCTGGTCGTCCAGCCAGGCGGCGAAGGCGGCGGGGTCGAAGCGGGCCCCGTCGCGCAGCACCAGCGCGGCCATCACCTGGTCGCCGGCGTCCACGTCGGGGACGCCGTAGACGGCCACGAACATCACATCGGGATGGCGGGCCAGGATCACCTCGATCGGCCCCGCCGGGAAGTTCTCGCCGTCGACGCGCAGCCAGTCCGACGTGCGGCCCGCGAAGTAGACCCAGCCGTCGTCGTCGACGTAGCCGAGGTCGCCGCTCCAGTACCAGCCGTTGCGCGTGGCGCGGGCCATGGCCTCGTCGTTGCGGTAGTAGCCCTCGAAGGGCCCCACCCCCTCCTTGTTGACCAGCTCCCCCACGCACTCGTCCGCGTTGGCGAGGCGCCCCTCGGCGTCGAAGCGGGCCCGAGGCACGTCCGCGCCGTCGGGGTCGACGACGGCGACGCCGGGCTTGAGCCGTCCGATCGACCCGCGCGGGGGGTCGCCCGTCCGGTCCAGCGCGATGGCACCCTCGGTCGACCCGAAGACGTCGATGATGGCCACGCCGAATCGGGCCGCCACGGCCTCCACCACGTGTGGGGACCCCTCGTTCCCGTACGCGATGACCAGGGGGTTCCGGGCGTCGTCGGGCCGCTCGGGGGTGGCCAGTAGGTAGGCCAGGGGCTTGCCGGTGTAGTTGAACCAGGTGGCGCCGTAGTGGCGGACGTCGTCGAGGAAGCGCGACGCGCTGAAGCGGCGCGCCAGCCCCACCGACGCGCCGGTCACGAACGCCGGCGCCAGGCCGACCATCAGCGAGTTCGAGTGGAACAGCGGCATGGCCAGGTAGCCGATGTCGTCGGCGCCCACGCCCAGAAGGATGGCCAGGCGCGCCCCCGTGGTGAGCAGCCGGCGCTGGGTGCAGCGCACGGCCTTCGGGGCGGCGGAGGTTCCGGAGGTGAAGATCAGCGCCCACAGCGTGTCGACGTCGGGCTCGGGTGCGCCCGGGGAGAGGTACCGGTCGCCTCGGCCGTCGTCGGGCGATCCCAGGGCGTCCTCGAGGTCGTCGCCCAGCGAGGTGGGCGGATCGTGCTCGTCGGCGAAGCGCCGGGTGACGAGCACACCCCCGGGGAGGAGGTCCCCGAGGGAGATCGACGCCAGGAGCGCCACATGGCGGGGCTCGGTGACGAGCATCTGGACGTCGGTGTGGGCGATGTCGCGGGCCAGGTGCTCTCCCCGGCGCGTGTGGTTGAGGCCCACCAGGGTGGCGCCGACGAGGGCGGCACCGTAGAGGGCGAAGACGTAGTCGGGGGTGTTGTCGAGGAGCACGGCCACGTGCGGCGGCCGGGACGGGTCAAGGCGCCGCTCGAAGAGGGCGGCGAACCGGGCCGCTTCCCGCAGGACGTCGCCGTGGCTCCAGACGGTGTCGCCGAAGCGCAACGCCGGGCGCGGCGCGGTCGTCGGGTCGAGGCCGTTGCGGCGCAGGAGCGCGGCGGCGTTGGGCGCAGGCAGCGGGGCCTCCCCCGGTGCCGGGGCCGCGGCCACCCGCGCCTCGACGTCGGGCGGCGCCACGACATGGGTCCGCGCGCCGCCCCCCGACGATGCGCGTTCTGTGACCACGGCGTCAGGTTAGCCATCGCACCCGGCGGTAGCGTTTGGCGCCATGACCCCGGGCGACAGCGGAACGCGCCTAGCCCCGACCTATGCCCATGCCCGGGCTCGCCGGTACAGACGGCCCGGCGGGCCGTGGGACCGCGGCGCCCTCGACCACGGCTTCGCCCTCGGCGCTGTGTCGGTCGTCGACCGCCACGGTCGACTCGACGCGGCCGCGTTGGGGTCGCTCGTCGACGGCCTGGCCGGGCGCCTGCGAGCCGCCGGGGTGCGGCGCGGGCAGGCCGTGTGCTGGCAGCTGCCCAACGGCGCCGCCGCGCTGGCCCTCTATCGCGCCTGCTGGCGCCTCGGCGCGGTGGCCGCGCCGCTGCACCATCGGATGGGACCCTCGGAGGTGGCGGCGGCCGTCGGCCAGGTCACGCCCGCACTGGTGATCGCCGGTCCCGACGCGCCGGCCGCGGAGGTCCCCGGCAGCCGGGTGCTTCGCGGCGGGGGCGAGGCGCTGCTCGAGCTGTTCGCGCCGGCCGAGCCGGTGCCGGCATCCGGCTGCCCGGCGCGCGGCAGCGACCTGGCCGTTGCGCTGTTCACCTCGGGGTCCACCGGCGTGCCCAAGGCGGCCCTGCACACCCACCGGGGACTCGGCTACAAGGCCGCGCTGATGGCGTGCGTCCACGGCCTCGGCCCGGCCGATGCGGTCCTCATGCCCGCGCCGCTGGCCCATGTCTCGGGGCTGCTCAACGGCGTGCTCATCCCGGCGACGGTGGGGATCCCCACCGTGCTGATGCACGCCTGGGACCCCGACGAGGGCCTGGCCGCCATCGAGGCCGAGCGCGTGTCGTACATGGGCGCGCCCCCTGTCTTCTTCTCCCAGATGGCGGCGAGCAGCTCGTTCCGGCCCGAGCGCGTGGCCAGCCTCCGGCTGGTCTCGACCGGGGGCGCGTCCGTGAGCCCGGCCTTCGTCGACGCCACGGCCGAGGCCTTCGGCTGCCGTGTGAAGCGCACCTACGGGTCGACCGAGGCCCCCACGGTCACGACCTCGGGACCCGACGACCCCGTCGCCAGGGCCCGCGCCACCGACGGCCGCTGCGTGGGGGAGGCCGAGCTGTGCGTACACGATCCCGACACCGGTGCCCGCCTGGGGCCCGGCGCGGTGGGCGAGCTGTGGGTCCGAGGCCCCGAGCTCTTCGTCGGCTACACCGACCCGACCGCCACCGAGCGCGTGGTGGCCCGGCCGGGGACCTGGTTCCGCACGGGCGACCTCGGCTCGCTCGACGACGAGGGGTGGCTGGTGGTCACCGGCCGGCTGTCGGACATCATCATCCGCGCCGGGGAGAACATCTCGGCGTCGGAGGTGGAGGCGGTCCTCGAGGCCCACCCCGCCGTGCGCCACGCGGTGGCCGTGGGCGTCCCCGACGAGGCGGTCGGCGAGCGGGTGGCCGCGTTCGTCGAGGCGACCGGCCCCTTCGACCTGGTCGCCTGCCGGGCGTGGTTCGCCGAGCGCGGCGTGACCCGGTTCAAGACGCCGGAGATCGTGGTCCGGCTCGACACGCTGCCGGTGCTGGCCGCGGGCAAACCCGATCGCGCCGCCTTGCGCGCCGAGGCGGCTCGCCGGGCCAGCGTCGGGGCCGGCGCCGGCTGAGCCGGGCGCACCCACCCGGGCGCACCCACCCGGGCGCACCGACCCCGTGCCAGGCGTCACGCGTCGGTCGCCAGCACGGCCCGGACCAGCTCGACGGTGTCGGCCGAGGCACTGGCGACGGACCCGCTGTCGAAGGGCGGTTGCGGGTCGTACTCGATCCCGAGCTGGATGGCCTTGGCCACGTCGTCGCCCGCCACCATCGCCACCAGCGTGAGCGCCATGTCGATGCCCGACGAGACCCCGGCGGCGGTGACGATCCTCCCCTGGACGACGACGCGCCGGGCGGTGTAGCGGGCGCCGAAGGACTCCAGCTGTTGCACCCGGGACCAGTGGGTCGTCGCCTCGAGACCGTCGAGGAGGCCGGCTGCCCCGAGGACCTCCGATCCCGTGCACACCGACGTGGTCCACGTGGTGGCGGGATGGACCGAGCGCACCCACTCGACGACGGGGTCGCCGGGCGTGGCGATCTCGTGCGTGCCCGGTCCGCCGGGGACCACGGCGATGTCCGGCGCCTCCAGCTCCGCCAGGGCGGCGTCGGCCACGACGCGGAGCCCGGCATCGGTGCGCACGGGCCCTGGCGCCGCCGCGGCGAACACGACCTGCGCGCCCGGCAGGCGCGACAGCACCTCGTAGGGCCCCACGGCGTCCAGGGCGGTGAAACGGGCGAAGAGGGGGAAGACGATGCGCATGGTGCTCCTCTCGGGGCGTGGTTCCGGATCCGGCGGTCTCAGGCGCTGGCCTGCGCGCTGAAGTGGGCGCGGTACTGGCCCGGGGTGACACCCAAGGCGCGCTTGACACTGCGGTGGAGGGTCTCGACGGTCCCGAAGCCGCACGCGGCGGCGACGGCGGGCAGGGACCGGTCCGTCGTCTCGAGCAGGCGCCGCGCCGCCTCCAACCGCACGCCCTCGACGTAGGCGGCGGGCGGCACGCCCAGCTCGGCGCGAAAGGTCCGGGCGAAGTGGCGCGGGCTCATGGCGCAGCGCGTCGCCAGCGCGGGGACGCGCAGGTCCTCGGCGAGGTGGTCGGGGATCCATGCCTCGAGGTCCCGCAGCGTGCTGCGGCCGGGCCGCTGCGCGGCGAGCTGCGTGCTGAACTGCGCCTGGCCGCCTGGTCGCTGGACGAAGAGCACCAACCACCGCGCCACCTCGCGCGCCAGCGCGGGCCCGTGGTCGTCCTCGACGAGGCGCAGCGCCAGGTCCATGCCCGCCGTCACCCCCGCCGAGGTCCACACGTCGCCGTCGCGCACGAAGATGGGGTCGGGGTCGACGGTCACGGCCGGGAAGGCGGCCGCCAGCGTGTCGCACTGGGACCAGTGGGTCGTGGCCCGGCGGCCGTCGAGCAGGCCCGCCCGGGCCAGGAGGAACGCCCCCGTGCACACCGAGGTCGTCCGTCGGCTGCGGGCCGCCGCGGTGCGGATCCATCCGACCAGCCGCTCGTCCGACAGCGCCTGGCGGGTGCCCTCGCCCCCCACCACCACGAGGGTGTCGATGGGACCGCGTCCGGCCTCGAGCCCGCCGTCGGCGGACAGCACGATGCCCGACGACGCCCGGAGGCCCGCCCCGTCGGGGGAGAGCACCTGGACGCGGTAGCGGTCCCCGGCGGGGAGCAAGCGGTTGGCGACGGCGAAGACCTCGGCCGGGCCGGTCAGGTCGAGGATCTGGAAGTCCTCGAACGCCACCATCACCACCCGCCGCCGGCCCGCCGTGCGCCTGCCCATGGATGGATCATGCGGGGTGGCCACCCTGTCCGCAATGACAGGAACATGACGATTCCTGCCATCATCCGGCGACCCTCAGAGCACGGGCTCGCCCTTCTCCGCCTTGGGGCGCAGGATGGCGGCGAGGCGCTCGCGGTGGAAAGTGGCGTCGCCGAAGCGGACGCGGTCGAGCTGGGCGCGCTTGAGGTACAGGTGCAGGTCGTGCTCCCAGGTGAAGCCGATCCCGCCGTGGACCTGGAGGCCGCTGCCCATGACCCGGGCCGAGGCGTCGGAGCACCAGATCTTGGCCGCCGACGCGGCGGCGCGGGCCTCGGCGTCGTCCGCGCCCACCGCCCATGCGGCGTAATACGTCGTCGACCGCATGCCCTCCACGTCGACCAGCATGTCGGCGCACCGGTGCTTGACCGCCTGGAAGCTGCCGATGGGGCGGTCGAACTGCACCCGGTCCTTGGCGTACTCGACGGTCATGTCCAGCACGCGTGCCGCCGCCCCCAGCATCTCGGCGCACACGAGGGTCGCACCCCGGTCGACGAGTGCCTCGACCGACTCGCCGCCCCCGAGCCGCAGCGCGGGCGCGTCGGCGAAGGTCGTCCACGACATGGCGCGCGTGCGGTCCATCGCCGGCTCGCCCGGGGCCCGCGACGCCGCCTCGGTCGCCGTGGCGAAGAGCGCAGGGCCCTCCGCGTCGCGCCCGAGCACGACGAGCACGTCCGCGACCGGGCCGTCGACCACCGGGTCCGGCCGGCCGGTGAGCTGCCAGGGCGCGCCCGACGCACGGCCGCCGGCGCCGGCGGTCACGGCGTCGGCCCGGCGCGACCAGGCGATCGCCCCCACGGCCTCGCCCTCGGCCAGGGCGCGCCGCATGGCGCCCACCGTCGACTCGCCGAGCATGTCGTCCTCGGCGATCGCGCCGCGGCCGAGCGCGTCGTCCAGCTCGCCGAGGGCCAGGACGCTGCCCGCAAAGGGCA
>DASPTT010000032.1:0-5897 GCA_035623275.1 Acidimicrobiales bacterium
GCCCACGGAGACGTTCGGATCGCGTTGTTGGGAGGTGCCTTCCAATACACGGAGATCGGGTTGCTGGATCGCACACATCTTCGTTTCTTCACGAAGGCCACGCTTCGCGACCTTGTCCGGGACGCCGGCCTGCTGCTGGTCGACACGTCACGAGTCGTGGTCCCGCTCTTCGCGACCGAGCTGGCGGTCGGCAAGGACAGTGTCTCCCAGGCGATGGTCACGCAGATCCTGGACGATCCGGAAGCGCAGACCTACCAATTCGTCGTCAAGGCGGTCTTGGACGACGGATCACACGCAGTTGCCGCCTTGGCCGAACGAGCGGAGGCGCTCGGCGACCAGGTCCACGGACTTTCGATGCACCAGGCCAGGCTGCATCGCGAGCTGGAGGAAAGTCGCGAGGCTGCCCGATCGGCCCGGGAGGAGGCCGAGCAGTGCCGGCGACAGGCGGCGCAGGCCGAGGAGTACCGGCGGCAGGCGGAGGAGTACCGACAGCAGGCAGAAGCGTTATTGGCGACCAAGACCTTCCGGCTCGTGGCACCGCTCCGCCGACTCTACGGTCGCGTCACCAGGTACACGGGAGAGCCGAACGCGAGGACGCCAGGGGGCTGACTGGGGCGACTCTCCCGCCAGATCGGTCCTTCTCCTCGTCCGCCCTCGCCGGTCCCTCGGTCCCGCTCGGTGAACGTTTCGCGAACAGTCTCACCGCGCGTCGTAAACGCTCGGGTGGATCGCCTCTCTGCGTGGCGTCAGGCGCGATGCGCGAGCATTCGGGCACGCCGAGGAGTAGCGTCAAGGGTGCCTCGGGGGGGTCCGAGACGCACGGTGAGGCAGAGCGGGGGTGGTCGGGGTGCGCGGCCCCGGTGACGGCGATGACCACTGAGTCGGTCGTTCACGACGAGTCGGTCGTTCACGACGAGTCGGTCGTTCAGGGTGTGTCAGCTGTCGGCGCCGAGCGGTCATTGCCGTCGCAGCAGCTACTCGCCGCGATCGTCGGCTCCAGCGACGACGCCATCGTCTCCAAGTCGGTCCACCGGATCATCACCAGCTGGAACCAGGGAGCGGAACGGCTCTACGGCTATAGCGCCGACGAGGCGGTCGGCAAGCCGATCACCCTGATCATCCCGGAGAGCCGCCGCTCGGAGGAGCACCACATCTTCGAGTCGGTGCTGCGCAACGAGCCCATCGACCACTACGAGACCGACCGGGTGCGCAAGGACGGGTCGGTGGTGCGCGTCTCGCTGAGCATCGCCCCCATCCGCGGCGACACGGGCGAGGTGGTCGGCGCCGCCGCTATCGCCCGCGACATCAGCGAACGCAAGCGCGGAGAGCGGATGTTCCGGGGGCTGCTCGAGGCCGCCCCCGACGCCATGGTGATCGTCGACGGCGACGCCCGCATCACCCTTGTGAACAGGCAGGCCGAACAGCTCTTCGGGTACGAGCGCGACGAGCTCATCGGCGAGCCCGTCGAGCTCCTGCTGCCGCGCCGGCTGCGCGACCGCCATCTCGGCCACCGCTCCGCCTACTTCGGGAACCCCCAGGTTCGGCCCATGGGTTTCGGCCGCGAGCTCTTCGGCCTGCGTCGCGACGGCATCGAGTTCCCCGTGGAGATCAGCCTGAGCCCCTTGCGGACCGACGGGGGGATGCTGGTCTCGGCGTCCATCCGGGACATCACCGAGCGCCGGGAGGCGGAGGCGATGTTCCGCGGGCTGCTCGAGGCCGCCCCCGACGCCATGGTGATCGTCGACGGCGTCGGGCGCATCACCCTGGTCAACCGTCAGGCGGAGCAGCTCTTCGGGTACCCGCGCGAGCAGATGGTGGACCGCCCCGTCGAGATGCTCATCCCGGAACGGGTCCATAGCCGCCACCTCGGCCACCGAGCCGGCTACGTGCTCGACCCGCTGGTGCGGCCCATGGGGGTGAACCTGGAGCTCTACGGGCTGCGCAGCGACGGGACCGAGGTCCCGGTCGAAATCAGCCTCAGCCCGCTCGAGACCGCCCGGGGCGTGCTGGTGTCCGCCGCCATCCGGGACATCACCGACCGCAAGCGGGCCGAGGCGGAGCTAGAGGAAGCCCACCGTGCCGTGGTGCGCGGCGAGCGGCTCTCCGCCGTGGGCGAGATGGCCACGGTCATCGGCCACGAGCTGCGCAACCCGCTCGGCGCCGCCACCAACGCGCTCTACCTGGCGCGCTACGAGCTCGGGCAGGTGGACGGTGCGGTCGACCGACATCTCACCACCGCCGAGCGGGCTCTGGCGAAGGCCGCGGGCCTCTCGGAGGACCTGACCGTCTACATGCGAGAACGGGACCCGCAGGTGCAGACTCTGGACTTCGCCGAGGTCATGCGGGAGGTGCGCGACATGGTCCGGACGCCGGCGGGCGTGACGCTCGAGGTCGCCCCGGCGCCGGCGGCCGTCGACGCCGACCCCGCGCTCCTCGTCCAGGTGCTGGTGAACCTGGTGACCAACGCCTGCCAGGCAATGCCGGACGGCGGTCGCGTCACGGTCGCCTCCCGAGCCGCCGGCGACGCGACCGTCATCGAGGTCTGCGACGAGGGCACCGGGCTCGACGCCGCCATCGCCACCCACGTCTTCGAACCCTTCTACACGACGAAGGTCCAGGGCACCGGCCTCGGCCTCGCCATCGTCCAGCGTGTGGTCGAGGCGCACGGCGGCAGGGTGACGCTCGTCCCGGCTCCCGGCGGCGGCGCCGTCGCCACCGTCCGTCTCCCGCGCACGGCTCCGGCGCCGTGAGGGACGTTCGGGTCCTGGTGGCCGACGACGACCGTGCCCTGCGCACCACGACCGTGGCGATCCTGCGCATCGCGGGGTTCGAGGTCAGCGAGGCGGAGCACGGTGACGAGGTGCTCGAACGCCTCGCCGAGGCCCCGGTGGACGTGCTCGTCCTCGACGTCCGCATGCCCGGCCGTGACGGGATCGCGGTGGTGGAGGAGATGCGCCCCAGGCCTCCGCCCCCGGCCGTGCTGATGGTCTCTGCCTACGCGCTGGACCAGGAGGTGCGGGACCGCCTGGGGTCGCGTGTCCGGCGATACCTGCGCAAGCCGGTCCGCCCCGAGCACCTGGTGTCCGAGGTGGAAGAGGCTGCCGGGTTGGCGAGCTGACCTCTCCGAGGGCCCGCAGACCGTGGGTACGATGCGGTCGCCGGGCGCCGGCCACCGGTCGCCGATCCTCGAGGGGTGGGAGCCATGGCGGGGACCCTGTATCGCATGCGGACCGGGCTTGTCGTCGCCGGGTCGGCCATGACCGTCGTGGGGATCCTCGGTCTCGCCTTCGACTGGGGGTCCAGCGCGGCCGGATCGGCCTCCTCGACGTCGGCGAACTCGGAGACCCCTCGGGCGTTCGCGTCGGCGTTCGTGACCGCGCTCAGGAGCGGCGACCGCGCCTTTCTCTTCGACCGCATGGACCCGGCGGTCATCTCCCGCTACGGCGCCGCCCCCTGCCAGGCCCTCACCGCCGGCCTCGTCGACCCGAACGCGTCGCTGGCGTTCGTGGGGGCGACCGGGCCGACGGTGTACACCTACGCCAGCAGCGGGAAGTCGACGCAGGTGCCCGACACCTACACCTTCACCTTCACGGGGACGGTGGCCGGTGTGAGCGGGACGCACCAGTACCACTTCGCCCTCGTCGACGGTCGGTTCCGCATCTTCGTCGACTGCAGCCCCAACGGATCGTGAACGGGGGAGCGCGATGGCCAGACGGGTGAGGGCCGGGGACGTCGCCCGGCGACTGCTCCTGGCGGTGGGGATGACCGTCGCTGTGACGGCGGCCGGCGCGGCGCCCGCCCGTGCGGGTGGTGCGCCCCCGCGGACCTACGCCTCGGTGACGGGCACGACGATCTCGGGCACCTACGTCTCGCCCAACGGCCAGCCCGTCTACGTCTACGGTCTTCAGTTCGGCCCGTCGCTCCTCGGCAACGTGGCCGCCATGCAGTGCGGGCCCGGGAGCACGTCGAACCTGTCCGGTGGCCCGGGCGGGAGCCCAGAGTGCATGTTCTCGAGCCCGGTGTTGCGGGCATCGTTCACCATCGACGGGACGATGCCCTGGCCCAGCTCGTTCACCGCTACCCCCTTCTACAGCTACGACGACCAGACCTACGTCTTCGGGGCGCCGTTGACGATCGCGGCCGCCACGACCTCGCCGCCGTCGCAGTCGTCCTCCCCGACGGGCACCGGCTCGTCGCCGGGCAACGGCTATGGCTCGTCTGCGGGGTCGCCGGCGGGCAGCGGGTCGACGGGAAGCGGGTCGACCGGTGGGGGCGGGTCCCTCGACTGGCTCTGGGGGGTCTTGATCGCCGGCGGGCTCGTCGTCGGCGCCACCGGCGTCGTGGTCGGCCGCCGCGGCCAGGGCGAGGACCAGACGAAGGACGACGACGTCGAGGGCGGGCTGATTGGCGGCCTGATCGAGGGTCTCGCCGGCATGGGCGCACCGCCCGATGCCGACGAGCACCCGCACACCCTCTCCAAGGGCCCCGGCGAGGACTACGTCGAGGTCACGACCGGTGGCGATGCCACCATCGACGACGGGTCCGACACAGAGGACGGACCGAACGACCGGTGGACGGTCGAGCAGCTCCAGGCCTTCGTCTGGGAGAGCTGGGACGGCACCTACGACCCCGAGGGCGAGTACGCCTTCGTGGCCGGTGCACGCAGCGACCTGGTCAACCCCGACTACGGCGACGACACCAAACGGATCCGGTTGTGGATCATCGCCATCTACGAGGAGGCCTACAAGCACTCGCGCCGCCAGGGGTACTCGAACCTGGTGGCCCACGCCTACGCGCACATCAAGGTCGACGAGTGGCGTGCGGCGTCGCTCGAGCAGTTCGAGCAGACCTTCGGGACCCACTACGCGCAATTCGGCATGGCCCTCTCGGGTGATGCGCTCGGCAACGTGCAGCGCCTCGTCGCCGAAGGCGTTCCCGTGACCGCCATCCGGATCGTGCCCCGCTCCCAACTCACGGGGGTCGGAGCGGTGAGCGACGCCGAGTCCGCCGCGGGCACGGTGGTGGAGGAGGGCGGCACGGTGGTGGAGGAGGGCGGCACGGTGGTCGAGGGGGGGACGCAGGTGGCGTCCGGACCGGTGGTGGCGACGCCGGCCCCGGTGCCGGCGCGGGCCTATCTCCTCGCCAACGACAACAACGCCATCATGCAGGCGCTCAAGATCAGGCCGAAGCCCGGGGTCTTCGACGTCTTCTGCCACGGGCACCCCGACGGGTTCCTGCTCAAGATCGGCGGGAAGTGGGTGAAGGTCGGGCCCAAGACCTTGGTCGAGGCCATGCGCAGGTCGGGGTACAGCGGAGGCCCGGTGCGCCTGATCTGCTGCGACACCGGCGCCAACGTGGAGGGCGCCGCGCAACAGGTGGCGGACCTGATCGGCGACTCGGTCGAGGCGCCCACGGGCAAAGTGTGGGCCCTCGACAACGGCGGGACGTTCGTGGGAAAGGCGACGAAGGTCAACGGCCACTGGCAGATCCACAGCGAGGGGCACTGGGAGCACTTCCACCCCACGCTGCCGGCGACGCCGGGGCACTAGGAGGTCGGCGATGGACGAGCTGCGAGGTACGGGGTACTTCCGTGAGCTGGCCGACGGTGACCCGTCGGGGCCGAGCCTTCGTGACAGCTGCTCGGCCACGGCGCAGCCCGACGAGGATCGGATCGTGGCCTATCTGGAGGAGAGCCCCACCATGCTGTGGAGCCCGACGCTCGTCTACGACGTGCTCCGGCCGGAGGTCGACATCGGCACCGAGACCATCAAGACCGACGGCGTGTGGGAGTGGCCCGCCGACCTCGCCTACTACGTCAGGCGGTACCACGTGGCCGTGGAGCCCGAGTTCGTCGCCCACATGCGGGCACGCGGCTGGTCGCCCCCGCTTCCGCAGCA
>DASPTT010000033.1:0-44809 GCA_035623275.1 Acidimicrobiales bacterium
GCAGTGCACCGCCGATCTCCTCCCCGCCGACGTCACCGGGGCGACCATCCTGGGCCCCGACGGATCGGCACCGGTCTTTCGCCCCGGCCCCGTCTTCACCAACGTGTTGATGGCCGACGAGCTCAACCGGGCGTCGCCACGTGCCCAGTCCGCCTTGCTCGAGGCCATGGAGGAGCGCCAGGTCACCGTCGACGGCGCCACCTACGCGCTGCCCCGCCCCTTCTTCGTCCTGGCCACGCAGAATCCCTACGACGCAGCCGGCACCGCGCCCCTCCCCCACGGCCAGCGAGACCGGTTCCTGGTCCGAGTCTCGCTGGGCTACCCGTCGCGCGAACAGATGACAGCCCTCGTGACCGGCACCGACCCAGCCGAACGCGCCCGGCACCTGCCTCCGGCCACGACGCCCGCCGACCTCGAGGCGTTGATGGCGGCGGTCGCCGCCGTCCACGTGGCACCGGCCACGCGTGACTACGTCCTCGACCTCACCGAAGCGGTGGACCGCCACCCGAGCGTCGCCGTCGGGCCCTCGCCGCGCGCGGCCAGGGCACTGGTGCAGACCGCCTGCGCGCTGGCCGTCGCCGATGGCAGGGGGTATCTGTCTCCAGCCGACGTCCAGGAGGCCGCCGCCCCGGTCCTGGCCCACCGACTGCTCTTCCACCCGGCGGCCGCCATGGCCATCGAGGAGACGGAGGAGCTCATCGGCGAGATCGTCGACGGACTCCCCGTTCCCCTCGGGCCATAAGACCGCCATGACTCCCACGGCGCCCCCGACCTCCGGTAGGCGCCGGCGCCCGCCCCGAACACAGAGGAGCCGGACCGTGCGGCCGACGGCACGGGCGTTGGGCGTGTTCCTCGCAGGCCTGGGTCTGGCGGCGTTGGCATTGACCACGGGCACGGACGAGCTGCTCCCCACGGTGGCGGCGGTCGCCGCGCTGCTGCTTGCGGCACCCGTGTGGGCGTCCACGCGAGCGAGCCGAGCGCGCTCAGGCGTCGTCATCGGCGCCGAGGCCGCCCCGATGGTGATGCCAAAAGGAGCCGCGGCGTCGCTCCACGTCGGTGTCACGAACCGGACCGTACGGACCTGTCCGGCCTTGTCCGTCGAAGACCCCGCAACCCGCTGGGTCCTGCGACGCCATCGGCTCGAACGGACCGCACCGCAGCCCGCACGCTCGCAGCGGACTCGCCGGGTCCTCGCCAGCCTTGTCGCCCCAGGACCACTGGTGGCGCTTCCCCTGCCGGCTCCAGGGGCGACCGAGGTCTTCTTCAGCCAGATCCCGACCAAAGGACGCGGGGTCTTCCTGCTCCCGGCCGCTCCCACCTGGGCGCGCGACCCCCTGCGGCTCTTCGCCGCCCCGGGGCCAAAGATTCCCACCGTGACGGTCGTGGTGCACCCCAGGGCCGACCCGCTCGCCACCTGGCCGACCGTGGGCGCCGGCGCGTCGGTCGGAGGGTCGGGCCAGCTCGATGCAGGGCGAGGCGGGACAGGGGACTTGGTCGGCATTCGGCCCTACGTCACCGGCGACCGTCTCAGTCTCCTGCATTGGCCCGCCCGTGCCCGCTACGGCACCTGGTTCGTGCGCCAGTTCGCACCCGAGGACGGGGCCACGACGCGCCTCGTCCTCGACGATCGGGCCGGTGTGCACCGCCGGAGCGATTTCGAGGCGATGCTCTCCACCGCCCAGGGCCTCGTCGATGCCGCGCTGTCCGAGGACCGACCCCTCGAGCTGTGCACGCTCTCGGGTAGCTCCACCCATCTCAGCGGCGAGCGGTGCTCGTACGAAGAGGCGGTCGGCGTCCTCGCCTCGCTCCGGCCGCGCCAGGGCGTGCAGGTCGCCACCCCGAACGGCATCGTCCTGACCACGGCGACCGGCGCTCGCACCCTTCCCGGCACCGCCCCGATCATGGCGGTGGGCGCATGAGCCGTCGCTGGCTGCGCGAGGCAGCGCTCGTCGCATTGGCGTTGGTCGGCGCGGGTGCGCTGGGACGCCTCACCACCGGAGTCGCCGCCAGCCAGGCTGCCTTGGCGGCGGCACTTGTCGGCGTCGTGGTGGCCAGCTTGGCCATGCTCCGGTGGTCGGCCTCCTCGTCATTCCTCCTGGGAACGGTGGCTGTGGTTCTGGTGGCGCTGCGGGCCTCGGCCGGGACGGCCACCTGGCACGGCCTACCGACGCCCACGACGATGCGAGCGGTCGGCCACGCGCTCGATGCCGTGGGCGGTCTGCACCACCTCCCCCTGATCGCCACGCCCGGGGTGGTGCTCCTCTGCGCCCTGGTGGCGGGGGTCGCAGCAGTGACGACTCGGGCCACTCCCGGGGCGCTCGGTCTTCTCCCCGCCCTCGTCCTCGTGACTTCGTCGACCGTGGCGCTGCCCTCGCCGGGCGCGGCGTGGCTGGCGGTCGGCTTCGTCACCGTCGGCGCCCTGGCCCTGGTGGCGGTCCCGGAGACGGGAGGCTGGCTCGCCGCCGGTGGGGCGCTCCTCACGGCTTCGGCCTGTGCCGTCGCGGTGATAGGCGCAGCTGGGACATCCGCCGCATCGGGCGGGGGACCGGCGGTGATCGGCGTCCCGCCCACCGCGCTTTCCCTGGTGTCGGATCTGACGGGCCTCCAGGTGCACGACCCGGACCTGGTGTTGTTCACCGCTCAAACGTCTGTCCCGACCTATTGGCAGATCGCGTCGCTCTCGGTCCTCCAGGGAGGTGCCTGGATACCCGATGCGGAGACGACCGGCGCCCTCGCCGGCACGACCGTGCCGGCGCCCCTCAGCCCGACCATCACCGGCAACACCCTTACGACGACAGTCAGGGTGGCCAACCTCTCCACCCGGCTCCTCCCGGTGCCCCCCGGGACCGTGGCGGTCAACGGGCCGCAGTTGACGACGGTCGGAGCGCTCGTGCACGCGCCGAGCACGCCGGGCCTGCAGTACCGGGCGACGGCGACGGTCCCCGACCCCTCGGGAACCGGCAGCGGCGGCGAGAAACCGAGTCTTGGTGAGGTCGTCCTGCCAGCCCTGCCGGCAGCCGTGACTTCGTTGGCCCAATCGATCACCGCCACCGCGTCCAGCCCCCTGCAGAAGGCTGAGGCGATCAACGACTATCTGCGGTCGAACCTGTTCCACTACTCGCTGCGATCGCCAGCCGCTTCGCTCACGGCGTTTCTCACCAACTCGCGTCAAGGATCGTGCGAGCAGTTCGCCGGGGCGTTCGCCGTGCTCGCCCGCTCCGTCGGGTTACCGACCAGGGTGGCCATCGGGTTCACGACCGGCCAGCGTGACTCCGCCGGTCAGACCGTGGTGCGCGGTGTCGACGCACACGCCTGGCCGGAGGTGTACCTCAACGGCTCGTGGATCTCCTTCGAGCCCACCCCCCAGTTGCCCTCGGGGGAGATCACCCCTCCGGGAGTCGTCGGACCGGCCGCCCTCGGAAATCCGAACCCCATCGCACCGACGACCATTCCCAGCTCGATCCCTCCCTTTACTATCCCCACCCCGACACCCCCGGCCGGGACGGCATCCGCCGGTGACAACGCGGTGTGGTGGTTCACCGGAGCAGGGATCCTGCTGGCAGTTGGTGTCTTCGCCGCTGTCATTCTCCTGCGGCGCCGAGCCAAGAGCACTCCAGAAGACGGGGTGGTCGCCGCATGGAAGCGGGTAGACCGCGCCCTGGGCCGTCATGGTCTACGCCGGCCCGAATCACGGACTCCGACGGCGCACGTTCGGTCCCTGCGGCCGGCACTCGACCAGCGCAGCCAGGTTCTCGATGACCTCGAGTGGCTTGCAACCTTGCTCGAACACCAGGCCTACGGCTCTCGAATCAGCTCAAGCGAGGACTCCAGCCACGCCGCCGAGCTGAGTCACCGAGTAGAGCGAGAGCTTGCGTCAGGCATTCGTCGTTGACCATTCGGACATCTCGGGCGGGTTTGTGAATGCTAGATCTTTCGAGCCGCGCTCGAATGGGCGTTCGGAGTGGGCGGCCCGTAGGAATCCAGGCCACTCCAGTCCTTCGACCCTTGCCGGGCCGGTGCCATAACGGCAAGGCTGGACGCATCGGGATCGGCCGAGCGGAGGCGGCACCATGAGTGACGGTTCCTGGACAGGGGAGCCTCCGGCGATCAACGCTGAGGTCGACGAACCGCCTCCGTCCATCGACCCTGAGAACCCGCGATTGGCCGGACCCGAGCTACTCAATTGTCCTGCGCTCAACAAGGACAGTGCCTTTAATGTCGAGGAGCGGGGATTGCTTCGGCTCCAAGGGTTGCTGCCGTGGCGGGTGGGGACCATCGAGGAGCAGATGGAGCTTGAGTTGGAGCACATCCGCCGCAAGGTTGACGACCTGGAGAAGTACATCGGCCTGATCGCCCTGCAGGACCGCAACGAGACGCTCTTCCACCGACTGCTGGCCGATCACATCGAGGAGCTCGCACCCATCATCTACACGCCCACGGTCGGGCAGGCATGCCGGCAGTTCAGCCACGTGATGCGCCGGCCTCGAGGTGTGTGGATTACGCCCGATGACGTCGGCCGCATACCGGATCTGCTGCGCAACAGCGGCCACGACGACGTGCGGCTGATCGTGGTCACCGATAACGAACGCATCCTCGGGTTGGGAGACCAGGGAGCCGGAGGGATGGCCATCCCTGTCGGCAAGCTCGCTCTCTATAGCGCAGGGGCGGGGATCCATCCCAGCTTGGCCCTTCCCGTTTCCCTCGACTGCGGCACCGACAACGAGGAGCTGCTGCACGATCCGCACTACCTGGGCTACCCCGGCCCTCGCCTGAGGGGTGCGGGCTACGACGAGCTCGTCGAAGCCTTCGTCGAGGCGGTCCTGGAGGTCTACCCCCATGCCCTGTTGCAGTGGGAGGACTTCAAGCAGCACAACGCGATTCGGCTTCTCGACCGATACCGCCACCGCATCGCCAGTTTCAACGACGACATCCAGGGGACGGCCGCGGTCGTGGTGGCCGGCATGCTCGCCGCGCTGCGGACCGGCGGTGAGGCCCTGTCGGAGCAGCGGATCGTGCTCCTCGGGGCCGGGGCCGCCGGCCTCGGGATCGCCCGGCTCGCCGAGACCGTCATGATCGAGGAGGGAGCAGACCAAGCCCTGGTGCGTCGCGCCCTGGTCATGGTCGACTCCAAGGGGTTGATCTACGAAGGCCGTCCGGACGTTGACCGGGACAAGGCGCCGTTCGCCCTGCCGAGGCGAGACCTGCTCGAGCTCGGCTTCGAGCCCGGCGGATCCTTCGACCTCGAAGCCGTGGTTCGTCGGGTCGCCCCGACAATTCTGGTGGGATCGAGCGGTGCGCGTGGGGCCTTCACCGAAGCTGCGATCCGCGCGATGGCGGCACAGACCAAGGCCCCGGTCGTGCTTCCCCTATCCAACCCGACGGAGCGGTCGGAGGCCACGCCCACCGATGTGCTCGCCTGGAGTGAAGGCCGGGCATTGGTGGCCACCGGTAGCCCGTTCGAACCGGTGGACCTCGACGGTGCGCAGCGGATCATCGGGCAGGCCAATAACGTCTTCGTGTTCCCGGGAGTCGGTCTCGGCGCAATCGTCGCTAACGCTCGCGAGGTCACCGACCAGCTGTTCCTCAGGGCCGCGACCACGCTCGCCGGCCTTGTCTCCGACGAGCGCCTGGAGAAAGGCGCTCTCTATCCCCCGCTGTCCAGCCTGCGGGACGTCTCACGGACGATCGCCGTAGCTGTTGCCACCGAAGCCTGCGCTAACGGCGGAGGAAGCCTCGCTCCGGGCACATCGGTGGAAGCTGCGATCGAAGGAGCCATGTGGACCCCTGACTACGCGCCCTCAATTCGATAGAGGTCCGCCGGCCGCCGCGTCGGTGCCCGTCTTGATGCCGACGACCCCGTCGTGTCCGAGGTCCAAGCCGAGGTTGTAGACGACCCCGGCCAGTGGCAGGGTCACCTGGGGCATGGCGAGAAACTGCCGCAGGACCGGGAGCGCCAGGGCGGCCCCACCAGGTCGGACCAGATCGGTCGGCTGGCCCGGGGTGTGACCACCGTCGCGCGATCGCCCGCTATGTGCGGCCTGACAACTCACCTCGACGACGGGACGCGCGCGTGCTCGGATAAGCGGCGAGCAGTGGTTGCTCGTACAATGCGGCGTGCGCCGGCGGATCCAGGTTCTGGGAGAACCCGGTCCCCCCAGAGCTCGCGACGTCATCATCCCGGTCGTGCTGGCGTCTGTAGTACTCAGCGGATGCAGCCCGTCTTCACCGAGCTCCGTCTCGACACGAAGCTCCGCTTCGAGCGCCTCGTCTTCGGCAACCCCGACCACGCCGAGCCCCACCTCGCCGAGCGGGCTCGTGGATCCCTTCATGGGAACCGGCGTCGGCGGATCCAGTGTGGGAAACATCGATACGTTCCCCGGCGCCGACGTACCTTTCGGCCTGGTGCAGTGGAGTCCGGACACCTCCCCGGACCGGGCGTCGGGTGGAGGCTATTCCTACCAGGACCCCGCCATGAGCGGATTCAGCCTCACGCACATGAGCGGTCCTGGCTGTCCCATCTATGGCGATGTCCCCATCCTGCCGACCGTGGGCCCGATCGGGAGCGACCCGGCGGCCACGACGTCGTCCTTCTCCCACGCGACCGAGGTGGCACACCCCGGGAGCTATGCCGTCACCGTGGGGCATGCCCCGGTGCGGGTGGAGCTCGCCGTCACGCCCAGAGCCGGCCTCGGTCGATTCACCTTCCCCCGGACGGGAGACGCCCACCTGCTCTTCAAGGTGGCCGAAAGCGCGGCGGGATCGTCAGCCTCCGACGTTGCCATCGTCGGCAATAAAGAGCTGGACGGGTCGGTAGTGAGCGGGCAATTCTGTGGCACCGCTGGGGCCTACCACCTGTTCTTCGCCGCCCGTTTCGACACGCCCTTCAGTGGGTTCGGCACCTGGCACGGCACGACGCTGGTTCCCGGGTCACGTACGAGCAGCAAGTCGCAGTCGGGTGGGTACGTCACGTTTGGCCCTGGGACACGGGTGGTGCAGGTTCAGGTGGGTGTGTCCTTCGTCAGCGTGGCCAATGCCCGCTCGAACATCGATGCCGAGCGTCCTGGCTGGAGCATCGACGCCCTGGCGCAACGGGATACCGACGCTTGGAACCAGCTTCTGGGTCGGATCCAGATCAGTGGGGGAAGCCTGTCAGATGAGCGGACGTTCTACTCGGCGCTGTATCACTCGCTGTTGCACCCGAATATCTTCGACGACGCCAACGGCGACTACATCGGGTTCGACGGGAAGGTCCACGTGGCGACCGGGTACACCCAGTACGCCAACTTCTCGGAATGGGACATCTACCGCAGCGAGGTGGCCCTGCTTGCCCTGCTTGCCCCCCAGCAGACGAGCGACATGGTCACCTCAATGCTGGCCGACGCCGCCCAGGGGGGCGGCCTGCCCAAGTGGGCCGTGGCCAACTCCGACGCCGCCCAGGGGAACGGAGACTCGGCCGACCCTGTGATCGCCTCTGCTTATGCCTTCGGTGCCCGGGGGTTCGACGCCCGGGGCGCCGTGGCCGACATGGTCAGGGGGGCGACGGACCCATCCGTCTTGAACAGCGGCCATCTCGAACGCCAAGACCTCGCCGAGTACCTGGCGAAGGGATATGTCGAGGCTGACCGGCGCGACTTCACCTCCTTCGACTACACGGTGGGCGGCTCCGAGACCCTCGAGTACGCCATCGATGACTTCGCCATCTCGCAGCTGGCTGAGGCCGTGGGCGACACCGCCACGTATACGACCTTCATCGCGCGAGCCCAGAATTGGCGGAATCTCGTCAACCCCGCCACCGGCTACTTGGGCGCACGCCGGGCCAACGGGACCTTCCCCCCCGGCCCTGCCTTCCAACCCTCCCCGTTACCGAACATCGGACAGGATGGGTTCGAGGAGGGCAACGCCATCCAATACACGTGGAGCGTTCCCCAGAACCTGCGGGGCCTGTTCGACGCGCTCGGGGGCAACCAGGCCACGGTCACCAAACTGGACACGTTCTTCACCAAGCTCAATACCAGCCGGAAGCAGCCCTACGACTGGGCCGGGAACGAGCCGTCTCTCGGCATCCCCTGGGAGTACGACTATGCGGGCGCGCCGTGGCGCACCCAGTCTGTCGTCCGGCGCATCGAGACGTCGCTGTATTCGGCAACGCCGAATGGAGAACCGGGTAACGACGACCTCGGCGCCATGTCGTCGTGGTATGTGTGGGCCGCCATGGGCCTGTACCCGGAAGTCCCGGGTCGGGGTGAACTCGTGGTCGGCAGCCCGCTGTTCACACACGTCGCCGTCTCCCTGGCGAGTGGGCACTCGATAGATATCGATGCACCGGACGCCTCTGCCACCACCCCCTACGTCCAAGCGCTCCAGATCGAGGGCCTGGCGCCTGGCGCCAACGCGTGCACGGCGGCGCCTGCCGCCGGCCCTGCTCAGTACAACTGCCCCTGGTTGCCTGCGTCGGTCACCGAGACCGGAGCCCACCTCGATTTCACCCTGGGACGATCCCCCAACACCGCGTGGGGGAGCGCACCTTCCGACACGCCACCTTCATTCCCGGCGAACTGAGCCGGGTCCCACTTCCCAATGCCTCTAGCAGGAAGGGGCCAAGCTGGAACTTCGCAAAATCTTGAAGTCGCCCGCAAGAGGCCGGGATTAGTACGGGTCGACTTGAGTTGGTGGTTCGACATGTTCGCGCGGTTCGTTCTGCCATGCACGGTTCGGCGGAATTTCCGAGCGTCCAGGTAGGACGATGCACCGTAGCTCCGACACGCACAACGCCACTCGCTCAGTGACGCCCGAAGTAATCGACGAGGACCTTGGTGACCGGACCAGCGTGGGTGAGGAAGCCGAGATGGCTCGCTTCGGCGATCTCGGCGTATTCGGCCCCGGGGATCGCCTTGGCCGCTTCTCGAGCCTTGGCAGGCGGCGAGTCGATGGCGACTGATCATCTGACCGTCGATCCGCTTCACGTTGTCGCTATGTGTCGCAGTCCATCGCAGAATGCCGCCGTGCGTTGTCCCGAATGGCCCCAAAAGCGCCCGAAAGCGCCCGAAAGCGCCCGGCAGGTAAGGCAGCCAACATGGAACCCAACACCACGGTCGTCACGATCCGATGCGACTCAACCCTTTGACCTGGGCCTTTCAGCGCGCTCGGAGGGACTCGAACCCCCAACCTTCTGATCCGTAGTCAGATGCTCTATCCAATTGGGCTACGAGCGCATCCACCGCACCTCGCCCACCTGCAGGAACGTCCGGGGCGCCCGGCGCTCCGCCGGGGGCTCAGGCGGCGGATCGTCATTGTAGTTGGGTCTGGCGTCGGCTCCCCCACGACGGTGGAGAGCCCCGGGCCGCTGCGATCCCCCTTCGGCCCACGGCAGCGCACCATGCTGCTCCAGGTACGAATTGGGGCCCCGTGACCAAGCCGACCACCTCCGCGACACCGGCGCCCGCACGCTGCGGGCTGATCCGGCTCGCCCTCGCCCTCGTCGCCCTCGCTTGCCTGCTTGCCGGGTGCGCCCAGGCGCCGACAGCCGTGCTCACGACCGGCCACGGTCCGGCCGGGCAGTACGCATGCCGGTACGACACCCAGACGGACGCCTTCACGGGCGCCTATGCAACGGCCTCCGCCATCGGATGGGAGGGGAACTCGGAAGGTGTGGTGACCTGCCTCGGGGGCTCCTTCTACGTCCAGTCGGGCATCAACAGGGGCTTCGGGTTCGGCATCTACAACGGCGCGGCGACCTCGTGGGCCGACCTGGACGGGTATCTCCCGGCGCAGGTCACGACCTTTGCCCGATCGGGCGCCACGGTGACCATCACCGAGTTCGCCGACCGGATCGTCATCGACGGAGATCCGTTCGTGGCCGTCTACTGCCGCGTCGCGATCTCCAACCCCACCGGGCGGGCCGTCGTCGAGGACCCCGACCCCTCGCCGGGCCTCGTCGTGCTGGCCACCGCGCCGACCACGGTCCGCGCCTACACCACGGCGCAGCACGACTACGTCGTCGCCGTCGACCGCTTCGGCAACAGCTATGCGTGGCCGAAGCCGGCGGACCTGGCGGCGGCCGGGGGGTTCGGCCCGCACCTGGCGCACATGCGGAGCTTCTGGAACACCGAGCTCGGCGAGATCGCGGACCTGCAGCTCCCCGACACGTCGCTGGTGAACGCCTACAGGAGCGGGTTCATCCTGACCCAGATCGCCCGGAGCGGCGATGAGCTCTACACCGGGGTCAACGGCTACGACGCGGAGTACAACCACGACGTCATCGGGATCCTGGCCAACCTGTTCACCCAGGGGTACTTCGCCGGTGCCCATTCCCTCCTGCTCCGAGCACGGGCCGTGATCGGTTCGCAGGACACCATCTATCCCGACGGGACGTGGACGTACGCGTGGCCATGGGCCATCTACCTGATGAAGACCGGCGACATCGGATTCGTCCGGGCGAACTTCTCGTCGGGCGTCGGTCCCGGCGGCGGCGGGCCGAGCATCGAGGAGACCGCACACGAGATCGGCACGGACCGGACTGGCCCGGGCGGGATCATGATGGCGACCGACGACATCGACACGACGGGCTACTGGACGGTCGACGACTTCGAGGCCCTGATGGGATTGGCGGCGTATCGCTACCTGGCCTCCCGCCTCGGCAACCAGGGAGAGGTGCAGTGGGCCACCGCCGAGTACGACGCCCTCCTCTCCGCTACCGATGCGACGCTCGAGGACACGGTCCAGACCTTCGGCCTGGACTATCTCCCGTGCTCGATCCTCCAGCCGAACACGGCCAACCGCTGCAGCAACCCTGCTGACGCCAACTGGGCGGCCACGCTGCAGTTCGGGAAGTGGGCCTGGGACGCCCCCCTGCTCGGGACCCCGGTGTCGGGTCCAGCCGTGGCGCTCATCGACCCGACCTATCGGTACGGGTTCGACCGGCTCCGCGGCATCGTGCCACCCGACACCTTCGGCGGCTTTCCTTCCGACTTCTACTCCAGTGGCTACAACGCCGGGTACGGGAGCTGGGGACTCGCCGGCTCCTCGTGGCGCTCCCAGGGCATCGCCGGCTACGAGTTCATGATCCGCAACACCCAGAGCGGGCCCTACTCGTGGTGGGAGAGCTCGGGTCCGCCGGACCCGGCGTCGCCGTGGGTGGGCTCGCACCCGGGTGCCGGTCAGGGGTCCTCGCCGCATGCCTGGGGAATGGCGGAGGCGAACAAGGTGCTGCTCGATTCGCTGGTGGCCCAGGAGTCGACCGGCGAGCTGATCGTCGGACGGGGCATCCCCGCCGAGTGGCTCGGCACCGGGGACGTCGTCTCGGTCGGCAACTTCCCGACGCTGGACGGACGGCGCGTGGACGTGCGGATCTCGTCCTCCGGCGGGTCCGTGTCCCTGACGATACGTGGCAGCGCCCCGCATGGAGCGGTCCTCTTCGAGCTTCCCGAATTCGTCGACAACGTGGCCGCCGCCTCCGCCGGCACCGTCGACGAGACCGACGGGATCGTGACCCTGCCACCGTCCAGCTCCAGCGTGTCGGTCCAGCTCGGGCCCCCACCTGGCTGAGCGACGCCCGATCAGGTCGGGACGGGTGTGGCCACGCCCGGCTCCTGGGTGGGCATCGCCTGGACGGCCGGCACCGGGTACGGCGCCGGATCGGGCACGTCGAGCTCGGCGAGCTGCGACGCCTGGCACTCCCGCACCACCCGGGGATCCTGCGCCCCCGGGGTGGCAGGGAACGTCGGCACCGACGAGTCGGGCGAGCCGAGGTGCAGCGTCGAGGTCAGGTCGCCGGTCGCCTGGCGGCGCCACGCCGAGACGTTGGGGGCCGCCACCCCGAAGCGGGTCTCGAGGAACCGCAATTGCGAGGTGTGGTCGAAGACGTCCGAGCAGACGTAGCCGCCCCGGCTGAAGGGGGAGACGACCAGCATGGGCACCCGGAAGCCCAGCCCCACGGGGCCGGCGATCCCGTGGGCGTCGGCCGGGAGCGGGTCGACGGTCAGGTACTCGCCCGCGGTGCCGGCCGGGGGCACCGGCGGCGCCACGTGATCGAAGAACCCGTCGTTCTCGTCGTACATGACGAACAACACCGTCTTCGACCACACCTTGGGGTTCGACGCCAGCGTCCCGATGAGCCGGCTGGCATAGCCCATGCCTACCGCCGGCGGGGACGGCGGGTGCTCGTCCTCCCCGACCGCCGGGATGATCCACGACACCGCCGGCAGGGTCTCGTCCGCCACGTCCCGGGCGAAGTCGTCCGGGTAGAGGGCATCGAAGGCGTTGCGATACAGCGCCGAGCCCGGGTCGCGCACGTGCTGTTCGAAGTACAGCAGGATGTTGTTCGACACCGCGATGGACAGCGGGTCCTCCGGCCGGTAGACGGCGCCGGGCGGGTTGTAGACCTTCCAGCTCACCCCCGCCGCCTGCAGGCGCTCGGGCATCGTCTCCCACGTGGCGCTGCCGATCAGCGAGCCCGAGGAACCCGTGACGAGCACCGGCCCGCCGGCGTGCCCACCGGGGTCCAGGGTCCCCGACAGGGCATGGAGCCGGTTGGGATGCGTGGGCCCCATCACCGAGCAGTGGTATCCGTCGCAGATGGTGAAGGCGTCGGCCACCGCGTACCAGAAGTCGATGTCCGCCCGGGTGTAGTAGCCCATGGTCAGCACCCCGCTCCCGGGCCCCTCGAAGCGCGACTGCGTGTGGGTGGCCACCCACTGGTCCATCGCACCCCCGTTCCAGCAGTAGTGCTGGGCGTCCCAGTCGTGGGACAGGTCGTAGGTGCACTCGGCGTCGGCGCTGGCGGTGTCGAGATGGAACGGCAGCAGCGTCGGCGCCGCGCCCCCCGGCCAGGCCTGGGCGAACACCCCGAGGTCCCCCGCCGGGTGGTCGTCGAAGCCCCGCACCCCCTTGTAGGTCCCGAAGTAGTGGTCGAAGGAGCGGTTCTCCTGCATGAGGAAGACGACGTGCTCGACCGCACCCAGGTCCGACCCCGCCGGCGCGACGCCCGCCGCCTGGCGGACGGTCTCGCTCCCGCTTCCGCTCCCACCCCCGCACGCCCCCAGTGCCGCACCGAGGCCGCCGGCCAGGCCGGCCGCCAGCACCTGGCGCCGCGTCCAGCGATGGTCCTCGCCCCCTGCTGCCCGCTCCCCCCGCATCCCGCCACTCTGGCGCATGCGGCCGCCCGGATCGAGAGACATGAGGCGCATCGGCCCTACCAGGGGCGCCGCCCCGGGCACAGGATGGGCCGATGCAGGTCCTCACGGTCGTCTTCGCCCTGGCCGCCGCCTGCTCCAACGCCATCCGCTCGATGGTCCAGCACGCCGCGTCGATCGACATCCCCAAGAAGGACCGGGGTGTCCGCGCCGTGGCCTTCCTGTTCCGCCAGCCGCTGTGGCTCCTCGGCTGGCTGGCCGCGGTGGGCGGGTTCGTCTTCCAGGCCCTGGCCCTGCACAACGGGCTGCTGTCGGTGGTCCAGCCCCTGCTCGTCACCGAGCTGGTCTTCGCTCTCGTCTTCCGACAGTTCTGGATCGGCCAGGACGTCGCCCCCGCGGCGTGGACCTCGGCCGTGGTGGTCTGCGGATCGTTGGCCGTGTTCCTCCTCATGGCCGAGCCCCACGGCGGCCACCCCACCCCGGACACGGCCGAGTGGCTGAGCTGCCTGCTCACCTTCGGGGGCATCGTCGCCGTGCTCACCGTGCTCGCCATGCGGGGCTCGCCGGTGCGCCGGGCGGCGCTGTACGCGGCGGCGGCGGCGATCTCGTGGGCGCTCATGGCGGTGTTCATCAAGGCCACCACCGACGTGCTCACCAGCTTCGGGGTCGTCGGGATGCTCGAGCGCTGGCCGGTCTACGCGCTCGCCGCCTGCGGCATCGCCGGCACCGTCCTCCAGCAGGCGGCGCTGCAGTCCGGCCCGCTGAGCGTCTCGCAGCCCGTGCTCATCGTGGTCGACCCGGCGGTGGCCATCATCCTGTCGGTGTGGCTCTTCGACGAGCGCTTCACCGGCGGCACATGGAAGACGGCCATGGGGGCGGCGGCCTTCGCGGTGATGGCCGCCGGCGTGGTGGCGCTGTCGCGCACGGCCCCCGCGGACCTGGCACCGGCCCAACCGGCCCGACCGGCGGGACGGACGAACCGGTGAAGCCGCCGACGCCGACTACCCGCCCACCGGCGCCGAGGGCGTGAAACCCACCGGCATCGACTCGATGCCGGACACGAAGTTGGCGGGGCGCAGCGGCACCGGGTCGTCGGTGACGAGGCGGATGTCGGGCATCCGCTCCAGCAGCCGGTCGAACATGCAGTACATCTCCACCCGCGCCAGGCGGTTGCCCAGGCAGAAATGGGCCCCCACCCCGAACGCCAGGTGCTCGTTGGGGCTGCGGCGGATGTCGAACTCGTCGGGGTCCTCGAACACGGCCTCGTCCCGGTTGGCCGAGGGGTAGAGGAGCATCAGCTTCTGGCCCTGGCGGACGGCCTGGCCGCGCAGCTCGGTGTCGCGCGTGGCGGTGCGGCACATGTTCTTGATGGGCGTGACCCAGCGCAGCATCTCCTCGACGGCGTCGGGCAGCAGGGCCCGGTCGGCCAGCAGGTCCGCCCACTGCTGCGGCCGGCGGGCCAGGGCCTCCATGCCGCCGCTGATCACATGGCGCGTCGTCTCGTCGCCGCCGACGAGGATGAGCAGGGACTCGAACACCAGCGACTCGTCGTCGAGGCGCTCGCCCTCCACCTCCGCGTGCACCAGGGTGCCGATGAGATCGGAGTCGTCGCCCGACGCCCGGCGCTCGGCCACCCGAGCCAGGAGGTACTCGCGGTATTCGGCCGCGGCGGTCGCCGCGTTGAGCATCAGCGTCTCGTCGTCGGTCCCGAGCGACTTCAACATGTCGTCGGACCACCGGAGCAGGTCGTCACGGTCCTCGGGGGCCACCCCGAGCATGTCCCCGATGACGATCATTGGCAGGGGGGCGGCGATGTCGCGCACGAAGTCGCACGTGCCCGTTTCGCACACCTTGTCGATGATCGCGTCGCAGATGTCCCGGATCCCCGCCTCGGCGTCGGCCACCCGCTTGGGGGTGAAGCCCCAGTTGACCAGTCGTCGCCGGCGCCGGTGCTCGGGCGCGTCCATGTCGATCATGAACGGGAAGGCCCCGGCGTCGGGGCGGATGCCACCCGCGCTCGAGAACAGCTCGGGGTCGCGCGACACGAGCTTGACGTCCTCGTAGCGGGTGACGCCGACGACGTCGTTGCGCTCGTCCAGGTACACCGGCGCGTGGCGCCGCAGCCATGCCAGCGCGGGATAGGGGTTCCCGCCCCAGAAGGCCCCGTCGACGAGGTCGACGTCCCCGTAGGCGGTCTCTTCGATGGTCCCCGTGTCGGTCACTGCCCCTCGACCTCCTGCACGTCACCCTAGGACCTAGGAGAGCCGTCCCGTCTCGCCGAACCGGTCCAGCGCCGCGGCGTTGGCCGCCGAGCCCAACAGCGCCGAGAAGGCGGCGTCCTCGCGCTCGCGGGCCGCCGCCACCTCGGGCCCCTGGGTGGCAAGCATCAGGCGCTTGATGGCGACCACCGCGTCGGGGGGTGCGGCGGCGATGCGCGTGGCCAGCTCCATCGTCTCCTCCAGCAGCCGCTCGGCCGGCACGGCCCGCAGGGCGATCCCGCACGTCACCGCCTCGGCCGCGCTCACCCACCTGCCGGTGAGGAGGACCTCGGCGGCACGCTGCCAACCCATGCGCAGGGGGAACAGGTAGCTGCTGGCCGCCTCGGCCGGCACGCCCAGCTCGGCGAAGGGCACCCGAAGGCGGGCCTCCTCGGACACCAGCACCAGGTCGCAATGGGCCAGGAGGGTGAAGCCGAGGCCCACCCCCACACCGTTCACCGCGGCCAGCAACGGCTTCTCGAAACCGCACAGCGCGTCCATGAAGCCCCGGAACCCCTTGGCCGCGTCGGGCTCGCGCTCGCCGGTGACGAGGGCCGCCATCTCCTTCAGGTCCTGGCCGGCGGAGAAGGCGCTCCCCGCACCCGTGATCACCACCACGTGCACGGCCGGGTCCGCGCCGGCCGCCACCAGCGCGTCGGTGGCCGCGGCGTACAGCGCCCGGTCGAAGGCGTTGCGCGCCTCGGGCCGGTCCAGGGTGAGGAGGCGGACAGCGCCCCGGTCCTCGAGACGGATCATGCCCCGCGACCGCCGCCGGTCACCCCCGGCCGTCCGGCGACACCGGTCACGGCCGCATCACCTGGCCGCCGTCGACGTTGAAGATGTGCCCCGTCACCCACTTGGCGTCGTCGGAGAGCAGGTACAGGCACATCCCCACCAGGTCCTCCGGGGTGCCCTGGCGCTTCAGGGCAAGCGAGCCCACCAGCTGCTTCAGGTAGGCGTCGGGCACCACCGAGCGGGCCGCGTCGGTGTCGGTGGGACCGGGCGCGATGGCGTTCACCCGGATGTTCATGCCGCCGAGCTCGTGGGCCAGCTGCTGGGTCAGGGCGTTGATCCCCGCCTTGGCCCAGGCGTAGTAGCCGGCGTAGAGATAGGCGGCGGTGGACGACTGGTTGACGATGGCCCCGCCGCCGCGCTCGGCCATGGCCGGGTAGCAGGCGCGGGTGCACACCAGCGCGCCGTTGAGGTTCACGGCCATGAACCGCTCGAGGTAGTCCCAGTCGACGGTGATGAGCAGGTCCAGCTTCATGCCGCCGAAGATGGCCGCGTTGTTCACCAGGTAGTCGATGCCGCCGAAGCGCTCGGTGGCCAGCGCGGCCATGGCCCCGGCCGAGTCCCGGTCGGCCACGTCCACGCGCGTCGCGGCGGCCGTGCCGCCCGCGGCCGCTAGGGCCTTGGCCACCGCCGCCGCGTTCTCCTCGTCGATGTCGGCGACCACCACGGCCGCCCCGGCCTTGGCCAGCCCCTCGGCGTACGCCCGGCCGATGCCGCGCCCGGCCCCGGTGACGACGGCCACCTTGCCGGTGAAGTCGTAGGTCGCCGTCGCCATGTGCCCTATCCGTTCTTCCTGCGCCGGACGATGATCCGCTCGGCCGATTCGTTCACGCCGGTGGCCAGCGGCCAGCCGATGTAGTGGGTGAGGTGGACGACCACCTCGCGCACCTGGTCCTCCGTGAGCTCGCCGTTGTCCAGCGCGCTCTGGAACTGCACGTCGAGGAGCTCGGTCCTGCCCAGCGCGGCGAGCACCCCGATGGTCATGAGCCGGCGCTGGAAGACGTCGAGCCCAGGCCGGCACCACACGTCGCCGAAGAGATGGTCGACGGTGTAGGCCACGAAGTCGCCCTCGACCACGTCGGGGTCGACACTGAAGTTGTAGACCGCATGCATCTTCTCCATGCCGGCGGCCCGGTCGGGCTTCGGGGGGCGGTGCTCGGCGCTCATGCCGGCTCCGCCACGGCCTTGGTCTCCAGGTACTCCTCGAAGCCGGCGACCCCCATCTCGCGGCCGATCCCCGACTGCTTGTAGCCGCCGAAGGGCATGTCCGGCGAGTACCACACGCCGCCGTTGACGCTCACGGTGCCGGTGCGAAGGCGCGCCGCCACCGCCATGGCCCGCTCGCGGTCGCCCGAGGACACCGAGCCGGAGAGGCCGTAGGGGGAGTCGTTGGCGATCCGCACGGCGTCGTCGTCCCCGTCGTGGGGGACGGCCACGAGCACCGGGCCGAAGATCTCCTCGCGGGCCACCCGGGCGTCGTTGCCCACGCCGACGACGAGGGTGGGCTCGACGAAGAAGCCGCGGGGCCGGTCCGGGGGGCGCCCGCCGCCGACCACGATGCTCCCGCCCTCCTCCTTGGCCAGTGCGATGTAGCCCTCGACCCGGTCGCGCTGGCGGGCGCTGATGAGCGGCCCGCAGATCGTTCCCGGATCGAGCGGGTCGCCGGCCTTGAGCCCGCTGAGCGTCGCCGCCGCGATGTCGACCGCCTGGTCGAAGCGGCCTCGCGGCACGAGCAGGCGGGTGGTGATCGCACACCCCTGGCCAGCGTGCATGCACACGGTGAAGGCCGCGGTCGACACCGCGCCGGCCAGGTCCGCGTCGTCGAGGACGACGAACGCCGACTTGCCGCCGAGCTCGAGGAACACCCGCTTCAGGGTCGGCGCGGCAGCGGCCATGATCGTGCGGCCGGTGTCGGTCGAGCCGGTGAAGCTGACCTGGTCCACGCGCTCGTCGGTGCACAGCGGTGCCCCGAACGCCGGAGCCGACGACGTCACGATGTTGACCACGCCGGGGGGGACGTCGGTCTCCTCGGCGATGATCCGCCCCAGCACGGTGGCCACCCACGGGGTGTCGGGGGCGGGCTTCAGGACCACGGTGTTGCCCGCCGCCAGGGCGGGGCCCAGCTTGGCCAGGTTGATCTGCTGGGGCACGTTCCACGGGGTGATGGCGGCCACCACACCCGTCGGCTCACGTCGCACCCAGCGGTGGCTCGGCACGCCGAGCGGCGACGCCTCCCCCATGTCGACCACCCACTCGTAGCGCTCGGCCAGGTCCGCAGCCCAGCCCAGCGAGCGCACCGGCTCGTCGAGGGCGGCGGTGCGAGTGAAGAAGTCCGGCGAGCCCGTCTCGGCGATGGTGAGGGCCCGCAAGTCGTCGACGTGCTTCTCGAGCGCCCCCTGCAGCTGGCGCAGGCAGCGCACCCGCAGGGCCACGTCGGCCGACCAGCCGGTGTCGTCGAAGGCACGGCGGGCAGCGGCGACGGCCCGGTCGAGGTCGTCGGCCGTGGCCTCGGCGACCTTCCCCAGCACCTCCTCGGTCGCCGGGTCGAGGGTGTCGTAGACGGCCCCGTTCGACGCCGGGACCAGCGCCCCGTCGATGAGCATCCGCTCCTCGCCGATGGCGGCGATCTCGTCGACACTCATGGCTCTCCTCCCGTGCTCGTGGCGGTACTCGCCCCGCCCATCGGATCGGGCGCGAGCCCGAAGACGGCGTCGATCCTGGCCTCGGTCATGGCCGCCAGCGGCAGGGCCACACCGAGACGGTCGCCGAGGGCCACCACCGCCTGCAAGTCCTTGTGGGCCAGCCCCGCACCGTTGCGCATGGCCCCCACGATGTCGGGATGGTCCTGGGGGCCGAAGGGCGCCACGCTCTGGCGGAACATCAGCCGCGAGGAGCCGCCGATCCACTGATCGCTGGCCCGGATCACCTCGGCCAGCTCGAGCAGGTCGACCCCGGCCGCCTCGGCAAGGGTCTGGGCCTCGTAGGCGGCCAGCCACGACGCGTACTGCACCAGGTTGCGGGCCAGCTTGGCCTGCAGGCCCGCCCCGAGCGGGCCCATCCGCACCACCAGCGAGCTGAAGCCCTGGAGCACGGGGCGAACGCGGTCGATGACGTCCTCGTCGCCCCCCAGCATCGACACCAACGCGCCCTGCGCCGCGGCCGCCGGGCCGCCGCTCACGCCGCAGTCGAGCACGTCGACGTCGCGTGCGGCGGCGGACTCGGCCACGGCCCGCACCGTGTCGGGCGACACGGTGGAGAGCACGACGATCGTCGACCCCGGCTTCGCCGCCGCCAGCGCGCCCCCGTCGCCGTCGACCACCGTGCGCACCTGTGCGTCGTTCACCACCGCCACCAGGATCACGTCGGCGGTGGCGGCGAGATCCGCGGGGTCGGCGGCGATGCGGGCGCTCTGCGCGAAGGGCTCGGTGGCCTCGGCCCGCACGTCGCACACGGTGAGCCCGATGCCCGCTTGGGCCAGGGCCCCGGCCACGCCGCGCCCGATGTCGCCGAGGCCGATCACGCCGGCCGTGGGTGTGTCCGGCTTTGCGCCCATCTCGGATTCCCCTCTAGTCAGACAGGTGTCTGGACTGTAGTCTGGCGCCATGCCCGACGCCACCGGAACCGCATCCGACACCGCGCCCGTCAGCGCACGCGTCAGCGCACGCGTCACCGGCGCCGACGACGGGCTGGCCGACTATTCGGGACCCTTCGACCCCGACTTCCGCTACGAGGACCTGTCCAAGGACGCCCTCGTCCGCCTGGTGCGCGAGTTCGCCCTCATCGTGCACCTCCTCGACCGCTCCATGTGCGCGGCCATCGGCATGCGCTACGGAGGCGACGCCGTCAACGAGCTGGCCGTGGAGGAGTGGCGCGGCGCCAGCCCCGTCTACGGCGGGCGTCTGCGGGAGATCATGCAGGTGGAGGGCGACGGCGTGCCCGCGATCTTCAAGGTGCTCCAGCTCGACCCCGGCTTCCCGCACCACTACATGGACGTGCACTACGAGGTGGTCGACGAGCACCACGGCTTCTTCGAGCTGGCCCACTGCGGCGCGCTGCTCGACGCCGAGCCGTGGGGCGAGCGCATGGTCACGGGGATGTGCCACCACATCGAGGACGGCACCTTCGACTACACGGCCCAGGCGGTGAACCCCAAGGCCCGCATCCGTCCCGTGCACCGCCCGCCGCGCGTGCCGGCCGACCGGGTGCCCCACTGCCGGTGGGAGGTGGTCATCGACGACGACACCGAGACCCTCCCCGAGGCCGACATCACCCGCATCACCGCGGGCACCACGGCCGCCACCTTCCGCTTCCCGCCGATGCGCGACGGGACGCCCCACGTCCCCGGACCCGCCCCGTCGTCGGGGCCCGCGCCGGCGGGGAACGGATCATGAGCCTCCCCGCCTTCGACCCCGGCGCCGAGGACGCGCGCGCCGCGGAGGCCACCCGCCGCCGGCTCACCGCCAGGCAGGCGGCGATCGTGGAGCGCCTCATCGAGGCCGCGGCCGACGAGGCGCGCGAGACCGGGTACGAGGGCACGACCGTGCGCTCTGCGGCCAAGCGCGCCGGGGTGGCTCCGGCCACGGCGTACACGTACTTCGCGTCCAAGGACCACCTGCTGGCCGAGGTGCTGTGGCGGCGCATGGAGGCGTTGCCCGTGCTCGAGCACGACCCGACGTCCACACCGCTCGAGCGGCTGGCGGCCGAGCTGCGGGTGGTGGGGCTGTTCATGGCCGACGACACCACGCTGGCCTCCGCCTGCACGACGGCCATGCTCGGGGGCGGGCCGGAGGTGTTCTCGCTGCGGACGCGCTTCGGGGCGGCCCTGCGGGCCAGGACCGCCGCGGCCCTGGGCGACAAGGCCGACCCGGTGGTGCTGCGGAGCCTGGACTTCGCCTGGTCCGGTGCCATGCTCTTCGCCGGCATGGGCCACATGTCGTTCGCCGAGGTCCCCGACGCGCTGGCGGAGACGGCGCGCCTGCTGCTGGAGGGAGCGGCCCGATGACGCCGGGGGCGGAGACCCTCGAGCGGGCCGTGGCGCCGCTTCGCTACAACCCCTACGACTACGAGATCCACGAGGACCCCTACCCCACCTATGCCCGCCTGCGGGCGGAAGCGCCCCTGTACCGCAACGAGGAGCTCGACTTCTGGGCCCTGTCGCGCCACGAGGACGTGCTCGGCGCCTTCCGGAACCCGGGGCAGCTCTCCAACCGCTTCGGCGTCTCCCTGGATCCCGCCGCCTATGGCCCCGAAGCCCACCGGGCCATGTCCTTCCTGGCCATGGACCCGCCCCGCCACACCCGCATGCGCTCGCTGGTGTCCAAGGCGTTCACGCCGAGGCGGGTGGCCGAGATGGAGCCGCGGGTGCGCGCCATCGCCCTGGAGCACATCGAGCCGGCCGTCGAGCGCGCCAGCTTCGACTTCGTCGGCGACTTCGCCGGGCGCATGCCCATGGACGTCATCTCCGAGATGATCGGCGTGCCCCGCGCCGATCGGGCCGAGATGCGCCGGCTGGCCGACCTCCTGGTGCACCGTGAGGAGGGCCTCAACGACATCCCGCCCGAGGGGATCGAGGCCGCGCTCACCATGGCCGGCTACTTCGCCGACATGGTGGCGCAGCGCCGCGCCGCGCCCACCGAGGACCTGACCTCGGCGCTGCTCGACGCCGACATGGAGGGCGACCGGCTCACCGACGACGAGATCATCGGCTTCCTGTTCCTCATGACGGTGGCCGGCAACGAGACGACGACGAAGCTGCTGGCCAACGCCTGGTACTGGGGTTGGCGCTTCCCCGACGAACGGTCCAAGGTGCTGGCGGATCCCGGGCGGGTGGTGGACTGGGTGGAGGAGACCCTTCGCTTCGACGCCTCGACGCAGATGCTGTTGCGGGTCACCACCGGCGAGGTCGAGCTCTACGACACGGTGCTGCCCGACAGCGCGCGCGTCCTGCTGCTCGTCGGCGCGGCCAACCGCGACGAGGCGGTGTTCGACGACCCCGACCGCTACGACCTCGACCGAGACACCACCAAGCTGGTCAGCTTCGGCAGCGGCCGCCACCATTGCCTGGGCGCGGCCCTCGCCCGGTTGGAGGCACGGGTGGGCCTGCGTGAGCTGGCCCAGCGCGTGGCCGGCTACGAGATCGACGCGGCGCGCGCCGAGCGGGTGCACTCCATCAACGTGCGGGGCTTCGCTGCGCTCCCCACCACCGTCACACCGCGCTGATGCCGACCTTCGTCCCGCACCCCGAGCGGCGCCCGACGGTGGTGACCGGCGCCTCCTCTGGCATCGGCCGCGCCACCGCCGTGGCGCTGGCCGCGGCCGGGCACCCGGTGGTGCTCGGGGCCCGGCGCGGCGACCGCCTGGAGGACACGGCCGAGCAGATCCGTGCCGCGGGCGGCGAGGCCCATCCCGTGCGCCTGGACCTGGCCGACCCCGCCTCCGTCGAGGCGTTCGTCAAGGGGGCGCGCGAGGCGGTCGGCGAGGTCGACGTGTTCGTGTCGGCCGCCGGAAGGTCCGTGCCCGACTCGGCCGTCGACCCCAACCCCGACGACTTCGCCGCCATCGTGGAGGTCAACCTGCTGGGTGTGCAGCGGCTGGTGGCGTCGCTCGTCCCCGCCATGGTCGAGCGCCACCACGGCGACGTCGTCTTCGTCACCTCGGAGATGGTCCGATGGCCGCGCGTGCGCGCCTCGGGCTACGCCGCGTCGAAGTGGGGGCTGGAGGGCTACGCCCGCACCCTGCAGATGGAGCTGGAGGGCACCGGCGTGCGCGCCTCGATCGTCCAGCCGGGCCAGACCGTCACCGAGATGGGCAGCGACTGGGACCCCGAGGTGACCACCGAGGTCCTCGGCGAGTGGATCCGCTGGGGCGTGGCCCGTCACCACCACTTCCTGCACCCCGACGCCGTCGCCGGCGCGGTGCGGACCGTGGTGGAGACGCTGCCGGGCACCCACCTCACCCTGGTCGAGGTCCAGCCCGAGGCGCCGATCGATCCCGACCCCCGATCGCCATCGCCCTCGGCATCGCCCTCGGCATCGCCCTCGGCATCGCACTCGCCATCGCCGTCGGCATCGCACTCGGCATCGCAACAAGGAGGAGACCGATGACACCCGACACAGCCACCGCCCTGCGTGAGCCGCCCAAGGTGTCGGGCGGCGAGGGCGAGCACGGGCACCTGGAAGAGCTCCGCCACGACCCCATCGGGCTGATGCGCCGGGTGCGCGAGGAGTGCGGCGACGTCGGCGAGTTCCGCCTGGCGGAGCGCGACGTGGTGCTGCTCACCGGGGCGGAGGCCAACGAGTTCTTCTTCCGCGCCCCCGAGGAGGTCCTGGACCAGGCCGAGGCCTACCCGTTCATGACGCCCGTCTTCGGGGAAGGCGTGATCTTCGACGCCCCACCCGAGCGCCGGCGCGAGATGCTCCACAACCAGGCCCTGCGCGACAAGTTCATGCGCGGCCACGCCTCGACCATCGCCGACGAGGTCACGAGGATGGTGGCCCAGTGGGAGGCCGCCCCCGGGCAGACGGGGACCATCGACCTGCTCGACTGGTTCGCCGAGCTGACCATCTACACGTCGTCGGCCTGTCTCATCGGCAAGAAGTTCCGCAAGGAGCTCGACCGGCGCTTCGCCGAGCTCTACCACGACCTCGAACGCGGCACGGACGCCCTGGCCTACGTCGATCCGTACGCACCCGGCGTCGAGAGCTTCGTCCGGCGCGACGCGGCGCGGATCGGACTGGTCGGGCTGGTGCAGGAGATCATGGACCGGCGCGCCGCGGGGCCGCAGGCCGGCGACGAGGACCGGGACCTGCTCGACGTCCTCATGTCCATCCGCAACGAGGACGGCAGCCCGCGCTTCTCCACCGACGAGGTCACCGGGATGTTCATCTCGATGATGTTCGCCGGACACCACACCACGTCGGGCACCGCGGCGTGGACCCTGATCGAGTTGCTGCGCCATCCGCAGGAGATGGCCGCGGTGGTGGCCGAGCTCGACGAGCTCTACGCCCACGGCGAGGAGGTGAGCTACCAGGCACTGCGGGAGATGCCGCGCCTGGAGGCCGCCATCAAGGAGGCGCTGCGCCTGCACCCCCCGCTCATCCTGGTGCTGCGGGTGGCCAAGGAGGACCTCGAGGTGGAGGGCTTCCGGATCGCCAAGGGCAAGCTGGTGGGCGCCTCGCTGGCGGTGTCCAACCGCATCCCCGAGGACTTCCCGGACCCCGACGCCTTCGTGCCCGAGCGCTACCTGGACCCGCGCCTGGAGGACCAGGCCAACCCGTGGACGTGGATCCCCTTCGGGGCTGGCCGGCACCGCTGCGTGGGCGCGCCCTTCGCGATGATGCAGCTCAAGGCCATCTTCTCGGTGCTCCTGCGCGGCTGGGAGTTCGAGCTGGCCCAGCCCCCCGACACCTATCGCAACGACCACTCGAAGATGGTCGTGCAGCTGGCCCAGCCCTGCGCCGTGCACTTCGCCGGGCGCGCCCGGTGAGGATCGTGGTAGACCGCGACCTGTGCCAGGGGCACGGCGTATGCGAGAGCGAGGCGCCGGAGGTGTTCTCGGTGTCGAAGCAGGGAGTGCTCACCATCCTCGACGAGTCCCCGCCCGAGTCGCTGCGGGGCCGGATCGAGGCCGCCGTCGGTTTCTGCCCCACGAGCGCACTGCGAATCGAGGAGGACTGACATGGCGGCCTACCCGTACGACGAGCTCGCCGAGATGGTGGAGCGGTGGGTCGAGGCCAACCATGAGGCGGAGGCGGCCCAGGACTGGAGGCCGATGGCCGAGCTGTACACCGAGGACGCCACCTACGGCTGGAACATGGGTCCCCACGAGGAGTTCATGGCCGTCGGGCGCGACGAGATCCGAGACATCGCCCTGGGACTGGAGATGGCCGGGCTCGACGGCTGGACCTACCCCTACCAGAAGGTCCTCATCGACCCCGTCCAGGGCGAGGTCATCGGCCTGTGGAAGCAGATCGCGGATGCCACCCGCCCCGACGGGAGCCCGTACGTGATCGCCGGGATCGGGGGGAGCTGGTTCCGCTACGCCGGCAACTGGCAGTGGTCGTGGCAGCGGGACTTCTTCGACGTCGGCAACGCCACCGCCCTGTTCATCGAGATGATCAAGGCGGATGCGCTGAGCGAGGGGATGAAGCGGCGCATCGAGCGGGCGGCCTCGGGCGAGCTGCTCCCCGGCCACTACCGCCCCGGCGACGCCCCGGTCGGCCTCTGGGACTGACGCACCCCCGGGACGGGGCTTGACACGGTTCGTGGGTGCAACAAATCTGCAACCGTGCCGGGCAGGATGGGGGGCACCACGGTCAGCGGGGAGGCAGGCCGTGTCTGGGGAGGTGGGCCCATGCGGCGGAGTCCGGCAACGGACCATGAGGATGCGTCGACGCGCCACAGCGGTCGGACGATGCGACAGGCACGCGCCGAGGCACGGCGACGATCACGCGCGCACCTGCGGGAGCTGGCCACGCTGGTGCCCTTCGCCGGGTGCACCATGCGCGACCTGGCCGAGATCGACCGGCTGGCGCACCCGGTCCACGTGGAGACGGGCACCGTCTTCACCGAGGAGGGTGGGCTCGGCGACCAGGTCTACGTGGTGGTGCGGGGCGAGGTGGAGGTCTCGATCGCCGGCCGGACGGTGACGACGGTCCGGCGCAGCGGCTGGGTCGGTGAGACCGCCATGCTCGCCGGCCGACCCCGCACCGCCACCGCCCGCGCCGTCACGGAGGTGGACGTCCTCGCCTTCGACATCGACGCGCTGGCACCGGTGGCGCCGCGCATGCGCTGGCTGGCCAGCGACATGCACATGTCGGCGCTCGAGCACGCCCGGGAACTGGTCCGGCTCTCGGCGCAGGAGGCGGTCACGGGCTGATTCGTGCCGGGGCCCGGGGCGAAGGGCGACGCGCCGGCGCCCCGGGCATCGCACCGCCACGCCGGGGGCGCCCCGGGCCCGGGGGGCGAATCTGACGGGGCGTTAGACTTCGGTGATGCCCCCGACCAAGACCCGAGTCCCCGCGGTGGAGGGGTGGCTCCGCGCCGAGGAGCCGCCCGCCCTCGTCGGCAGCCGCTGCACGAGCTGCGGGACCTACGCCTTCCCCCGGGAGGCCATGTTCTGCCGCAATCCCTCGTGCGCGGGCACCGAGTTCGACGAGGTGGCCCTGAGTCGCCGTGGCCGGATCTGGTCCTACACCGACGCCCGCTACACGCCGCCCGCGCCCTACGTGGCGGCGGATCCCTACGAGCCCTTCTGCATCGCCGCGGTGGAGCTCGACGTCGAGAAGATGGTGGTGCTCGGCCAGGTGACGGCGGGCGTGACCGTCGACGACCTGGCCGTGGGCACCGAGGTCGAGCTGGTCGTCGACACCCTGTACGAGGACGACGACCACGAGTACCTGGTGTGGAAGTGGCGCCCGGTGGGTGCCGGCCGTGCGGGGACGGCGGGCGCCGGGAGCGGGGGCGACGATGCCTGAGGACCGCCGGGTCGCCGTCCTGGGGGTGGGCATGCACCCCTGGGGCAAGTGGGGCCGCAACTTCGTCGAGTACGGGATCGTCGCGGCTCGCGACGCCCTGGCCGACGCCGGCCTGTCGTGGCGAGACATCCAGTTCGTATCCGGGGCCGACACCATCCGCAACGGGTATCCCGGCTTCGTGGCCGGGGCCACCTTCGCCCAGGCCCTCGGATGGACCGGCGCGCGCGTGGCCTCCAGCTACGCGGCGTGCGCCTCGGGGGCCACCGCCATCAACGCGGCGCGGGCCCAGATCCTCGCCGGGCTCTGCGACGTGGCCCTGGTGGTGGGGGCCGACACCACGCCCAAGGGCTTCTTCGCCCCCGTGGGCGGCGAGCGCAGGGACGACCCGGACTGGTTGCGGTTCCACCTGCTGGGTGCCACCAACCCGACTTACTTCGCCTTCTACGCCCGCCGCCGCATGGCGCTGCACGGGGCGACCGAGCTCGACTTCGCCGCCGTCAAGGTGAAGAACGCCCGCCACGGCCTGGCCAACCCCTACGCCCGGTACCGCAAGGAGGTGACGGTCGAGGAGGTGCTCGAGTCGCCCATGGTGGCGGACCCGCTGCGCCTGCTGGAGATCTGCGCCACCTCCGACGGCGGCGCCGCCCTGGTGCTCTCGAGCATGGACTTCGCCCGGCGCCACGGCGCGGGCGACGGGCTGGTGTCGGTGGCGGCGGTGTCGACGGTCACGCCGCGCTTTCCCCAGACCGTGATCGAGATGCCCAACTTCGCCACCGACTCGGCGGTGACCGTGGCCGACGTGGACGGCCCCGGCTTCAAGCGCTCGATCGCCCTGGCCGCCTACGAGGAGGCCGGCATCGGGCCCGAGGACGTCGACGTGGCCGAGGTCTACGACCTCTCCTCCGCCCTGGAGCTCGACTGGTACGAGGACATCGGGCTGTGCAAGGAGGGCGAGGCTGAACGCCTGCTGCGCGATGGCGACACCGCCGTCGGCGGCCGCATCCCGGTCAACCCCAGCGGCGGGCTGTCGTGCTTCGGCGAGGCCATCCCCGCCCAGGCCATCGCCCAGGTGTGCGAGCTCACCTGGCAGTTGCGCGGCCGGGCCGAGGGGCGCCAGGTCGAAGGGGCACGGGTGGGCGTGAGCGCCAACCAGGGCCTCTTCGGACACGGCTCGAGCGTCGTCGTCACCCGGTAGCCGCCCGGCCCTGGGAGGTCTCGTGCCCGACGCGGCCTCAGCGCAGCCCGGGACCGGCGGCGTGCACCAGCGCCAGGACGAAGGCGCCGCACGACGAGGCCAGCGCGAACCACGCGACGCGCCGGGGGTGCCGGTGCGCGGCGCGGCGTGGCGCGATGCGACCGGTCACGGCTCGGGGTTCCAGCCGCCGGGGCCGTCGGTGACCGCCTGCTCGCCGAGGTTCGAGGGACCGTCGAAGTCGACGAGGTCGCTGCGCCACGTGCTCGAGGCCTCGGCCGCCATCGTCACCGCGCCGGTCGTGCGGGCCACGTCGATGGCCAGCTCGGTGGCGGCGAACGACACCAGGGCGCGATACGAGTCGACGCCGGGCACGGCGGCCCGGAAGCGGGCGGCGCCCGGCGACGCCGAGGTCGGCCAGGGCAGGCCGAGGACGGTGGTGAGCGACGACGACCCGCCGACGCCGGCATACGCCGCGTCGGGGGCGAGGAGCAGCCCGCCCGGCGGTTGGTCGGCCTTGGGGACGGTCGTCAGCGCCGTGACGCACGCTGCCGCCAGCGACGGCGGCCCGGCCACCGCCAAGGCCACGTCGGACGACCCCGGCCGGGTGAGGGCCTGGACCGCGGCGAGGCATCCCTGTCCCGCGGCGACGGAGAGGTCGTCGACCGGTAGGACCTGCGCGATGCCAGCGCCGAGGGCGCCATCGGACCCACCGGCGTCGATCACCCCGACCGGACCCTGCAACCCCCGCCGCACCAGGTCGGACGCGAGTCGGGCGCCCGCCGTCTGGGGGTCGAGCTCGGCCGCCAGGGACAAGGCGGGCCGCAGCGAGGGGTCCGCGGGCAGGTACCAGGGGACGCCGGCAGGGGCGGAGGCGCCGAAGCCACCCACCACGGCGTCCACGGTGCCGGCGAGCGAGGCGACCGCGGTGGGGTCCTCGGCGGGCACCACGGTGAGTCGCACCGGCAGGCCGCGCACCCCGCCGGCGGCGTTGGCCTCGTCCACCGCCTGGCGCACAGCGTCGGCCACCTGGGCACCCTCCACTGCCGCGGCCCCCATGGTGGGCACGATCACCGCCAGGCGCAGGGGGTCGGCCGAAGCGCCGGCGCCGGCGGTGCCCGGCGTCGACCCGTTGCCCCCGCCCGACGCGCCGGGCGAGCCCGAGGCGCCGGCGGAGGTCGAAGCGCCGGCGCCGGCGACACGGGCGCCGACCGCGGTGGTGCTGGTCGTGCCGGCGGCACCGGGACCGGCGGCGGAGGCAGCCGGGCGGTGCGCCCCGTCGGAGGCGTTGGCGAACAGCGCCGCGCCGATCGGGCCCTCGCCCAGGCCGACCAGGGCGCCGACCCCGACCACCGCCGCGGTGGTGGCCAGCAGCTGGCGATGTCCGCGACGAGCGCCGTGCGCCGGAGCGTCGGTGGCGGCATCGGCGGGAGCGTGGGCCGAGCGCAGCGCGCCGGTGACCACGACTCGCACCTTGGCCAGGCTCTCCGCATACCGGAGACAGCGCGCGCACCCCGAGATGTGCCAGCCCAGGCTGTCGCCCGACGGCTCGCCGTCGAACCAGGCCTCGAGCTCGAGTTTGCTCGGATGCCGCCGCCACGTGACCACGGTCGGTGCTCCCGTTCCGATCGACGATCGCTAGCGGCCGAGTCGGCGGGCGAGCTTGCGGCGAGCGGAGTGCAACCGCGACATCACCGTGCCGATCGGGATCTGCAGCGTCGTGGCGATCTCCGCGTAGGACTGGCCCATGACCTCGCGCAACCACAGCGTCTCTCGCAACGGTGCCGGGAGCCGCTGGATGCAGCGGGCCAGCAGCTCGGCCTCGGCGCGGCTGACGATGACGTCCTCGGGATCGGCCTCGAGGACCGGCAGCTCGACGATCGAGGCGTTGCGCTCGGGCCCGCGCCGGCCGCTGATGCAGCAATTGCGCACGATCTGGCGCGCCCACGCGTCGACCCGGTCCCCGTCGGCCGTGCCCCAGGACCGCCAGATCCGGAGCCAGGCCTCCTGGCAGGCGTCGTCGGCCAGCTCGGGCCCGGCCACGGCCCGGGCATAGCGTTGCAGCCCGCCGGCCCGGGTCCGGTAGAACTCCTCGAAGGACACCGCCCCGCCGGCGCCCTCGGCCGGGCTGCCGGCGGCCACGTCGACGTCGCCCTGCGCCCCCTGTTCCCGGCCGAGCTCGACTCCCTGGTACATCCTCCACCCCACGATCCGGCCGCTCACCCGCCCAGGCGGATCGGCCCTGCATTCCCCGCGTGAGGGGAACCGCCGGGGATCTCCTTCCTGGCGGACCTTCGTGCGCCCCGGCCTGCCCCTCTGCCTCCTTTCCCACTTCGTCACCGGAAATTTCCGAATACGAGGCCGCCGCAGCCGGTCTTTTCCCGTGACGGCTCGACCTTCGAAGGGACTGGGAATGGGCACGACGGCATCGACCGGCAGGCGGACGTGGCGCGACATCGGGATCTCGGCGGTGGCGGCCGCCGCCCTCGTCATGAGCCCGGTCATGGCCTGCGCCGCCGGGGCGGCGACCAAGCCGAGCCTGCCCAGCGCCCCGAGCGCGCCGAGCGCGCCGAGCGCGCCGCCCGCCCCGGGCACGCCGTCGCTCCCCGCCCCGGGGGGCGGCTCGAACCCGGCCGCCGCCATCTGCCCCGTGTTCGAGACCGTCGAGTACGTGGTCGGACAGGTCGAGGCGGCCTGGGACGGCCAGGCGGGGGCGAAGGGCGCGCCGGAATTCGCGGTCGACGGCGGCAAGATCCCGGACCTCAACGCCCTCATCGACAAGGTCGACACCAACTTCGGGTGCGACCAGGGTGGTGACGGCGGCGACACACCGCCGCCGGGGACACCGTCAGGGCTTCCGCTGCCGTCCAGCTCGGCGGGTGGTGCCGAGGCGCTGTGCCCGGTGTTCACCGACATCGAGGGCGTCGTCCTCAAGATCGAAACGGCGTGGGACACCGACGCCGGCGCGAAGGGCGCGCCGAAGTTCGCCATCGACGGCGGCTCGATCCCCGACATCGACGCGACCGTCGTCGACAAGGTGGCATCGGCCTTCGGCTGCGACAGCGCCAGCAGCCCGTCGGGCAGCAACTCCGGTGGCGGGTCGGGCGGCTCCGGTTCCAACGGTGGCGGATCGAACACTTCAGGCGGCGGATCAGCCGACGGCGGCTCCCCGGTGAGCACGGACGCGGGCGGGGGGCTGGCCAACGGCTCGGCACCCGCCACCCAGACGAGCAGCGTGAGCGGCTCGGGGGCCAGCGGCGGCAGCTTGGCGTTCACGGGGGAGCCGTCGTGGGTGGGCATGGTCCAGCGGGTAGCGCTGGCGCTGGGCACACTGAGCGCCCTTGCCGCCTTGGCCCTGCGCCGACGGGCGCATGCCGGCGCCGCGGTCTGAGCAGCCCCGCAGTCGCAGCACGATGAAGACCGACCTGCTCGAGCGCTCCCCTCGGCCCGCCGCCGTGGCGGTGCGCCAGCCCGCCCGGGGCGCCCGCGGTCGACGGGTCCCATCGGGCGGCCGCCTCGTTCGCAGCCGCTGGACGCGTGTCGGGCTGGTCGCCTTTTCGGTCGTGTGCCTGGCCGTGGCATCGGCGGCCACGGCGTTCCCGACGCTCAGCAACTGGTGGGCCGGCGCGCGCCAGCATGCGTTGGCCGCGCAGCTCGACGACCCCACGCTGGCGGGCCAGCTGCGTTCGGGAAGCGTCGGGGACGGCCGCCCCGTCGGCCGGATCGACATCCCGGCCATCGGCGCGGATTTCGTCGTCGTCCAGGGCGTGAGCGCATCGGACCTCGCCTCGGGCCCGGGTCACTACCCGGGCACACCGATGCCCTGCAGCGCCGGCAACGCCGGCATCGCCGGCCACCGGACGACCTTCCTGCACCCCTTCTACGCCCTCGACGAGCTCCGTCCCGGTGACGTGATCACCATCACCACTCCGACGGAGAGCTGCGCCTACCGCGTCGACGCCCCGCCCTTCGCCGTCGCCCCCACGGACACCGGGGTCCTCCACGGCACGCCGGGCGACGCCACCCTGACGCTCACCACCTGCACGCCCCGGGGATCCGCCGCCCAGCGCCTCATCGTCACGGCCGCGCTGGTCCCCGGCAGTCTGCGCCCCGCGCCCACGTCGGCACGCGCACCGGCCTGAGCCACCGGTCGCACCGCCGCCCTTCCCCACAGGGGCGTCGGCATCCCATCCCACAGAGCCGACGTCGGGCGCGGGCGCAGGATTCCCGGCACGTCAGCGCACGAGGACGATCTTGCCCAGCTTCTGGCCCTCGGTGAAGCGTTCGTAGGCGGCAGCCGCATTCGCCATGGGAAAGGTCTCGGCCAGCGGCACATGCACGCGGCGCGCCTCGAGGAGCGGCAGGACGTGTCGGCGGACGGCCGCGGCCACGGCCGTCTTTTCGGCCGGGCTCCGCGCCCGCAGTGTCGACCCGTGGATGCGGCCACGGCGCTGCATGAGCGCGAGGAGGTCGATCTCGGCGCGCGCACCGGCGCCGATGCCGATGACCGCCAACCGGCCGCCGGTGCCGAGCGAGGCGAGCACACCTGGGAAGCTCGCTCCCCCCACGAGCTCGAGGGCGACGTCGAAGGGGCCGCGGCCCAGCGCGGCCCCCGGGTCGAGCGCCTCGGCCGCGCCGAGCGCCCGCACCGAGTCCCGCAGCTCGGGAGCCCGCACGGAGGCCACCACCGAGGCGCCCGCGGCGGCGGCCAGCTGTACCGCCGCCGTCCCCACGCCACCCGCGGCACCGGTCACGAGCACGCGGTCGCCGACGGACAGCCCGCACTGCGTGACGAGGGCGTCGTGGGCCGTGGAAAAGGCCTCGGCGAAGCCGCCCGCTTCGTCCCACGCCATGCCCGAGGGCACGGGGATGAGGCAGGCGGCGTCGGCCACCGCCAACTCGGCCTGGGCCGCGCCGGGGACCACGGCCATGACCCGGTCACCGACCGACACGGTCGTGACCCGGGCGCCGACCGCGGCGACCACGCCGGCCAGCTCGATGCCGGGCACGTCGGGGAACACCCCGGGCGGCGCGGGGTACAGCCCGGCGCGCTGAAGAAGGTCCGCGGCGTTCAGACCGGCGGCCTTCACGTCCACGAGGACCTCGGTGTCCCCCGGCACCGGCTCGGGCTTGGGGGTCCACTCGAGCCGGCTGCCGGCGATGGTGACGGCGTGCACGAGGTCGGCCCGAGGTCAGGCCTTGCCGGCCTTGCCGGCCTTGCCGGCCTTGCCGGCCTTGTCGCCGCGCCCCTGGCGCTTGCGGCTGGGACGGGCCATGAGGTAGCCGACCACGCCGCCGATCACCAGGCAGCCGACGATCACCCAGATGAGCCGGGGGTGGCTGTGCACGCCCCAGAAGCGGACGTCGACCGGTTGCCAGTTCTCGATGACGAAGACGACGAGGAGGACGGCCACGAGACCCAGGACGCCGGTGCGCACCAGTCGCCTCCGCCGGCGGCGCTGGGCCAGCTCCAGCTCACCGGGCGCTCGACCGCTGCCGGCGTCCGCGCCCCTCGCCATGGGCGAAGCCTACCGGCGGGCCGCAGCGTCCGGTGGTGTCACACGGCCAGGTGTTCGTCGTTCCAGAGCTTGATGCCACCGAGGATGCCGGCGGCGTTGTCGACGATGGTGACATCGGTCGCGTGCAGACCGGTGACGCGCCGGGAGTTGCCACCGCCGAGATAGCAGTGGTCGAAGAACGTCAACGCCCGGAAGGTGGCCACGGCCTTGTGGACGCGGCGGTTCCATCGCTCGGAGCCCACCTCCTTGCGCGCCCCCTCGCCGATCTGCTGGTTGTAGGTCTCCCCTTTGCGGAAGGGGTGGTGGGCGAACTCCAGGTGGGGCAGGAGCCGACCCTCGTAGAAGAGGGCCGTGCCCACGCCCGTGCCGAGGGTGATCACGAGCTCGAGGCCCTTTCCCTGCACCACCGCAGCCCCCTGGACGTCCGCGTCGTTGGCCACCCGGGCCGGCTTGGCCAGGTGCTCGCTGAGCGCGGCGGCCAGGTCGAAGCCGAACCACTGGTGCACGAGCTCGTCGACCACGCGGGTGCCGAGCCCGCCCTCGGTCCCGAATTGCGGAGCGGAGAGGATCCGGCCCCCGCGCACCATGCCAGGGAACCCGGCCGAGATGCGGTCGTACTCGGGCAGTGGCGCCACCATCGTGACCAGGCGGTCGACGAGCTGGGGCGGCGACATCGGGTACGTGGTGGGGACGCGCACGCGGTCCGCCACCATGGCGCCGGTGGCGTCGAGCACCGACGCCTTGAGCCCGGTACCGCCGATGTCGATGGCCAGCGTGCACGGCCGCTCGGGGCGGCGCGTCAACGTGGGCGCGCCGGGCGCAGCGGTGCTCGCCGGTCCGTCGGTGCTCGGCGGTCCGTCGGTGCTCGCCGGTCCGTCGCCGCCGGACGCGGCCATCGTGCCGAGGTCCTCAGTCGCCATGTCCCTGCTCTCTGACGGCGGGGGTCGCGACCGCGCCGCCCACCCTGCCCTCCTTCGTCAACCGGGCCAGCACGTCGGGGCCGACCGCGTCCCATCGGTCCGCGTGCAAGGCGCCGGCGAGAGGTGCGCGCGACCGCCACCCCTTGCGCTCGAGGTCGGGGGTCGCCTGCAGCGAGTGCACCGACCCCAGGCACAGCCAGGCCACGGGCCGCAGATTGGCGGGGATGCCCAGGAGCTCGGCCAGGTACGCCTCGCGGTAGAAGGACACCCAGCCCATGCCCCAGCCCTCGGCGGTGCACGCCAGCCACATGTTCTCGATGGCCAGGCACACGGAGTAGAGGCCGGCATCGGCGATGGCGTGTCGGCCGAGCACGTTGGGCGCGCCGCGCCCGGGGTCGTAGGTGACGACCACCGACAGGCTGGCTTCGAGGATGCCGTCGATCTTGATGGCGGCGAAGCGCTCGGCCTCCTCGCCCGCCAGCGAGTCGGCGAACACCTGGCGCTCAGCCTGCACGTGCTCCCAAAAGGAGCGGCGGATGGTGTCGTCGGTGACGACGACGAAGTCCCACGGCTGGGAGAGGCCCACGCTCGGGGCGCAGTGCCCGGCGTCGAGGATGCGTTCGAGCACTACCGGGTCCACCGGTCGGCCGTCGAATTCGGCGCGCACGTCGCGGCGGCGGTGGATCACCTCGTAGAGGCCGGCGTCGGGCCCGGCCCACGGCGTCATCGCATCGGCCTGCTTCGTCGCCCGTGCTCCCATGCGTCAGGCACACTACCGGCGGTAGCCTCGGCCGACCCCCGATCGGGCGGCCGAGGCGGTTGGCGGCCCGACCATGGCACTCGAGGAGGGACGCTGTGTCCGATCAGCCCTGGCTCGGCGACGCCTGCTCCCTCGTCGACGCCTTCCGCAAGGGCGAGCTCTCACCGTTGGAGGCCCTGGACGCCTCCCTGTCCGCCATGGAGGCCTCGCGGCTCAACGCCTTCAGCCATGTCGACGCCGAGCGTGCCCGCGAGGCGGCGGCCGAGGCGGACGTGTCACTCCCTCTCGGCGGAGTGCCCATCGGCGTCAAGGAGCTCGACGAGGTCGCCGGCTGGCCCTTCACCGAGGGGTCGCTCGTCTTTGCGGACCGCGTCGCGTCGCGTACGGCGATCGTGGTGCGCCGTCTCCAGGAGGCCGGGGCCGTGCTCGCGGGCCAGACGACTGCGAGCGAGTTCGGAGGCATCAACTGCACGAGCACCAAGCTGCACGGCACCACCCGCAACCCGTGGAACTCCGAGCGCACGCCGGGCGGGTCCTCGGGGGGCTCGGCCGCGGCCGTGGCCGGCGGGCTCCTGCCCATCGCCACCGGCGGCGACGGCGGCGGGTCGATCCGGATCCCCGCGGCGCACACCGGCCTGTTCGGCCTCAAGGCCACCTACGGGCGCATCCCCAAGGGCCCGGGCATCCACCAGGTCCCCCACACCGTGACCCTGGGCTGTGTCAGTCGGTCGGTTCGCGACACGGCGCGCTGGTTCGACGTGACCAACGGCTACGACCCCCACGACGTGCTCAGCCTGCCACGGGTCTCGGGATGGGAGGACGGGCTGGGCACGCGGCTCGAGACGCTGCGGCGAAGGCGCGCCGTGATCGCGGTGGACCTCGGCGTCGCCGTCGTCCACCCCGAGGTGGCCACGCTCGTGGAGCGACACGCCGAGCTGCTGGTGGCCGACGCGGGGCTGGCCCGGGTAGATGTGGCCGTGTCGTTCCCGACGTCGCTGTTCGAGTGGGCCATGTCGAACCTGGTGACGCTGCGCGACGACCTCGGCGACCGCTATCCCGACTGCGAGCCCGACCTCACCATGGAGGTGATGCTCGGGATGAACATCGCCCACCACAACTACGACCTGAAGATGGCGGCCGCGGCGGAGCGCTTCCGCGTCGAGATGAACGAGTCCATGGCCACGCTCCTCGACCAGGTCGACTTCGTGCTGGCCGCAGTGAACCCGGACGTGGCCTTCGTCGCCGAGGGCCCGGTACCGATGACCGTCGGCGACGTGGACCTCCTCGAGCGCTTCGGCGGGGACGTGGTGCGCGCCGGTGCCAACCAGGGCAACCTCACCATGCCGGCCAACCTGGCCGGCAACCCGGCCGTGGCCATCCCCGTGGGCACGGTGGACGGACTGCCCGTGGGCGTACAGGTGATCGGCCGCCACCACGAGGAGCCGCTGCTTCTCGAGCTGGCGTCCATCGCCGAGCGCGAGCGGCCGTGGCCGTTGGTGGCCCCGAGCGCGCCCTGCTGACGGGCGGAGGCGGCGCCGTGTAGGGCGATCAGGGCCAGGCGATCAGGGCCGGGCGATCAGGCCGAGAGCGTCACGGGCAGGGCGGCCAGTCCCCGCAGGACGACGTTGTCCTTGTAGGCCAGCTCGCCGCCCGACCGCTCCACGGTGGTGGCCCGCGCGAACAGGGTCGACAGGGCGATCTGCGACTCCAGACGGGCCAGCGCCGCGCCGAGGCAGTGGTGGAGGCCGAAACCGAACCCGAGGTGCGGGTTCTCACGCCGGGTGATATCGAAGGTCTCCGGGTCCTCGAAGGCAGCGGGGTCCCGGTTGGCCGAACCGATGAGCAGCATGGCGAACTCGCCGCGGGCCACGGTCACGCCCCCCACCTCGATGTCCTCGGTGGCGACGCGTCCGGTGAGCTGCACCGGCGACACGTAGCGCAGCATCTCCTCCACCGCGGTCCGCACCACGGCCGGGTCGTCCTGCAAGCGCGCCAGCTGGTCGGGATGGTCGAGCAGCGCCAGCGCTCCGCCGGCGATCAGGTTCACCGTCGTCTCGTGCCCGGCGACCAACAGGAGGATGCAGGTCGAGACGAGCTCGCCCGGCGAGAGCACGTCGCTCTTCTCCTTCGCGGCGATCAGGGCCGACAGCAGGTCGTCCCCCGGTTCCTGGCGCCGGCGGGCGATGAGCCCGGCGAAGTACTGCACGAAGGACAGGATGCCCAGCATGCGCTCCTCGATCGCCTCGGGCGGCAGGAGGAAGTCCGGGTCGAGCCCTCGGGCCATGGCGTCCGACCACACGCGGAACTGCTGGTGGTCCTCGGCGGGAACACCGAGCATCTCGACGATGACCTGCACGGGCAGCGGGTAGGCCAGGTCCGCCACCAGGTCGGCCCGGCCCTTGGCCAAGGCCTCGTCCACCAGCTCCACGGAGATGTCGGTGATCCGGCCGCGCAGCGACTCGACGACCCGAGGTGTGAAGGCCTTCTGCACCAGCCCCCGCAGGCGCGTGTGGTCGGGCGGGTCCCGGAAGAGGAAGGGCGCCATCTCGGCGAGGGCATCGCCGATCGCGTTGCCGGGATCCTCGAACCGGCGCAGCGCACGGGCCCGCTCGACATCCGCGTTGCGGCCGTCGCTGCTGGCGCGCTTGTCGCGCAGCATGGCGAGGCAATCCGCGTGCCGGGTGAGCACCCAGAAGCCGAGTGGGCTCCGGTGCACGGGGTTGGCCTCCCGAAGCGGCGCGTACACGGCGGGCGGATCGGCGCGCCATGCGGGGTCGAAGGGGTCCCACACGAGGGAGCCGGACGCCTCCGCCTCGTCCCGGACGCTGCGGGCGAGCTCGCTCGTCTCCGACGACAGGTCGGCGTACCAGCGGGCCGCCTCGCGGGCGGCTTCGTCGGTGATCATCTGCGGGGTGCCGTCCTGGCGTGCCGGCTTGCCGCCCACGACGTCAGGGTACTGCGGCGGCGTCCGTCTCGGCCCGGGATCGCAGGAGGCGATCGTCCTGCCAGGGGCGCAGCGAGACCCGAAACGGCGGCAGGTGCCCGGACACGACGACGGCCGTCCCGGGACCCACCCGGCGCAAGGCGTCGCCCGGCAGGAGCCGGTGCGCGCTGGGCGTCGAGGTGACCGATCCCCCGCCGCGCCCGTCGCGTGTGGTGGCCAGCGAGGGCGAGAGCGCCTCCCCGGCGAGCGCGCTGGCGTGCTCGAGCGTGGACAGGTCGGCGATGCCGGAGAGGAAGACCTTGGTGCGGTGGTTGTTCACCACGCTGCCCGCTCGAGCGCCGTAGCGGGCGGTGAGCTGCCCGAGGTCCTGCCACACCGTGACCAGCTGCACCCCGTGGCCGGCGGCGGTCGAGGCCAGGACGTCGAGCTCGGCCACCGGTGCGACGTTCGCCGCCTCGTCGAGAAGGACGAGCAGCGGCCGGTCCATCGCCCTCCCCAGGCGGGTGGCACGGGCGAATGCAGCCTCGACCACCTGCCCGACCAAGGTGGCCAGCACGGGCCGGAGGCGCCGCTGGTCGTGCGCCGGCGCGCACAGGTAGAGCGTGTTGTCGCCGTCGAGGAGCCGGGCCGGGTCGACGTGGACGCCAAGCCCGGCCGATCCCGTGTCGCCCGCCGTCGTGCAAGCCGGCGGCGCGCTCCGGCACCATGAAGATGCTGCTGGGTCTGCGAACGCCTCGAGGACCGTCTCGGCCGTGGTGTAGACGGCACTGCGCTGGCGATCGTCACGGCCCCACGAGGCGCGAGCGGACCGCAGGGCCGCCCACTCGCCGGAGCGCTCGAGGATGCGGGCCGGCTCGTCCGTGTCGTGCTCGTCCAGCCAGGCCACCACGTCCGTCATGGACCGGTCCGCCAGCGCCCCTGCCAGGAGCAGCGGGGCGAGCAGCTTGGCAGCCAGCGCGTACCAGAAGGCCGCGTCCGTGAACGCGCCCGCCGACGCCTGGGCCACCTCCGCCAGCGCGTCGGCCATCCGGCGGGCGCCTGCCCACGTGTGGGTCGTGTCCAGGGGCGACCAGCAGGCGGAGACGGCACCGGTCGAAGCCGTGGGGTCGAAGACCCAGACGGTGCCGCGCGTCCGTCGCCACTCGAGGCTGTGGAGCATCAGGTCCGACTTCACCGATGCGGCGACGACCGGGCCATCCCATTCGAGGAGCGCGGGAATGGCCAGCCCGCTGGTCTTGCCGCTCTGAGTGGGGCCGACGACGAGCACCGACTGCCCGCGTTCGGCCGCCAGCATCCGGCGACCGATCCGGCCGATGGTCAGCCGGCCGGTGTGCGCACCGCGGACGGTCAGGGGGCCAAGCTCGCGCCGCGAGGCCCAGTGTGCGCTGTCACGGCGTCCCCGAGCCGTCGGCCGCCCAGCGTTGGCGCGCGCCCTCGGTCGAGTCACGTCGGCAGGGCGCGCCGCCAGGATGGTGCCGAGCACGACGAGCACGCCGACGGTCGGCAGGAGCCGCGTCATCGGGCGTCGGCGTCACGCATGCGGGCGTCCGTGTCGACGAGGTCGCGCTCGCCCGGCGCGAGCCGGTGCTCCACCAGGAACGACCGGTCTCCCACCTTCCACAGCGCCACGCCGCGCGGCAGCTGCGGCACCAGCTCGACCTCCGTGTCGCTCAGGCCGAGCAGCCGGCCGGCCTCGGCCAGCTCCCCGTGCGACTGGGCATAGACGACCCGGGTCTCCGAGTCCGCCAGGAGGCCCTCGGCCACCTGCACCTGCTCGGACCCGGCCGCGCCCACGGCACGCAGGTCCGACAACCGGTGGAGCACCGCGACGTTGGCCACGCCGTGCGCCCGTGCCAGCTTCCAGGACGACTGGAGCCAGCGGGCCACGCCCAGGTTGGACAGGATGGCCCAGGCCTCGTCCACGACGAGGAACACGTTGGCGCTCCCCGGTGCACCTGCGGCGAGCCGGCTGTGCAACCACGCCGTCGCGCACGTCATGAGCACGCCGAGCGCCGCCGATCGGTACAGGGAGGAGAGGTCGAGCACGACCAGTGGGTCGTCGAGGGCGATCCCCACGGTGGTGGGCCCGTCGAACATCCCCCGCAGGTCGCCGGTGACGAGCCGGCGCAGCTCGAGCGCCACCTGACGCCCGTCGGCGGCCACCTGGTCCACCGTGGAGCGGACGGCCTGCGCGGCCGCGGCCGTCGGCTCGAGGAGGGCGTCCACGACGTCGGGCAGGACGGGGTGGCGACCGGACACCGCGTCCACGGCGAGGTCGAGCGCGCTGCGCTCGTTCGGGAGGAGCGCGCGTCCCAGGCTGGCCGCGGCCAGCGAGGCGAGCAGCTCGCACCGCCGGCGCACCACGTCGTCAGGTGGCACGCCCGCCGGGGCGTCGAGCGGGTTCAGGCGCAACGCGCCACCCGGTTGCAGTGCGATGGGGACCGAGCCCCAGGCACGCGCCAGGGACCCGTACTCTCCCTTGGGGTCCACCACCCAGGCCCGCCGGCCGAATGCGGCCTGGCGCCACAGGTAGCTCTTGACGAACGCGCTCTTGCCCCGGCCGATCTGCCCGAAGACGATCATGTTGGGGTTGGTCAGCACCCCGTCGAGATAGAGCTCGAAGGGGTCGTAGGCGAACGCGCTGCCCAGCAGGTCCCTCCCGATCAGCACCCCGCGGCCGCCGAGCCCGGGCTCGGATGCAAAGGGGTACAGCGCACCCAGGTGGCGCGTGGTGACCTGGTGGGCGGGGACGGCCACGAGCGGGTCAGGCCAGCCCGCGCCCGAGCGGCAGCGAGCACACGAAGGCACGGACCTGGTCGCCGTAGCAGCGGCGCAGCTCCAGTCCGGCGCGAGCCGCGGCCAGCTCGGCTTGACTGCAAGCGTCGTCGAGCGACGTCTCGTCCTCGGCGCTGACCGTCACGTACCCGGTGAACCGGTACTGGGCATGGCCGTCGGCCAGCTCGGTCTCGCGCAGGGCGAGCACCTCTTCCTCGCGTCGACGCCGCGCGGTGGCAAGGAACCCACCACGGCCACGCAGCTCGGCGTCCGCGATGTCGGCGGTGCGCGCCTGCTCGACACGCCGAGCCGCCTGCAGCGGGTCGACCGGCTCCATGACGAGGGAGACCGTGCGCCGGACATCCGAGAGCAACAGCAACGGGGCGAGGAAGTCCGCACCGACCTCGGTCCTCGGCCATTCCGCCACCCAATAGGTGGCGTGCCAGGTGCCGTCCACCCGCACCCGCCCCCACTCGGGGGCGATGGCCATCGGCCAGGGACGGTGCTCGTGCGACGGTGCCGGCGGCCAGGGTGACGCGGCCGACGCGCTCGTGCGCACCTCGGCGTCGAAGCCCCGGCGGACGGCGCCGGCCAGCGCATGCCCGTCGAGCGCGGGCCCGGTACGCACGCCGGCTTCGCCCAGTCGCCGGCGCAAGGTGGTGACCTCCCGCAGCAGCACGGTGCACGCACCGAGGTCGCCGCCACCGGCGGCGCGCACCGCCCGAGCCGAGTGGCCGGCGTGGACGGTCACGCTGAGCAGCACCTCGTGGCGTTGTGACACGACGGCCTCGGCGTCGAGCAGCCCGGCGTAGGACCGTGTGGCCGACGTGTCGGCACCGTGGGCACCTCGCAGCGCATAGTGATGGCGGACCTCGGCTCCACCGTCGGGAAGGCTTCGCTCCACCCACTGCAACCGGTGGACGAGCCCGCCTTGGCGGGCCAGCGACGCCAACGACGCCGACCAGGAGTCGACCCGAGCCGCCTGGTCGGCCCGGCCGGAGAGGACGAAACCCGCACCGGACGCGGCGATGACCGCGGTGTAGGTGCGAGCGGCGCGGTCGTGGAGCACGCCAACGGACGTCGTGGCACCGCCCTCCCCGCACACCGACGGCTCGAGGACGTGCAGGTGGGCGAAGGGTGCCAGCGGGTGACGCCAGGGCACGCTCCGGGCACCGAGGGCGAAACGAACGGCATCCGGCGTCCACTGCTCGACCGTCCGTCCCCCGAACGGCCATGTCGCGATGCCCACGGCGCCGGCGATGGTGCCCAGGGCGACCGCCAGTCCCGGGACCGTCGGCAGCGACCGGAGTGCGGCGACGGCCAGGACGAGCGCAGCGGCGACCACGCCGATCTGCCCGCCGCGCCAACCGGCGATGAGCCCCCGGCGCTCCAGCGGCCCGAAGCGGTAGCGCTGGCGTCCGTCCCCGTCGCGGGGCTCACGCACCATCGCGGCGTCCCTGCTCGGCTCGCGCCCGCTCGGCTTCCGCTCGGGCCACGAACTCCTCCCACTCGGGGATCCGCGTGCCCTGGAACCACGGGATGTGGTCCCCATCGCCTGTGGCGGACACGCCGAAGAGCGCGGCTCCTGCCGTCTTGGAACCGGCCCCGCCCGTGCCGGAACCGGCCCCGCCCGTCCCGGAACCGACCCCGCCTGACCCGACCCCGCCGGCGACCAGACCGGCGGCACCCGCCCCCGATGACGCCTGGACGATGCTCATCGCCGCCGACCCTGCCCGCAGCGGTGCTCGCGCCGCCCCTGTGAGGCGATGGCGCGCCGTCTCCAGGTAGGCAATCGCCCCCGCTTCGACCGCGGGCACCAGCCGCAGCAGCGTGAACGGCGCCATGGCTGCCATGGCCAGCAGGGCCACACCGGTGACGACCGATGCGAACCCGCCGGAGCCGGGGGCGCCGACACCGATCCCGCCGGCGATGGCGCCGACCGCGAGCGACAGCACGGCCGCCACGACCAGCTTGGAGAGCACGAGCGCGGCCAGCGTGTCGGCCAGTCGGCGGCACCAATGCGACACCGCGGGCCAGATCAGCCCGGCCAGGGCGAGCGGCAGGAACAGCGCGGCCGCCGCCACGGCCGCTGCTCGGACGACCAGCTCCAGCCACAGGACGAGCGCGGTGATCGCCACGAGGATGCTGGAGATGAACACGACGAACGCGGGAACGCCGGGCCCGACGACGCCGGCGGCGGCCAGCACGCCTCCGATGGGTTGGAGGAGGTTGCGGGAGTCGACGCCCGCACCCGAGAGGACGCGTGCGGAGAGCACGTCGGTGACGGCGAGTCCCAGTCGGACCAGCTCGACGGCGACACCGCTGAGCAGGAGGGCCATCGGCAGATGGACGAGCACCGCCCGCAGGAGCGTCGACGCGCTCTGGCGGTAGACGGCCTGGATCGCGGCACAGCACACCAGTGGCAGGACCAACGCCGCGGCCAGCGCGGCCATCGTCGCCTCGTGCGACCTGAACCATCCGGCCCCCAGGTCGACCGACGTCGTGCTGTTCATCAGCGCGCCCACACCGTCGAGGAGCCAGAGGGCACCGTCGGCGACCCAGCGGCCGGCGGCGTCGAACACCGCGTCGACGCCCGCGCCGACGATCGTGTGCACGGTCCCAGACACGGGGTCCGCGAGCATCGGATGGAGCGCGCCGAGCGCCATCGCTCAGTGCACGCCCTGCCCGGCGTGGAAGAAGAAGTTGACCAGCGCGGGCGCGGCGCCGATCACCAGCGCGGCGAGGCCCGACACGAGGACCGTGCGCCGGCCGGCGAACGATTGGTGGAAGTTCTGGGAGTGTGCGCCGAGCGCCCACAGGGCCGCACCGACCACCATCCCGACGAGGGCCATCACGAGCGCCCACCCGCCGAGGCCGTCGGTGAGGTGCTGGAGGACCGCCCCGCCTGGGAGGTTGCCCGGGTCAGGTGACAGGTTCACGTCCGCCCACAACATGTCGTCCTCCGCCTCTCGTGTCCGAATCCGCCGTTCGGCGCCCACGTTACGGGCGCGGCGAAGATATTTCAATAGGTTTCGTGTATTTTCATGCTCCCCCTGGACTCAAGCAGGGGAACGGCGACCGGGGCCCGCGCCAGTACCCGCACGCGCACCGCCGCCTGTCATGCTGTGTCCCGAGATGGTGGCGTCGAGCACGGTCCCCCAGAGCGAGGTGATCATCGCCTTCGCCGCGCTGGCTGGCGTGGCCGTGCTGGGCATCGTGCTGGCCACCATCCTCGGCCGCCGGGCGGGCCGACACGCGCTGGAACAGCGCCTGGCCGCGTTGGCGACCCGACTGGGTGTCGAGGTGCCCGAGGACGAGCCCAGCGGCGTCGAGCCGACCCTCCACCACCTCGAGCAGGTGACCGACCGTGCCGCGGAGGCGGTGGCCGAGTCCTCGGCGGACGCCATCCGGTTGCGGCGGGCGCTGGATACCCTGCCCCAAGGGGTGATGGTGTGCGACGAGAACGGCGAGGTGGTCTTCTCCAACGCCCGCGCCGAGGCGCTCATGGGCGGGCGCCACGGTGACGCCCTCGCCGCGCAGGCGGTCGTCGACCTCCTCGGCGACGCCTGGACCCAGGGCGCGGCCGAGCGCACGCTCGATCTCTACGGCCCGCCACGCCGGACACTCGCCGTCCGGTCCCAGGTCATCGACGACGGCCGCCGGACGCTCGGCGTCATCGCGGTCATCGACGACATCTCGGAACGCCGGCGCCTCGAGGAGATCCGTCGCGATTTCGTGGCCAACGTGAGCCACGAGCTCAAGACCCCAATGGGCGCCCTCGGCCTCCTGGCGGAGACGCTCGTGTCCGAGACGGATCCCGTGGTCGCGTCGCGACTGGCCAGCCGGATCCACACGGAAGCCTTCCGGGTCAGCCGCATCATCGACGACCTGCTCGACCTGTCCCGCATCGAGGCCGAGGAGGCCCCGCCGCGCGAGCCGGTGCTCGTGAACCTCATCATGGCTGAGGCGGTCGAGCGGATGCGCGCCGCGGCCGACCAGCGCGACGTCAAGATCATCCTCGACGAGCCCGATCCGCCCGTGGCC
>DASPTT010000034.1:0-7533 GCA_035623275.1 Acidimicrobiales bacterium
AGGTAGCGGGTGAGGGCGGCACCGAAGTTCCCGGTGCTCTCGATCCCAATCGTGACCACCTGGCCCTGGGATCGCAGCCGCTGCAACAAGGCTGCGTAGCCGTTCGCCCTCGCCGGGAACTCCCGGTGTCCGAGCAGCCGCCCGTGGTCGTCGATGGCAGCGGCGTAGTGGGTGTGCTTGTGGGTGTCCACCCCGCCGATGACAGCGGTCGCTGGATTTGTCATGCTCGTTCTGCTCCTCGTTAGGACCGATCTGACGTGGAGCGACCGGCCGGGCGGAGCGACAAGCCTGTGACGGGGCCTCTTGCCAAGCTCCTATCAGGTCAGTTCCGTCTTGGCCGGGACGCGCCGTGGGAACTACACCGCGCACGGTCGACAAATCGAGCGAAAGACACCTTGGTCAGACTTTGACCGGGGTCAGACCGAGCGGGTGCAGCCCCGGTCCATGATGCTCACAGATGCTTTTCCGCACGTCTGCCGGGTGAGTTTTCGGCCGTCGTTGACAGAAGAGTCGCCTCCGAGATGTCGGGTTGGGGGGCCTCGACAGGCCGAGAGGTCGTCCAGACCCGGATGTCCTGACAGGCCGGACAGCCCTGGGTGAAATAAGTGGAGCACGGCACCACCACCGGATGGCGCTTGGCCGCAGTGCTCGCATCACCTTCCCAACGAGTTGCGCACCCGGGCTCTGAGCACCACGCACTCTCGTCGACGTGCACGATCAAGGTCCCGGCGCATAGCACCTCGATGACATCGGCCATGGCACCCCACCTTCCCCGGCCCGCACCCGAGAACCGGTCTCCTCGCCGGATCATGGGGCGGGGGCTCCGGGCGAGCAACGGCGAGGCGGGCCAGTTCATCGAGGCGTAATACGCCCACCACGAAGGGGCAGGGCGCCACCCGGACTGGTGGGCGGCTATCACCAAGGACCCAAGGAGTTCGCCCTCATCAGACGCTTGAGACGATGGACCTGTGCCTATGAGGTCGTCGGACCGCCACCTCGCCGCCGACCTCGATGCCCTCCTGACTGGGGATCTCACCGAACGGGAGATCGAGGCCGGGCTCCGGGTCCGGAAGCTCACCTTCCAAGCGGCATCGGGACCTGATCGAGAAGGCGCTCACCCATGCGGGGGCTATCCAACTACCGTCGGGGCTCTGGGTGCGGAAGGTGGCGGGGGAGGAGGTCGGCTGATGGCCCTGACCCTTCGACTTCTCCAGGTCCCCCATGCCAGTGAACGGGTCGTGTCCTGCATCAAGTGCGGGATCCGGATCGTCTACGGCGACCACCAGGTGCTCATGGTTTCCGACCTGTTGGCCACGCACTGGGCCGACGACCATCTGCTGGGCGGATGGCGGGACGCCGGAGCAGAGGCCCGGGACCGCCTGTGGCGGCGGCATCCGGCGGTGCTGGAGATGCTTACCAGGAAGGAACCGAACTCCGTCCACCGCACCGGGTGACGGCGTCCTTGTCCGATGACCGAGTACCCGACGGGCCAGTTCCCAGCGGTCAAACGATCCCCTCAGCCCGGATCAGATGCTGAGCGCTCCTTGGCTCTCGACGAGCACGTGCGTCGCATTGGTCAGGAGCGAGGTGCGCACCTCTGTCGGAGATCGCCGAGGGTAGCCCGCAGAGCGGGGGCGCTGGCCGCCTGCGGAGGGTTGGCCGCCGGGGTTGGCGTCATGGTGTTCCTGCTTCGAGCGATGCCGATCGTGGTCATGGTCACCAGCGAGCACCAGATCGCCTGGCTCGGGGGCGGAATCCTCGCCCTCTGCATCGTTATCGCCATCGCCGGGTACGGCGTCGCCCGCTGGCGCCACTCCACCGCCATCCCTGCCCGCGGCGAGATCCGGGCCAAGGGGGTCGGACTCCTCCTGGCGGTAGTCGCCGCCCTGGGAGTCGTGGCGGCGACCGGACCGTGGTCGTTCCCGTCGGCCACGGTGACCGGCGTGGCGCCCGTCGTCCTCGGGCTGGATCTCTCCCAAGGCGACGTCGTGGGCGGCGCCATCGTCGCCAGCCCGCACCACGAGCCCGTCGTATACCTGAAGACGAGGAGCGGCGCATGGGTGTCGGCCTCCATCGGTCCCGGTGCTGTGGGGGCGGTGACCCACGATCTCGCCGGGAAGGTCCCGTATACGGCTGGTGAGGTCGCTCGAATGGTGGGTAACGCCCAACAAGGCGCACTGCACACAGACGTCGAACGTCTGTGGCTCGTTGCCGGGGCGATGGCGCTGCTCGCCGTCGTGGCAATCGTCATCGAGCGTCGCCGGTGGCGCAGCGCACCGTGGCCAGCAAAGGTCGCCGACGACACGGTGCGGGCTGTGGCCCGGGTCTACGCCCAGGCGGGCGAGCAGCGGTAATCGAACGGGGAGAGCAGGTCGATCCGGACCGACCGGGGATGACACGTGGTGGTCGTCGGGGCCGGGCGGACGCCGGTCGAGAAAGCGTCTCAGCGTCCCTGGCCGATGTGCGCCCACGGCGCAAGACTTGGGTCATCCGACGTCGTCGCCGCTGGCGGCGGGGAGAGGAGGTAACCGGTGGAAGAGAGAGGTGAAGGCTGGCTGTTGTTCGCCGCCATCGTGTTGGGGGTCGCTGGCATCATGCGGATCTTCGATGCCATCTGGGCCTTCCGGTATCACGGAGCACTGCCGCAGAACCTGGAGAATGCGATCTTCGGGACCAGTCTCAAGACCTATGGCTGGGTCTATCTCGTCGTCGCCATCATCCTCATCCTGTGCGCCTTCGGGGTGATGGCCCGTTCGCAGGTGAGCCGGTGGATCGGCATTTTCGCGGGGGCGGTGATGGCCATCAGCGCCATCTGGTGGATGCCCTACTACCCGATCTGGTCGATGACCTACATCGGGGTGGGCATTCTGGTCATCTACGGCCTTGCCGCTTACGGCGGCCGGGAGATCGCTGGGTAGAGGACCCTCTGTCCGCTCCGGTCGCCGGTGTGCGACCCCACTGCTGCCCACGCCCAAACAGAAGACGGTGCAGTACGGCTGTGCCTCGCTTGCGAGGCGCAGGCGTTGGGGGGTCTGGGGGGTTCACCCCCCAGAGGAGCGGCGCCGTCCACGTTGACGCTCGGCTCAGGTGCGGTTGACGTTGTCGGAGCGCTAGGAGGCATCGACGGGGGCGATGTCCTCGGCGGCGAGTTCCTCCGTCTTCATACCGCAGTTGGCGCACATCCCCTCGGTGTGCCGCCACGACTGCAACATCCGGGTCCCGGCCTCGTCCAGCACCACCCTGAAGGCGCCCGAACCGGGGTCGAGGTGAAGCTGGGCGTAGGGTCGCCACTCGGTCATGACCTGTCGCTCCCCGAAGCCCAGCCCCTTGGGGACCCGGCGGAAGCGGCGTCGCTCGGGGTCGAAGATCCACTGGCTGTGGCAGGAGTCGAGCGTCATCATGTGTCCGTGGCCTCCTGCGCAGCACCCGCCGCCTTGCGGACCGAGTGCTAGTGAGGCCCGGTCACTGCCAACGACTCCATGATAGCAGAGTGTCAACAGCCATAGACAAACGGGCCGAAACTCGTGCTTCCGGTCACCGAACGGCATGGATCGCCAGCAGCCCAAGGTAGAACCCGGACGCACTCGTCGGTGCTCGTCTGCGGGTTCGGCGCAGGCGTGGAGGTCGGGGCCGTCGGAAGGGGATGATGCAGAGGCGAGGCACTCCGAGTCCAGCATCAGGCGATCGTCAGCGGTAGCGGTGCCGTCCGGACCCGGCGCCCGTCGTTCAGCTCCAGGTCGATCGTCATCGCCCATTCGCCGGGCGGCACCCGGTAGCCGAGGTCGGGCACGAAGCTCGCCGTGCCGACGAGCAGCGGGACCGCCTTCGACTCACGGGACGGGATGGGGAACCGGACCAATGGGAGGGGCTCGGCCAGAGACGACGCCCCGACTGGCCGACCGTCGACTGGGTCGACGACGGTCGCCCGCAACCAGCCGTTGGTGTTGACGACGACCTCCTGCGGCCCCCGGTTCTCGATGTGCACCGAGCCCCGCACGGTGTGGCCCGATTCGACCACGATCGGCTCGTCGAGGCTGGCCACCAACTCGTCCGCGTCCACCACGGCGTCCTTGCCCGGGGGAGCAGGTAGTTCGAAGGACTCGGGCATCGGATACGGCAAGAACCCGACCCGCAGATCGAGATCGTCGCCGAACTGGCGATAGAGGTCCGCTGCCACGTCCTCGGCCCACGGCTGGAGCTGGATCCAGAAGGGTGGCTGGCGGTCGGTGTCGCTCCTCGGGTCTGGGTAGCCCTGAAGCGGACACGGGTCGAGACCTTGGAGCCTGGTCAGCTCGACCTTCAGGCCGTCCCACGTGGGCACGACCTCGACGCTACCGACGATGGGCGCTATCTCTCAGGATGACCGCTGACGGTCCTCACGTGGTCATCCTCTGGCGCCTTGGACGACCACTGCTCCCGCTCGCTCCCGGAACCGGATCCTTGCGGCGGGTTGCCGTAGAGCATGGCGTCGAGCAGGGCGGCGCCACCCTCGTGCATGGGGTAATCCGACATGGGCACCCCTCCCCTGGTAGAGGTGGACTCCTCTTTAGGGTACGACCTTGCCTTGGTGACTGACCTCGTCAGATGTGGGGATCTCGCGCCTGCCGATCAAGGCGTTGCCCATGATGACCGCGTCTCGTCCTCGGGCCAGTTCGTCTTGCAGCTCCACGAGCGCCTCTGCCAGCGCCTCGAGCTCCTCGTCGGTCATATCGGCGATGTCCCACGCCCCGAGCCACGTCATGCCCTCCGCCCGGAACTCCTGCTGGCAGCTCGGGCAGAGCATCAGCGGGTCCGGGATCGAGCCGTCGGGGTCATGGGGCTGGTCGAGGGGCAGGATCCCGAGGGCACGGCAAGTGGGGCAGTGACGGGTGTCGTTGGTCGAGGCCATGGCGGCCACCTCCTCATCGAACCTGGCGTTCCCACCGTGCCTTCCGGTCGGTTGGGGCAGCGTCGGCGGGCCAGGCCCCTCGGCTGCTCTGGATGAAGTGCCCGCCAGGATACCTGGGTCAACTCCGATCGGTGGCGATGGCGGAGTGCCGGTGCCCTGGCGTAGATGATGTCGATGATGACGGTTCCCCACCCCACCGGGTCGGCCACGGGGAGGCTCTCTCGTCGCCAACTGCTTGGTGGGGGCGTGCTCCTCGGCTTAGGACTGGTGGGCGACGCCTGTGGCCGTCCGGGCTCCAACGTCCCGATGCCACCCGGTGTGAGTGGGGATGGCACGACCGACGACACGGCCGCCCTCCAGCGGGCCATCGACCGGGCATCGGCGGGTCGGCGGAAGCTCACGCTTCCCCCGGGGCGCTATCTCTCGGGCACCCTGCATCTGCGAAGCAAACTCGCCCTGGAGTTGATGGCCGGAGCGGTGATCGTGGCCAGTCCCCGTACCCGGGACTTCGCCCCGATTGAGCGACTTCCCTACGACCCCTTCGCCGACCCTGAGACCGCCGACCAGCACTTCGCCGTCCTCTCGGGTGACGGCATCGGCGGACTGGAGATCACCGGATCCGGGACCATCGACGGCAACCGAAGCTCCCGGGGCGGCCCCAAGCTCATCGGGCTCAAGCGCTGCCAGGACGTCACGATCAGTGGGCTCAGGCTCACGAACTCGCCCAACTACGCCCTCAACCTGCTCGGCTGTCAGGGCGTCGACATCACGGGGGTGAGTGTCGTGAACAGCTACGCCGACGGCATCGACCCGGACTGCTGCACCGACGTCCACATCGCCGATTGCACCATCGACAGCTTCGACGACGGCATCTGCGTGAAGGCGTCGTTGGCTCTCGGCCAGCCGGTGGCCACGTCCAACGTCGTGGTGGAACGGTGCGGGATCCGAAGCTCCACCAACTGCCTCAAGATCGGGACAGAGACCGGCAGCAACGTGAGCGACGTGACCTTCCGGGACTGCACGCTCCACGGGCGACCGGTCCCCGGATTGTCGAACTTGGTGGCCGAAGGTGGAGGGGTGGCCATCGAGATGGTGGACGGAGCGGTCCTCGACGGGGTCACGGTGGAGGACATCACGCTCCATGACGTTCCCGGCCCGCTCTTCATCCGGTTGGGCAACCGGGGTCGGGGCCAGGAGCCGTCCCCACGTCCAGGGGTGCTGCGCAACGTGACGGTCAGCGACTTCACCGCCGTCGGAGCCAGCGAGACCAGCTCGATCACCGGGGTCCCTGGAGCGACCGTCCAAGGGGTACACCTCAGCGGGATCCGGATCGCATCGCAGGGCAGGGGGCCAGCCGGTCTCGGGCTCGACGTCTCGGAGCAAGCCGGGGCCTATCCGCAGGTAACGATGTTCGGAACGCTGCCGGCGAGCGGGCTCTACTGTCGCCACGTCGACGGTCTCGTCCTCGACGACGTCACCCTCGCCGTCGCCCACCACGATCCCCGACCCCCGTTGATCCTCGACGATGCCTCGGACGTGACGGTGAGCAGCTTGAGCGGATTGGCCTCGTCGAGTGGCTCCCCGACGTTGTGGCTCAACAACGGGCGAGTCGTGCATCTTGAGCAAGCCCAGCCGCTCAGCCCCCTGCCCGTGGTGCGGGTGAGCGGAGCCGAAACGACCCAGATCGGCCTCGTCGGCTGGCTGGCATCGGCGGTAGGAGCGGTTGAGGTCGATCCGGACGTGCCCGCCGGTGCTGTGGGTGCAGGGTGATCCGAGTATTCAGCACCCCTGTCGTCGTGCCCGATGGGATGCCAGGCTTCATGCCGCGAGCGGGGAGTTCCAAGTCCGCTTTCCCACGAGCAGGTAGCTCGCAAGCTTCGATGGCCGGATCCATGGGCCATGTCAAATAGTCGAAGTAGTCGGACTCCTCTGCGTCGGTGTCAGATGTGAGCCTGATCGCCCCGTGTAGCTGAAGAATGGACGACCGCTCAGGCGGGTCGTGCAAGCGTGAACTGGATCTGTCGTCGCCACGGTACGGATCCTCGACTGATGGTGCGCAATCCGGCCTTCGCCAGCAGGTCGTCGAGGGCCTCGGGCGATTGGAGGCGACCTCCGCCCCGCCGGAATGCGAATGCCCACCGGAGCCACCCCGGCACCGACCCGTCCGTGAGCACGAACAGCCCTTCGTCCCGCAGGACCCGCCGCACTTCACGCAGGCCCTGCTGCTGGTCGGCCCAATGGTGGAAGCTCAATGTCGTCACGACCAGGTCGAAGCGGGCATCTGGGAAGGGGAGCTTTTCGGCAGCGGCGTTGACGAACTCGATCTCGTCCTTGGGCGACTCCCGAGCCCGCTCCAGCATCCCGGGCGCTGGGTCCGCGCCCACCAGTTCGGCACCGGGGAATCGAACGGCGGCACGACGAAGGAGTTGCCCCGTCCCGCATCCCACGTCGAGCACGGCACGGACGTCTCTCAGCTCACGTTGCGCCTCGGCGAGGGTTGCCACCTGTACCGGGGCGAAGAGAAGCGGTTGGAGGATCGAGCGGTCGTAGCGAGACGACCAGCGGTCGAAACGGCCGACGTCATGGTCGTGCACCGGGACGACGCTACCCGGAAGGGGTGAGGAACCCGGGAGCTCGATCCGGGA
>DASPTT010000035.1:0-5419 GCA_035623275.1 Acidimicrobiales bacterium
GGCTCGTGTCCGGTGTCGGCGCCCTGGCGTGGCACGCTCCCGCGGGGGACTTCGATGCGGTGTGCGAGCAGCTGCGCGACCCGGGCCTGGCCCGGCGCGCCGGGCGGCTGGCCGACGCCCGCGCCTGATCGGGGCCCCGCCGGGTCAGCGGCCGGCGGCGAAGACCTCGCTGATCTCCTCGGGCACGGGTGCGTCGAGCTGGGCGTAGGTGCACGACTCGGGGGTGCGGTCGCTGCGCCAGCGACGGAACGACGTGGCGTGACGGAACCGGTCCCCCTGCAGGTGGTCGTAGGACACCTCGCAGACCAGCTCGGGCCGGAGCGGCTCCCACGACAGGTCCTTCCCGGCGCTCCAGCGACTCTGGCCGCCGGGCATGCGCCCGCCCGCGCCGGTCTCGGCGTCGGCGGCGCCCCAGTTCCACGGGTGACCCTCCAGGGCGTCGGCGCGGTAGGGCTCGAGCACCTCGGCGAACTCGCGGCGGCGGGCCACGGCGAATCCCGACGCCACCCCGACGTGATGCAGCGTCCCGTGGTCGTCGTGGAGGCCGAGGAGGAGCGACCCCACGCCGCCGCCGTCCTTGTGGGTGCGGAACCCGCCCACCACGCAGTCGGCGGTGCGCTCGTGCTTGACCTTCACCATGAGCCGCTCGCCTTCGCGGTAGGGGAGCTCGGCGGCCTTGGCCACCACGCCGTCGAGGCCGGCGCCCTCGAAGCGCGAGAACCAGTCCCGGGCCACCGCGGGGTCCGTGGTCACCGGCGTGAGGTGCACCGGTGACTTGGCCCTGCGCAGGGCCTTCTCCAGGGCGGCGCGCCGCGTGGCGTAGCCCTCGTGGCGCAGGTCGTCGTCGCCCAGGGCGAGGAGGTCGAAGGCCACGAACGACGCCGGTGTGGTCTGCGCCAGGAGGCGGACCCGGGACGCGGCGGGGTGGATCCGCTGGGTCAAGGCGTCGAAGTCCAGGCCCGAGGGCCCCGCGATCACGATCTCCCCGTCGACGACGCACCGATCGGGCAGGTTGCGGCGCAGCGGGTCGATGAGCTCGGGGAAGTAGCGGGTGAGCGGCTTCTCGTTGCGGCTGCCGAGCTCGACGTCGTCGCCGTCGCGAAAGACGATGCAGCGGAACCCGTCCCACTTCGGCTCGTAGTGGAGTCCCGCCCCCTCGGGCAGCTCGCGCGAGAGCTTGGCCAGCATCGGCGACACCGGAGGTGGGACCGGGAGTGACACGGGGCGATCGTAGGCGTCTCAGCCGCCGTGGCCGGCGGTCCAGGCGAGCACGTCGTCGGCGGGCAGCGCGTTGACCACGACGTCCGCCTCCACGCCGGCCGCCGCGGCCTTGGCACACCCGCCCCGGAGCCACTCGAGCTGCCCGGGCGCATGGGCGTCCGTGTCGATGGCCACCCGGCAGCCGAGCTCCAGGGCGAGCGCCAGGAGCTCGTCGGGCGGGTCGAGGCGCTCGGGGCGCGAGTTGATCTCCACCGCGGTGCCGGTGTCCGCGCACGCCTGGAACACCGCCTTGGCGTCGAAGGCGGAGGGCGGGCGGCCCCGGCCCACCAGGAGGCGGCCGGTGCAGTGGCCGAGGATGTCGGTGTGGGGGCTCTCGATGGCCGCCAGCATGCGCCGGGTCATCGCCGGGGCGTCCATGCGCAGCTTGGAGTGCACGCTGGCCACCACGACGTCGAGCTCGGCGAGCATCTCCTCGTCCTGGTCGAGGGTCCCGTCCTCCAGGATGTCGACCTCGATCCCGGTCAGGATCCGGAACGGCGCCAGGCGCTCGTTGACCTGCGCGACGACCTCCAGCTGCGCCGCCAGGCGCGCGGCGTCGAGACCGTGGGCGACGGTCAGCCGCGGGCTGTGGTCGGTGAGCGCCATGTACCGGCGCCCCAGTGCGGCGGCGGCCTCCGCCATCTCGTCGATGGGGCTGCCCCCGTCGGACCAGTCGGAGTGCGAATGGCAGTCTCCGACGATCGACTCGAAGAGCGCCAGCGCCGCGCCCTCCAAGGGTGTGGGCTCGTCCCCGTCGAGCGCCGCCAGGTAGCGGGGGGTCTCGCCGCGCAGCGCCTCGGCCACGACCCGCGCGGTCGTGTCGCCCACGCCCGGGATCGACTGGAGCCGGCCGGCCTTCGCCAGCTCGGCCACGCGTTCGGGCGCCACGCCGGCGACCGCGACGGCCGCCCGGCGAAAGGCCCGGACCTTGTGGGACTCGGCCCGGTCCCGCTCGAGCAGGTACGCGATGCGGCGCAGCGCTTCGACGGGATCCACGTGGCCCTCAGGGCTTCCTCGCCCGGCTGGGGGCGACGCGGGTCGGCTCGTCGGGCATCTTCGGGTACTCGGGCGGCCAGGGCGCGTCGAGCAGGCCCCGGGCGCGGTCGAGCTCGGCCAGCTCGAGCAGCGGCTCCAGGGACTGGGGCCGTTCGCCCATGGCGGCCCACGGGTCGCCGTGGTCGGCCAGGCGCGTCGGGACGGTGGCGACGGTGAGCTCGTCGGGCTGCACGGTGTCGACCTCGGCCCAGGTCAGCGGCGTGGAGACCTGGCCGCCCGTGCGCGGCCGGGCGAACCAGGCGCCGAAGACGGTCTTGTGGGGCGCGTTCTGGTTGAAGTCGACGAACACCCGCGCCCCGCGCTCCTCCTTCCACCAGTTGGCCGTGATGCGCTCGGGGTGGCGCCGCTCGAGCTCGCGCGCCAGCGCCAGGGCGCAGGACCGGACCTCGATGCTGTCCCAGCGCGGCTCCAGGCGGACGTAGACGTGCACGCCCCGGTTGCCGGTCGTCTTCGGGTAGCCCTCGACCCCGAGCTCCTCCAGCAGCACATGCGTGTGCGCGGCGGCCACGCGCACGTCGTCGAAGTCGGTGCCGGGCTGGGGGTCGAGGTCGATGCGCAGCTCGTCGGCATGGGCGGGGTCCGCCGCCCGGTAGGGCCAGACGTGGAGCCCGAGGCAGCCCATGTTGACGGCCCACAGCACGTGGGCGACGTCCGCGATCACCAGCGCGTTGGAGGTCGTGCCGTTGGGCGTGGCCACCACCGTGGACTCGAGCCATGCCGGCGCGCCGGCGGGGACGCGCTTTTGGAAGAAGGACTTGCCCCCGGCGCCTTCGGGATAGCGCTCGAGCAGCGCCGGGCGCCCACCGGCCACCGCCAGCAGGGGGTCGCCGACGGCGATGTAGTACTGGACCAGGTCCCACTTGGTGGCGCCGAGGTCGGGGAAGTACACCTTGTCGGGGCTCGAGATGACCACCTCGTGTCCCGACACCTCCAGGGCGCGCACCTCCTTGCCGGCCACCGCGTCGACCCTACCCGCCGGTGTGCGATCCTCGCCCTGGCCCACGGCGCACCACCACCTCGGGTGCAGGGCTACGACCGGCCCAGTTCGTCGAGGCGGTCGTCGTCGATGCCGAAGTGGTGGGCGATCTCGTGGACCACGGTCTCGCGCACCATGTCGACGACGTCGTCCTCGGAGTCGCACGACGCACAGATGGTCTGCTGGAAGATGGTGATGCGATCGGGCATCACGAACGAGTACCCGTCGTCGCGCTCGGTCAGGGGGATCCCCTCGTAGAGACCGAGCAGGTCTCCCGGGGGGGTCTCGTCGTCGACGATGACGGCCACGTTGTCCATGGCGTCGGCCAGCGCCGGGGGGAGTCCCTCGAGCGCCGCCTCGACGAGTGCCTCGAAGCGTTCCACGTCCACCCGGATCATCCGGGGCCCTCCTCGTGCGACCCCTCCTCGTGCGACCGCCGCCGGTCCGCCAGCAGCGCCATGGCGGCGTTCCGGCCGTTCACCCCGATCACACTGCCGCCGGGGTGCGTCGCCGCGCCGCAGAGGTAGACGCCGGGCACGCCGGTGCGGGGCGCGAACCGTGACGACCACATCTGCTCGGGCAGGCACTCGCCCTGGAAGATGTGGCCACCGGTGAGCCCCACGCGCGCCTCGATGTCCGGCGGCCCGAGCACCTCGCGATACACGATGACGTCGTGCACGTCGGGGGCGAAGCGGCCGATGACGTCGATCGCCATGTCGCCGATCTCCTCCCGTCGCTGGGCCCAGGTGCCGCGGGCCAGCGTGTACGGAGCGTACTGGGCGAAGACGCTCATCGTGTGGCCGCCCTCGGGCGCGATGGACGGGTCGTAGGCGCTCTGGAAGTACAGCTCGCACCACCGGGGCGACGGTGCGCCGCGCCGGCTGGCCAGGCATGCCTCTTGGGTGTCGTCGATGCCGGTGGTGATGGTCACCAGGCCCAGATGCGGCTCCACCTCGGTGCGGGCGCTGAACGTGGGGAGGCGGGACAGGCCGCAATTGATCTTCAGGACCGGGCTGTCCGTGCGCCACGACCCGACCCGCCGGCGGAACGCGTCGGGCACGGCCCGGGGGTCGGGCCCCTCGTCGCACAGCGCCAACGCCACCTTCGGGTCGGCGTTGACCACGACCGAGGACGTCCGGATCGTGTCACCGCCGGCGAGGATGACGCCCGTGCCGGGATGGATGGCGGCGACCTCCACGCCACAGGCCAGCGTGGCGCCGGCGTCGATCGCCGCGTCCGCCAGCGCGAACGAGACGCGGCCCATGCCGCCGACGACGTAGCCCCACGCGCCGGCCACGCCGTCGATGGTGCCCATGGTGTGCATGAGGTGGACCGCGGCCGTGCCCGGGTCCCGGGGACCCGCATAGGTGCCGATGATGCCCTGGCCGGCCAATGCCGCCCGCAGCCGGTCGTCGTGCACGTGCGACTCCACCACGTCCGCGATGGATGCCTCGAAGACCACCTCCAGCGCCTGGCGGTCGTGGTCGAGCAGCTCCTCGATCTCGGCGCGCTCGGGCGCGTCGCCGACCCACGTGTCGCGCCGTCGCTGTCGCAGCGCCTCGCGGATGCGGGCGAAGAGCTCGCTGTAGGCGAGATAGCCCTCCACGTCGCCGGGGCAGAGCGCGGACACCGAGGCGGCGCTGCGCGCGGGGTCGTCCCACAGGGCGATCGAGGTCCCGTCCTGAAAGGGGCACCACAGGTGAGGGTCGACCAGCGCGACCTGGTAGCCGCGTCGTCGCAGGTCGAGCTCGTCGACCACGAGCGGGTGGAGGAGCCCCACCAGGTAGGCGCACGGGCTCACGAGGAAGCGGTCGTCCTCGAAGGGACGTTCCAGCGTGCACGCGCCCCCGAGACGGTCGCGGCGCTCGAGGACGAGGACGTCGAGGCCGTTGCGGGCGAGATAGGCGGCCGCGGCGAGCCCGTTGTGCCCCCCGCCCACGACGACCACGTCCCAGCGCCGGGTCGTCATCATGCGGAGCGGCATGGGCAGGCCCACCGCTCCGAGCACGTCGCCGACCGTCACGGCGTCCAAGGCTCGCACAGGAACCGTCAACGGGGTTCACAGGCACCCCTCAGGTTGGGCGGGGAGGATGGCGATGGAAAGGCATGACGATGGTGGACTTCTGG
>DASPTT010000036.1:0-2818 GCA_035623275.1 Acidimicrobiales bacterium
CTGGCACCGAGGGCACGGCGTCGTGACGCTCTGGGAGGGCCGGCTCGGCGGCGGCACCGCCGAAGAAGTGATGGCCTTCACGGTGAGCCTCGCCTACGACCGGCGGCTGGCCCCCGACGACCTGGCCGGCTCCCGCGCGCACGTGCGCGGGCTCGGTCGCGCTGGCGTCCTGGAGAACGGCGAGGTCGCCCTCCTCCTGACCGCGCTCGACCGCGTGGAGGAGGAGCTGGCGGCGGGGACCTTCGTCTTCCGAGCCGAAGACGAGGACATCCACACCGCCGTGGAGCGGCGGGTGACCGAGATCGCCGGCGACGTCGGGGCAAAGCTCCACACCGGACGGAGTCGCAACGACCAGGTGGCGACCGACCTGCGGCTCTACGCCCGCCGGGAGCTGCTGGCCGTCGCCCGGCAGGTCCTCGCCCTGCAGGACGTGTTGGCCCAGCGCAGCGTGGAGGCGGCCGACACCTACCTGCCCGGGTACACGCACATGCAGCGTGCCCAGCCGGTGCTGCTGGCGCACCACCTCCTGGCGCACGGATGGGCCCTGGCCCGGGACGTCGACCGTCTGGTCCACACCGTCGACCGCCTCGACGTCTCCCCCCTGGGGGCGGGCGCGCTGGCCGGCTCATCGCTGGCGCTTGATCCCGACGGGGTGGCGTCCGAGCTCGGCTTCGCCGGCCGGTTCGAGAACTCGCTCGACGCCGTGTCCGACCGCGACTTCGTGGCCGAGGCGCTCTTCGACCTCGCACTCCTGGGCGTGCACCTGTCGCGCATCGGCGAGGAGCTGGTGCTGTGGTCGAGCGAGGAGTTCGGGTTCGCGTCGCTCGACGACGCCTACGCCACCGGCAGCTCCATGCTCCCGCAGAAGAAGAACCCCGATGTCGCCGAGCTGGCGCGGGGCAAGGCCGGGCGGCTCATCGGTCACCTCACCGGCGTGCTCGCCACCTTGAAGGGCCTGCCGCTCGCCTACAACCGCGACCTCCAGGAGGACAAGGAGCCGCTGTTCGACGCGGTCGACACCGTGGCCGGCGCGCTGGCTGCGGTGACGGGGATGCTGGCCACCGTCGCCTTTCAGACCGAGCGCATGCGCGCCGCCGCGGACGGCCCCACCGTGGCAGCCGTGGACCTGGCGGAATGGCTCGTCGAGCGGGGCATGCCCTTCCGCCAGGCGCACGCGGTGGTGGGGTCGCTCGTGCGCGACTCCCTCCAGCGCGGGGTGCCGCTGGCCGAGCTCGTCCAGGCGCACCCGGCACTGGGTGCCGATGCGCTGGGTCTCCTCGAGCCCGGCGTCGCCGTCACGCGCCGGACCACGCCGGGGGGGGCCGGGCCGGGACCCGTGGCGCTCCAGCAGGAGCGGTTCCGCCACCGCCTCGAGCTCGACACCGAACGGGTGCGCCGTGCCGGGGAGGGAATCGTCGGCGTCACCGCGGCGGCGCTCGCCGCCTCGGCGCCGGGTCCTGCCCCGTCGCGGGGCGGGGCCAAGGCCGGCGCGGGCTCCCGTGCGGGCTCCCGTGCCGGCGCCGACGGCGGGGCCAAGACAGCGGCGCGTCGCGGCCGCCGGCGCCCGGGCGCAGATCCCTCCGCCTGAAGTGGGCTCGCCGGGGCGGGCACTGCGACGCTCGTTCTACGCCGGCGACGTCCTGGAGATCGCCCCGCGCCTGCTGAACAAGGTGCTGGTCCGGGGTCAGGTGGCGGCGCGCATCGTCGAGGTGGAGGCCTACCGGGGGGAGGAGGACCCGGCCTCGCACGCCTTTCGGGGACCGACCCCGCGCAACGCCACCATGTTCGGCGGGCCCGGGCGCCTGTACGTGTACTTCACCTACGGCATGCACTGGTGCGCCAACGTGGTGTGTGCCCCCGCCGGGTCCGCCGAGGCCGTGCTGCTGCGGGCGGCGGCGCCCCTGCGGGGCGTCGACGCCATGCGGGCGCGGCGGCCGAAGTCCCGGCGGGACGTCGACCTGGCCAACGGCCCGGCGAAGCTGTGCGAGGCGTTCGCCATCACCGGCATGGACGACGGCGCCGACCTGGTCACCGGGGACCGGGGGATCAGGATCCTCGACGACGGGATCCCGCCGCCGACCGCACCCGGGGTGTCGGGCCGGGTGGGGATCCGGGTCGCCGAACGCGTTCCGTGGCGGTTCTTCGTCCCGGGCGACCACCACGTGTCGCGCGGACCGCACCTCCAGGTGCACTGGTAGAATTGTGGTGGAGACCGAGGGCGGACCCGGTAGGGGCGCCTTTGACAGGCGCCAAGGCGCCTGGTTACCATGGTCAACCCCAGGTCGGGCGACCGACCTCGGGCACCCGGCACCGACGCCGTTCGCGGCGTGTGCCGCGTCGCTCCTTGAAAACGGAACAGTGAGAGCCAAAAGCCAGTGCGGGCGACCGCGGCACGCTTCGGCGCGCCCAGGTCGAACCACAACACAATTCAGCACGGACCGGACAACCTCCGAACCGTGCGCCAGTCGGCCGAGGTACCCCGTTTCCGGGTGACCGAGGCCGGCTCTCCAAGATCGTCGCACCGGCCCTTGCGGGTCGGGGCGGAGGTCTCGACGGAGAGTTTGATCCTGGCTCAGGACGAACGCTGGCGGCGTGCCTAACACATGCAAGTCGAACGAGGTCCATCCGGTAGCAATACCGGTGAAGGCCTAGTGGCGAACGGGTGAGTAACACGTGAGCAACCTGTCCCGAAGACGGGGATAACACCGGGAAACCGGTGCTAATACCGGATACCCCCACCGGGTCGCATGGCCTGGTGAGGAAATGGATTCCGCTTTGGGAGGGGCTCGCGGCCTATCAGCTTGTTGGCGGGGTAACG
>DASPTT010000037.1:0-37371 GCA_035623275.1 Acidimicrobiales bacterium
TACTGGGGGCTCTCGTCCACGAGGTCCGGGTCGAGAGTCGCCACGCCATCCGGCCAATATTCCGGGTGCCTCAGGGAACTGGGGACGAGAGCGCGGTTCGCGCACTGTCCCCGTCGGTGGGCGCTGAGGGACTCGAACCCCCGACCTGCTGGTTGTAAGCCAGCTGCTCTGACCAACTGAGCTAAACGCCCGGGCCCGCCATGCTACCGGCGGCTCCCAGGCGTCCCCAGGGCACGGCCTACTCGTCGTCGAGCCGGAAGTCCCCGCCTTCGGTCGAGCTCGTCGTCGACGTGGCCGTGGCCGCCGCCGCGCTGGTGGTGGTGTCGACCGGTCCGTTCTCGGACTCGTGCGCGTCGATGGCCGCGAGCAGCCGCTCCACCTCGTCACGCGACGCGCCCTTGCGTTCCGCCGCATAGGTGGCGGCGCCCAGGTCGTGGAGCAGGGCGTCGAGCTGCTTCTTGGCCTGCATGGTGTCGAGCTTGGCCTGGCCCTGGGCCACGCCCGCCTTGCCCTTCTCGGCGAGCGAGGCCGCCTGCTCCTTCATCTTGTCCATCAGTCCCATCGATGTCTCCCTTCGATCAGAAGATGCCGCCGAGCGCGCCCTTGCGCTCCTCGGCGGGCCTCGGGTCGTGGCGCAGCACGCGCGCCAGGCTCTCCACGGTCGTCGACTGCAGGAGCACCTCGCCGTCGCCCTCGAGCGTGGCCAGATGCACGCCCTCGCCCCCGAAGAGGCCCGCCATGACCGTCTGGCCCGACAACCCGCCGATCAGCTCGACGCCGTAGCGCAGCGAGTCCTGGAAGGCGACGACCGTCCCCGTGTCCACCTGGATCTTGCCCCCGTACTTGGCCGGGTTGATCGACTCGAAGCTCCCCGCCGCGGCCACGAAGACGGTGCCGGTACCCGTGTAGCGCTCGAGCACGAAGCCGAGGCCACCGCTGCGCGCCGCCTTCCACCCCGAGAAGGCGATGTCGAAGTTGGCGGACGTCTCGGCTGCGATGAGCGTCGAGCGCTCGCAGAACCAGCCACTTTCCCCCTGGAGCTCCAGGGCGCGCACCTCACCCGGGAGCAGACCCGAGAACGAGACGAGCCCGGCGCCCCCCTGGGCGGTGAAGTACTGCAGGGCGAGCGACTCGCCGGCCACCACCCGCTTGCCGACGTCCATGGCCTTCTTCAGGAAGCTCGTCCCCGCCGACGGGGTCGCATCCCCGTCGGGCGTGCCCCCGCCGCCCGCGCCGGACTCGGCGACCGGCTTGGTGAGGCGCGTCTCCAGCCCGACGTTCGTGGTCTTCCACAGGAACTTGCCCGGCTCGGCGTAGACGGACTGCCCGGGTTCGAGCTGGCACGTGAGCAGCTGGCTCGAGGTCCCGACGATGCGATGCTTGACGGTCATCGGTCTCGCCCCCTGGCGCTCGTGCGGATCCCGCCGGAGCGTACAGCGGCCTGCCGCCGCCCGCCACGCGTGGGGGGGACCCCGGCCGGTGGCCGGGCGCGCCATCGCACCGGGACGCGAGACTCTGCCCCGTGACCGAGCCCGGCGCATCGATTCCCGAGGACGATTTCTTCACCGCGGTGAGCGAGCAGATCATCGGCTGGCCGCGCTTCACGCCCGAGGAGGTCGCCGGCACCGCGGGCATCGACTACGAGGAGACGGAACGGCTCTGGAGCGAGCTCGGGTTCCCTCCGGTGGCGCCCACCGAGGTGTTCTTCACCGACGCGGACGTGGAGGTGCTTCGGACGTTGCGGGAGCTCCGATCCACGGGGCTCGTCGCGCCCGAGACGACCATCACCATGGCGCGCATCCTGGGCCAGACTCTGTCCCGGGTGGCCACGGCGCAGGCCCAGACCATGGCCGAGGTGGCCGGGGAGGGCCCGGGCACCCCCGAGGAGGAGGCCGACCTCGCGGGCTACCTCGACACCGTGCTGGCCAGCTTCGACCGCTTCCTCGGCTACGTCTGGCGCCGCCACCTGGTGGCCGCCCTCCGTCGCCAGCGCGACAGCCGGCCCACGGAGGTCGTCGGGTTCGCTGACATCGTCGGCTACACGCGGCTCACCGCGGGAGAGGCGATCGACACGCTGCCGGGGCTGGTGGCGCGTTTCCAGGAGATCGCCTCCCAGCACCTGACCGAGGCCGGCGGCCGCGTGCTCAAGGTCATCGGCGACGCGGTGATGTTCGTCGCGCCCGACCCCCTGTCCGCCGCCGGCGCGGCCGTGGCCGTCAGCTCCACCACGGCCGAGGACCCGGGCTTTCCCGACGTGCGCATCGGCATCGCCATGGGCCCGGTGGTCGAGGTCGAGGGCGACATCTACGGCGAGACGGTCAACCGCGCCAGCCGGCTCGTCGAGCTCGCGCACCCCGGGACCGTGGTGGTCGACGACGCCATGGGCAACGCGCTCCTCGACAGCGACCTGCGGGTCCGGCCCATGAAGCCGCGCCGGCTCAAGGGCCTGGGCATGGTCCCCACGTGGGTCGTGCGCCCGCCCCGCACCCGACGTCCGGTCGGCGCGACGGGCCCGGGGTGAACGACTATTCCCCGGTGCCCCCGAGGTGCCACCCGCCGCAGAGCTCGCATTGATACGCACCGAGGTCCGCTCCGTGCTCGAGGCGGTATTGGAGCGCAGCCCGATTGGCGTCCGCATCGCTCTTGAACCGGACCTTCGGCTGGCCGTCGGCCCGCCAGTGCGACAGCCGAACCCGCCGCGGTGGGCCGTCGCGCGACGTCCCGTGCCGCGACGTGCCGGCACGAGGCGTCCCCCGCCCACGTCGCTTGGCCGCCACCGGCCGCGTCTCCGTCAGGGCCGGGCGCCGCGGGCCCCGGCGCCGCGGGCCCCGGCGTCGCGGGCCCCGGCGTCGCGTGCCGCACCGGCGGCGGCGGCCAGCTCCCCGTACAGGGCCGGCGTGGCCGCGGCTGCCACCATGCGCCGGGTCTCGGGCGTAGCGACGACGAGGTCCTCCCCCTCGAGGTCGCCGACGACGGCCCCCGCCTCGCTGCACACCAGCATCGCCCCGAGGTAGTCCCACGGGGCGAGATGCGCCCGCTCCCCCACGCAATAGGCGTCGAGCACGCCCTCGGCCACCGCACAGAGGTCGAGCGCCGCCGCCCCCAGGGCCCGGAATTGGGCCCAGCCGAGATGGCGCCGCGGGAAGCCCGACAGGCCCACCACGGCGGAGGCAAGGCGGGTGCATCCGGAGGGGGCGATGGGCGTACCGTCACGCCAGGCCCCCGCACCGCGCACCGCGTGGTAGCGCACGCCCTGACCCAGGTTGTCCACGACCGCCACCCGGGGCCCGACGTCGTCGACCACGCAGATGCTCGTGGCGTACCACGGGATCCCCCGGGACGCGTTGGTGGAGCCGTCGACGGGGTCGACCACGGCGACCATGGCGGCCCCCGCGCCGTGCAGGCCGCTCTCCTCCGAGAGCACCGCCAGCCCCGAGCCCGCCAGTGCCTCCAGGACGGCTGCGTCGGCGACGAGGTCGAAGGCGTACTGCCCGGGCCGCTCCCCCGCGGGCGTGAGGTCGTCGATCCCCGCCAGCGCCGGGGGCACGGCGTCGGCGGCGTCGCAGCACAGTTGCAGGAGCGCGTCGTCGTCCACGGCGCCGACCCTACCGGCCTGCGGCGGAGGCGCCGTGGCGGGTCGGGGGCGGGGCACGAGCCGGTAGGATCCAGGCACTGTGGCCGTCATCGACGTGGCCGGGTACGTGGCCGACCTCAAGGACCATTCGGTGGACCACGGGTTCCACGTCCACGACGAGCGTCACTTCGTGGAGACCTACTCGCTGCGCCAGACCTGGGAGGTGGACCTCCACCCCGAGGAGGGCTGCGGGGGGCCGCTGGACCTCCACCTCGCCCTCGAGGTCGACCCGCGCACGTTGCTGTCGTTCGAGGACGCCGTCATCGACCTGCCCGAGGACGTCGAACCGCCCGACGAGTACCACTTCCCGCTGACCTTCACCTGGGGGCTGCCGCCGCTCCCCCACGGCCCCGACCTGCTGCGCCTGGCCATCGACCTGGCCGGCGTGGGCGGCATCGACCTGCCGCTGGAGGTCTCGGCCATCGACTCCTTCGCCTCGGCCACCGACGCGGCCGACCGCCGGCTGTCGGTGGTGGCTCGCTACCCCGTCTCCCTCGCCCGGGTGCTCGGTGGCGAGGAGCTGCTCTGCGACGTGTTCGACCGGTGCCTGGCCGTGAGCCGGTTCCTGCTCGACGCGGCACCGTCCTGGCTGGACGGATGAGCGCCGGGGCGGCGCCCCCCGCGCGAGCGGCCCGGCCCGTCACCCGATCCCGTGCCCGGCGCGCCGGCGCGCTGGCCGGCGTTGTGGCCGCCATCGCCCTGTCGAGCACCGCCTGCGCGTCGAGCGCGGCCCTCGACCACGCCCGCCAGGCCTGCGGCCATGTGGACACCGCCTTGCGCCTCTACGCCAAGTCCCAGGCCGAGGGGAGCTCGCCGCAGGCCGCGATCGACGCGCAAGCCTCGGTAGAGGAGCTGCGCGCCGCCCTGCCCATCGCGTCCATCGCCGCCGGCCAGTCGGCCAAGTGGCAGGCGCTCATGGCGACGCTGTCGGAGAGCGAACGGGTGCCCGAGGCCTACCTCGTCCACGCGCTCAGCCTCCAGTGCGCGGCGACCTCGGGGTCGAGCAGCATCTAGGCACTAGCGTGCGGGCGTGCCCGCCCCGGTCGACCGCACCTTCGTCGCCCTGGACTCCCCCACCGGGCACGTCAACGGAGCCGGCTTCCACCCGTGCCAGGGGGTCTGGTACCGCCCCGCGGGCCGGGCCCCCGACGTGGCGGTCATCGGCGCCCACTACGCGGTGGACTTCTCCGAGCACTACCTGGCGACGCTCCTCGCCGAGCGCGGGCTTGGCTTCCTCGGCTGGAACACGCGGTTTCGCAACAACGAGAGCTGGTTCGTCCTCGAGCACGCGCTGATCGACGTCGGTGCTGGGGTGCGATGGCTGCGCGAGACGGCCGGTGTGGAGACCGTGGTCCTCCTCGGCAACTGCGGGGGCGGCTCGCTCATGGCCGCCTACCAGTCCCAGGCTGCCGACCCGACCATCACCGCCACGGCCGGCCTGTCCCTGCCCGACGCGCTGGGCGAGCTGGAGGCGGGCGATCTCTACGTGTCCCTGCAGGCGCATCCGGGCCGCCCCGAGGTCCTCACCAGTTGGCTCGACCCCTCGGTGACCGACGAGACCGACCCGCTGTCGTGCGACACCGAGCTCGACATGTTCGACCCCGGCCACGGACCCCCCTACGACGAGGCCTTCGTGGCCCGCTACCGCGAGGCCCAGCGGGCCCGCAACGACCGCATCACCGACTGGGCCCGGGCCGAGCTGGCGAGGCTGGCGGCGGCGGGCACCGTCGACCGCAACTTCAACGTGCACCGCACCTGGGCCGACCTGCGCTTCCTCGATCCCGCCCTCGACCCCTCGGCGCGTCCTGCCGGCCGGTGCCTGGGCGGCGACCCGCGCTGGTGCAACCGCAGCCCCTTCGGCATCGCCGCCAACTGCTCGCTGCGCACATGGCTCGGCATGTGGAGCCTGCGCGACTCGCAGTGCCGGGGCGAGCCGCACCTGCGCCGCATCGACGTCCCCGCACTGGTGATCCAGTCCACGGCCGACGTCGGGGTGTTCCCCTCCGACGCCCGCACGATCCACGACGCGCTGGCCTCGCAGGACAAGACCCTGGAGTGGATCGATGGCGACCACTACCTCGAGTCGCCGGCCGCCGCCCGCGCGGTGACGGCCGAACTGGTCGCCGCCTGGATCACCGCCCGCGCCCGCTGACCGGGCCGGCGCGGCGGCCGGCCCCACGGTCACGCCGTGTTGGGGAGGACGGGCTGCTCGAGGCTCACCGTGGCCTGGTACTGCATGATGTCCCCCGGGCACGTCGAGCCGGCGAAGAACGCGATGATGACGAGGCCGTTGTCGCCGCCGCCGGCGACGATGGGATAGGTGCCCACGTGGTTGCTGGCCGAGGGCGGGCAGCCGCTGGCGTCGGGCATGCCGGCCGACCCGCCGACACCGCCGCCGCCGCCCGTGCCGAGCGCGACCCCGAGGATGCCCCCCGCCGTCCCCCCGCCGCCGCCGCACCATCCGCCGCCCCCGCCGCCCCCGCCGCCGCTCACGAGGCCCAGGCTGAGGTTGAGCCCGGGGACGACGCCGGCGCCCCCGGCCGTCGACCCGCAGAGCTGGGACACGGCGGTCCACGAGGACGGGTCCGTCCCGGGCGTCACGTTGGTGTTGACCTTCTGGGCCGCCCAGACGCTGTTGCTCCCCGAGACGTAGTAAACGGTCTGGCCCGCCGCGTACTGGACGGCCGACGACCACGCGCCCTGGTAGCCGACCTGGGCCCAGACCGTGCCCGACCCCGCACTCCCGGGGACGACGTTGGTGGACCCCGTGAGCGCCGCCCAGTCGGAGGCACCGTAGGTGACGACCTGGTTGGTCGAGTACGCAGTGGTCGACGACCACGTGCCCTTGGAGGTGCCGCCGGCGACCGGATGGGTGCCCTGTGCGCCGCCCGAGGACTGCAGGCAGACCAGGACACAGATGTTGGTCCCCGCCTGCCCGGCGCCGGTGTAGGTCCCGGCGTTGCTCCAGAAGCCGCCCGTCCCCCCCGAGAGGCCGCCCTGGCCGCCACCACCGCCGGCGATGGCGATGACGCAGGGGTTGAACCCGGCCGCCGACTCGTTGGTCCCGTTGTTGGCGTTCAGGTAGGCGTCGGTGCACAGGCCGTCGAGGCTCTGGTTGCCCTTGCAGCTGGAGGTGGTCCCGAAGCACACGGCGCTGGCGCCGCCGCCGCCACCGCCGTTGCCGGTGGCCACGCCGTTGACATAGGTCCCGCCGGTGCCCCCGGCGGTCGACATCTGCCCCGAGCACCCGCCGCCACCGGGCACCGACTGGTTCACGGCCAGCAAACTGAAGTGCCCGTCGGCGCCGGCCATCCCGGGATCGACCACCCAGGTCTGCTGCCCGCTGGAGAGAACCGGGGGGTAGACGGTGATGGTGTCGCCGAGGCCGCCGCCGATGCCCCCGGTCCCGGTGCCGCTCGAGTTGCCGCCTTCGGCACCCGAGAGGATGACCTCCGCGCTGGTGGCACCGGAGGGCACCGTCACCGTCTCGCCGTCGACGGAGCAGTCCGAGCTGCTGAAGTAGAGCGGGCCCACCGAGAAGAGCACCTCGAGCGTGCTGTAGACGTACCGACCTTGGACGCCGGCCCGCCCGGTCACGTAGACCACCAGGCGCTGACCGGCGATGGACGACGGATCGGCCCCCGAGCTGTTGACCACGTACTGGAAGGCGGCGTCACCGGCGGCGCTGGAGCTGTGGACGGGCTCCCAGTTGGCGTCGTCGGGGTAGTCGGCGAAGGCGGGGTTCGACGTGTCACGGCCGCGCCCGCTGGGGCACGTCCACGTCGAGACGAAGTTCGGCGTGATGGTCATGTCGAACACCGGTGTCCCCGCGGCGAAGGCCGACGAGGGCGTGAACGGGTTGACCGTGATCGTGGTCGGGGTGGTCGGGGATGCGCCCGCCGCGGCGGCCACCGTCACCGTCTGCGTGCCGCTCGTGCCCGAGCTGATCTGGATCTTGTCGCCCACCGATACGGCCACGGGCAGCGACGTCACGGTGAGGGAGGTGGTCGGGCCCGTGGTGTTGAGCTGCGTGTCGAGCGCGCTGAAGCCCGAGGAGCAGAACTGCAGGTAGCTGTAGGGGCCCTCGAGGTGGTTGACGTAGTCGCTCAGGCCCGCGTGGGCGGCCTGGAGTGCGTCCTGTTGGTCGAGGGCGAGCGTGCTCTCCGGCAGCTGGCCCGTCGCCAGCAGCTGCACCGACAGCGGGAGGAGCGTGAGCAGGCCGATGAGCGCGACGATGATGGCCAGCGCCTGACCGTGCTCGTCCCCGGCCCCGCGGCGACGGGACAGGAGGCCCAGCATCGAGGCGGCTCGGCACATGGTCAGCTTCCTCCCGACAGCGTGTTGGGCAGCAGGACGAGCCGCTTGACGTTGGTCCCGGCCCCCGTCGTCCCCACCGTGGTGAGCGACACCTGCACGGCCTGGATCGAGGCCAGCTGCGTCGACGGCACCGGATCGCTCGTCGTCACCTGGCTCCAGCCGCTGTTGTAGTCCCAGTAGGTGAACGGCGTCCCCGCGTCCGAGACGCCGCTCACGGTGAAGACGGTGTCGACCGTGCAGGGGCTGCAGCCCGGGCCCGGCTCCTGGTCGATCTGCAGGGTGCAGACGCCGGCCGCGGTGCACCTCGTGAAGTGGATCTCGTAGGTGTCCGACGTCGACGAATTGCTGCGGAACCCGCAGAACATGATGTCGTTCTTGGAGGCCGAGACGAACGGGCCCTGCGTGGCGGGGAAGAGCTGGCCCGTCGATCCCCCGGAGCACGCGGTGGACACCCCGCCGAGGCTGCCCGACGACGTCCAGGCACCCGAGAGGTAGGACTGCACTGCTTGGGCGGCGAGCAAGACCTCGTTGGTGGTCGCGCCCTGTGTGCTCTCGGTGTCGGAGGCCCGGTTGGTGATGGTCATGGCGATCGACGACGACACCAGGAGCGCGGACGCGATGATGCCGGCGATCATCATCTCGGTGAGGGTGAACCCCTCCTCACCGCGCCCGATCCGACGACCGCCGGCGGCCCGCCGCCGGCTCACAGCGGACACGACCCGGAGGTGGCCGGAGGATTGGCGCCGTGGATGTCGTCGTTGGCCGCGGGCGTGGTGAGGACCTGTCCCGCGCTGAGGCTGTCGGCACCTCCCCGCCACGAGACGGTGAGGTACTCCGCGAAGGCCGGGGGCTCGTCCACGCTCATTCCCTCGACCTGATAGGTCCCGGACAGGGGGTAGTTCGCCCATTTGGTCATCCCGTTCACCTGCGCGGGCGCACACCATCCCGTCTGGCGGTTGAACGTGAAGGCGACACCGTTGACCACCACGGTGGGCAGGGTGGGGAGCGGGGGCGCGATCGTCGGGCTCCCCGACCACCCCGTGATGCTCCCCTGCCCCGAGACGGTGGCGATGGTCCGGTCCTCCTCCAGCGTGCCGGAGAGGAGGTTGGCGGCGACCACCTTGTCCTGGTTCAGGCTGAGGACCTTGGTGGACGTGGACAGGACCATGGCGCTGGGTACCAGGACGAGCACGAGGAGCAGGCCCGCGACGACCACTTCGACGAGCGTGAAGCCGCGCTCGTCGAGACGCCCGTGTCCTTCCTGTGCCTGCGCCTGCGCCATGCCCATGTGCCCGTCCTGATTGCTCACGGTCCGTGGTGAGGATGCCGTCAGAGGTGCTGACCCGCAGGGACTATCGGCGGGGCTGCAACGATTGTTGACGTCAACTTTCTGGCCGGCCGCACAACTTCGGTGTGCCGGCAGGCCGGCGCGGGGGCGCTTGTCAGCTGGTCGAGTTGGGGGGGACCGGGCGCACGAGCTGGACGGTCGCCGCGTACTCCAGGACCGCCTGGCCGCCGCCCGCGCCCGTGCCGAAGAAGGTGATCACCACCACCCCGTCGGGCCCGTCGGCGCCGGCGGTGGCCGGGTAGGAGGCCACGGGGGTGCCCGAGGCCGGCTGGCACCCCGAGCAGGAGGGGGCCGCGGCCGAGTCCCCCGCCCCGCCGCCGCCACCGGCACCGAGGGCGATGCCGAGGATCCCGCCCGAGGCCCCGGCCCCGCCGCCCTTGGGGAAGCCCCCGCCCCCGCCCCCGCCCGCCCCGTCGAGGGCGGCGATGAAAGCGGATCCGTTGGCGCCCACCGGGAGGGCGTTGGTGCCCAGGGCGCCCCCCACGCCGCCGGCACCGAGCAGTCCCGTCCCGGCCTGCCCGTTGGCGCTCCAGGGGCTGCTGCTGCAGCAGTAGCCGCCCTGGCCCGGGACCCACCCGATGCTCGGGCCGCCGTCGCCCCCACCGCCGCCGCCCGCCGCCACCACGCATTGGGCCGGGACCAGGGTGGTGCCCGAGACCGCGCACAGGGGATCGGCGGCGAGGCACGACGACCCCTGGCACACCACGCTGGCGGCCCCGCCGCCCCCGCCCACGCCGGCCAGCAGCGACAGCGACGCCGAGCCGCCGAGCCCGCCGCCGACGTCGAGCGTCCCGCCCGACCCGCCACCGGCGCCGCCGTTGCCGAAGAGCAGCGTGCCGAGGTCGACGTTGAGCAGCTGGAAATTGCCCGACGCGCCGGCACAGCCGGGCCTGACGGTGAGGGTGTCGCCCGGGGTCACCGGCGGGTAGGCGGTCTCCTGGGTCCCGTGCCCGCCCCCGCCGAGCCCGCCCGTGGAGGCGCCGCCCTGGGCGCCGTCGCCCATGATCTGGGCGCTGATCGCGCCGGTCGGCACGGTGAGCTGGGAAGCCGTCGCGCAGTTGGCGAAGATGAGCCCGGGTGTGACGAGGAGCGAGACGCGCAGCGTCTGGTACACGATGTACCCCAGCGCGTGCGGGGCGCCGGCCCGGCCCGTGATGTACAGGGTGACCGCCTGCGGCGTCGTGGCGGTGGGGTTCGCCCCGTCGGTGTCGACGACGTAGTGGTACGCCTGGTAGGCGGCATCACCGGTGTCGTGCACGTAGGCCCAGGTGTTGGCGGTGGCGGTGTCGGCGAACGCCGGATTGGCCGCGTCCACGCCGGTCAGTCCGGCGTTGGAGCACGGGAACGTCCCCTTGGAGCAGTACCTGAGGTACGCGTTGGGTCCCTCGAGCCGATCGATGTAGTCGGCCAGGCCGCTGTGGGCCGCCTCGAGCGCCTCCTGGACCTCGACTCCGCGTTGGCTGATCGTCACCTGACCGGTGGCTAGCAGCTGCACGGCCAATGGCACGAGCACGAGCATGCCGACCATCCCCACTACGGCCGCCATGGCCTGACCTCGCTCGTCGAAACGACGGACCTGGTGTCGTGCGCTTCTCAGCACGCGCCGCTCGCCGCGTTGCACAAGACGACCAGTCGCTCTACCTGGGTTCCGTTGCCCGCGGTCGTCCCAGTGGGGTTCAGGGCCGGGATGACCAAGGTCACCTGGACGGCATCGATCTGGCTGAGGGTGGCCGTCGTCACCCACGCCCCGCCATTGGCGGTGTAGAAGCCGAAGGGGATGCCCACTTCGGATACCCCGTTCTGGACGAAGGCCACCGAGGAACGGCAGCTGGGCGAGCAACCCGGCGCCCCCAGCTGGTCGAGCTCGAGGGTGCACAGGGTCCCGGTGCAATGGGTGAAGTGGAGCTCGTAGGTATAGGCGATCGACGAGTTGTTCCGGAAGCCGCAGAAGACGATGTCGGTGGCGCTCACCGACACGAACGGCCCGTTGCCCGTGACCCAGCTCTGCCCGTCGGCCCCGCCTGCGCACTGGGACGTGACGCCACCTGTCGACCCGGGCGTCCATGCAGACGAGAGCGTCTGCTGCACCTCCTGCACGGCGAGGATCGCGCCCTCGGTGGTAACGCCCTGCTGCACCTCGGTGCGCGAGCTGTGCACGGTGGCCGTGGTCGCCACCGCCGCCATGGTGAGCAGCGCCACCCCCACCAGCCCGGCCAGGGCGAGCTCCACCAGGGTCAGTCCGTCCTCCTCTCGCCGCCGGATCGGTGCCCGCACCCGGCCGAACAGCGCGCTCACAGCGGGCACGACCCGCTCGTGCTCGGCGCCCCCCCGGGGTTGCCGGTGCCGGCGGCGGCCACGACACCCGGCGTGGCCAGCGTCTCCCCCGAGGTGACCCAGTGCGAGCCGCTCAGCCACTTGACGGTGACCAGGATCCCGTACGCGGCCGGCGGGGTGGGCGGGGTCGCGTAGCCGGACCAGGAGCCGCTGCCCGCGGCCAGGGTGCACCATCCGGCCGCCTGCGTGACTGTGAAGGCGATGCCGTTCACCGTCGTCGGGGTGGCGGGGGCGGGAAGAGTGGGGGCCACCGGGCTGCCCGTCCACGACGAGGTCCCCGCCAGCGCCCGGTCCTCGTCGAGCACCCCCGCAGCAAGGTTGGCGGCCACGATCTTCGCCTGCGTGACGGAGAGGACGCGGGCGGACGAAGAGAGCAGCATGGCGCTCGGGACGAGCACCATGATCATGATCGTCCCGGCGACGACGACTTCGACCAGCGTGAAACCGATCTCGCTGCCGGCCCGGGACGCGCCTCTGCGGCGCTCCGCGGTCCCCCGCACGCTTCCCCCTGACAACCTCCACCACTAAGCGTACTGGTGTATCCGCTAAGAGTGGCGTCCCCAAGCCAGTATTGGCCCGACTCGGAAACTTGTCAACAGCAGGAAACGGCGTTTCTCCTGGTCGCGCCCAGAGTGGTACTCATCGTAAGCAGATGACTACTGAGCGTAGGGGCTACCGAGCGGCCCCCTGGCCGGCGGGGTTCAGGCGGTGGGCGTGTAGCCGGCGGGAAGAGTGATCGACTTCTGCTCGAGGAAGAGCTCGAGGCCCTCGCGGCCGAATTCGCGCCCGATCCCCGACTCCTTGTAGCCGCCGAAGGGCGTGGCGAAGTCGATGGGGATGGGGTTGTTGAGCATGTAGGTGCCCGTGCGCACCCCGCGGGCCACCGCCAGCCCGCGGTCGGGATCGCCCGTCCACACGGAGCCGCAGAGGCCGTAGTCGGAGTCGTTGGCGATCGCCACCGCCTGCTCGTCGCCGCCGTCGTAGGGGATCACGGCCAGCACCGGGCCGAAGATCTCCTCCTGGGCGATGCGCATCGAGTTGTCCACGTCCACGAAGACCGTGGGCTCGACGAACCACCCCTTGTCGATGCCAGCCGGGCGGCCCCCGCCGACCGCCACCTTCGCGCCCTCGTCCTGGCCCGTCTTGATGTAGCCCTCCACCCGCGTGCGCTGGCGCTCGGCCACCAGGGGCCCGACCTCCACGGTCGGGTCCAAAGGATCGCCCACCTTCAGGGCCCCCACCGCCTCGACCAGCCCGTCGACCACCTCCTGGTAGCGGTCGCGCGGGGCGAGGATCCGGGTCTGCGCGATGCACGCCTCCCCGTTGTTCATGATGGCGTTGGGCAGCAACTGGGGCAGGGTGGCCGCCACGTCGACGTCGTCGAGGAGGATGGCCGCCGACTTGCCGCCGAGCTCGAGGCTGAACCGCTTGAGCTGCTCCCCGCACGCGGCGGCGATCTTCTTGCCGGCCAGCGTCGACCCGGTGAACGACACCTTGTCGATCCCCGGGTGGCGCACCAGGTGCTCGCCGACCTCGCGCCCGGCGGGCACGACGCTCAGCACGCCCTTGGGCAGGCCGGCCGCTTCGAAGAGCTCGGCCAGCCGCAACCCGTCGAGCGGGGTCTCGGGTGCGGGTTTGAACACCACCGCGCACCCGGCCACCAGCGCGGGCGCGAGCTTGGCCGCGGCCAGGAACAGCGGGACGTTCCAGGGCGTGATGGCGGCGACGACGCCGACGGGCTCGCTCGCCACGAGCACCTGGCCCAGGAGGCCCTGGCGCACGTCGTCGAACGGGTAGGTGGCAGCCAGGCCGGCGTAGTAGTCGAAGATCATCGTGGGGGCCAGGACCTGGCCCATGGTCCCCCAGGTGACCGGCGAGCCCATCTCCGTGGCCACCAGCTCCGCCATCTCCTGCATCTCGCCCTTGATGGCGTCCGAGACCTTGGTGATGATGGCGGCGCGCTCGACCGGCGTCATGCGCGGCCAGGGCCCGTGGTCGAAGGCCTCGCGGGCCGCCGCCACGGCCTTGTCCATGTCCGCCTCGGTGGTGTCGGGGACCGTGCCGGCCACCTCCTCGGTGGTCGGGTTGATGACGTCGATCGTGCCGGTGCCCGTCGAGGCCACCCACTCGCCGCCGATGAACAGTCGGTCGTAGGCCTTCACGCCCCCTCCTCCGGATAGAACCTGTTCCGGCACCAGATGCTAGCCGCTGACACGCAGGGCCGACGGGGGCGGCGGCTCCACGGCCGGTGCCGTCCCGAGCTGGGAGTACCGGATGGTGATGGCGTCGGTCTGGTTCCCCGCACTGGCCACGAACGACTGCGCCACCATGTACTCCTTGTCGATGGTGGCGCCGAAGTGGTGCGAGGAGATGACGTTGCCGTTGACGCCGAAGAGCACGCGGTAGACGGTGGCGAGCGCCTGCGGGTCGAGGTCATAGGAGTACCGCGACGACGACGTCTGGCCGTAGCGCACCACCGGCGTGCCCAAGGTCGCCGCCGTGGCGGGGACGAGCACGACGTCGTTCACGGCGGCCTCGCCGGTGCTGACCGGGCCGTTGGCGCCGGCCGGGAGCTGCACCCAGCGCCCGTTGGTGCGCTCGAAGCGCTCGTTCCCCACCACCAGGAGCTCGACCTTCTGGCCGGCCGAGTTGATCAGCGTCTCGTCGAGGCGGTCCGGCGACTGGTAGACGAAGTGGACGGTCGACTGCTGCACCTGGTTTCGGCCCACGCCCTTGGTCGTCACGGTGTTGGTCAGGTCCATGACGAAGCTGCCCACACCGGTGGTCGCCCCCGCGCCGACGCGCAGCTGCTGCTCGGCCGCCGGCGGCGCGGTGGCCAGCGACAGCGCGATGGCCCCGACCGCCAGGACGGTCAGCGCACCGAGGAACAGCAGTGAGTCCCGCCGAGGAGGTGCCATGGGCTCAGTATGGTCCGTCAGCCGGCGGGCGCGGTGCGGGGCACGGCGCGCTCACGCAGGCGGTCGGCCAGCCATCCGATGCCGTTGGGCGCTCGCATCGCGTCCTGCCAGCCCGTGAGGACGTCCTCCACCTGGTCGCGATCGGCGATCCACCCCACCACGGCCACGCTCAGCTGGTCGGTGGGGACCGACGAGGTGAACACGTCGCCGAAGGGGTCCTCGGCCATGGGCACGAGCGGCTCGCGCATCACGTAGAGCTCGCCCGTGTCGGCGACCCACGACAGCTCGTAGCGCGCCCCATGGGCGTCGGCCCAGTCGGTGCCGAACTCGATCTCCTCCGAGCGGCGGCGCCGTTCGTCCGCCTCGTAGAACTCCTCGATGTCCACGCCGTTCCCCTGCTTCGTGCCTGCGGTTGGCGACCTCGGTGGGGCCGGGAGGGATCGAACCTCCGACCCAGGGATTATGAGTCCCCTGCTCTGACCACTGAGCTACGGCCCCGTGCACGGCTCCCCGCCGTGGCGCGGTCGGACCCGGTGCTGCGGCCCACCGGCGGGCCCTGCTCCGGGGGAGAGACTCGAACTCTCAACCTAGCGGTTAACAGCCGCTTGCTCTGCCGATTGAGCTACCCCGGAACGCGTCGGAAGACGGCCTGCCGACGATAGCAGCGGGCCGGCGGCGGCCCGGGCGCTCCTAGGTCTCGTCGAGGAAGTCCCGCAGGGGCTGCGCGGCGTTGGGGTGGCGCAGCTTGGCGAGGGTCTTCGCCTCGATCTGGCGGATCCGCTCCCGGGTCACGCCGAAGGCCTTCCCCACCTCCTCGAGGGTCCGCACCCGCCCGTCGTCGAGCCCGAAGCGCAGCTCCATGACCTCCCGCTCGCGCTTGGGCAGTGTGGCCAGCGCGTCCCGCACCGCCTCGTGGAGCATGGAGCGGGTGGCGGCATCGTCGGGGACCTCCGCGCCCTGGTCCTCGATGAGGTCCGACAGGCTGAAGTCCTCCTCGTCGCCCATCGGCTGCTCGAGCGAGACCGTGTCCTGGTTGATGCGCTGGATCTCGCGGACACGCTCGATGGGGAACTCGACGCGACCCGCGATCTCCTCCACGGTCGGCTCGCGGCCGAGCTCCTGGAGGAGCTGACGCTGCACCCGGACCACCTTGTTGATGGTCTCCACCATGTGGACGGGGATGCGGATGGTGCGTCCCTGGTCGGCCAGGGCACGGGTGATGGCCTGGCGGATCCACCACGTCGCGTAGGTCGAGAACTTGAAGCCCTTGGTGTAGTCGAACTTCTCGACCGCCCGCATGAGGCCGAGGTTGCCCTCCTGGATCAGGTCGAGGAAGGCGAGGCCCCGGTTGCGGTAGCGCTTGGCGATGGAGACGACCAGGCGGAGGTTGGCCTCGATGAGCGCCTCCTTCGCCTGCTGGCCCCGGCGGACCGCGCTGCGCAGGCGGGCCCGGTCCCCCGAGGCCATCGCCTGGCGGTTGCCGCCCTCGCGACCGGCGAGCTCCTCCGCGGCCTCGTTGCCGGCCTCGATCCGCTTGGCCAGCTCGACCTCGAGCTCCCCGGTGAGGAGGGGGACCTTGCCGATCTCCTTGAGATAGGTGTGGACGGGGTCCGCCGCCGCCCCGCCGCCGTGGTCGCCCGACGCGTAGGCGGCGATGCGCCCTCGCCCGGGCCGGGGCGTCTGGCGCTCCATGACCTCGTCGACGGGCTCGCGGGTGAAGGGACGCCGGCGGGCCCGCCCCTCGCCGTTCGCCTCGTCCTGGCCGGCCTCGGGCGCGGGCCCCGCCTCGCCGGGGGACGGTGGCGGTGCGCCCTCGTCTGCGACGAGGGACGTGGGGAAGGCTTCGACCACCGCTTCGGCGACCGCCTCGACGAGTGCCACCGGCGCGGCGGTGTCGCGTTCACGATCGATGTACTCGATGCCCTCGGCGCGCACGCGTGCCACCACGTCCTCGATGACGTCGTGGGTCAGCTCCACGGACTGCAGGACGAGAATGAGATCGTCCTGCGTCAGGTACCCGCGCAGGCGACCGACCTCCAGCAGCTGATCGAACCCGTCGTCGGCGATCCCCTCTGGAACGGGTCGCAGCGAACCTGCCGGCGGGTGGACTTCGTTCATCGACTCTCCTCGCCCCTTCCGACGAGCCAGGCTAGCAACCGGTCCGCGGCAGCGACGGCGCGGGTCGGTTCGTCGAGTTCTTCGAGGTCGTGCCGTACCGTGGCGGCCACGGGGGCGAGCTCCCGGAGCCCGGCCGGGTCGATCCGGGCCTGCGCCTCGATGTCGCTCAGGGCGCGACGGGTCGCGTTCCGGACGAGGATCACGAAGACGTCATCGGCATCCCCGGCCGGTTCCTCAACGGTGACCCGTCGCAAGAGTCGCGAAACCTCGGGGTCGTGGCGCTCGGCCTCCTCGACGGCCTCGTACAGGTCGTCGTGGTCCACCAGGGCACAGAACGCAGCACGCTGGACGGGATCGTCGAAGAGCACGGGCTCGAGGCGATCGGCGACGGTCCCCGGGCGGTGCACGGCCAGGCGCAGGGCCTCGAGCCCCGAGCGCGACGCCTCGCCGCCGGCCCGCACCGTCGGCCCCGGCCGACCGGCCCCCGCCCGCTCCCCGTCGTCCACGGGACCCCCGGCGCGCCCGGGCGACTCGTCGCCGGCGTGCTCGCCGGCGCCCGTGCCGGTTCGCCGGCCCGCGGACGGCGGGGCGGGTGCGCCCTGGCGGACGAAGCGCTCGAGCATCGGCCGCAGCGTCGCCGCGTCGAGGCGGCAGCGGTCGGCGACGAACATCAGGTACTGGTCGCGCACGAGGTCGTTGGGATGCTCCGCGATCGACCGCATGGCGGCCTCGGCCGCCTTGGCCCGGCCCTCAGCACTGGCGAGGTCCGCGCCGTCGAGCACCCGCTCGACGCGAAAGCGCAGGAACGGCCTCGCGTCGGCCACCGCGGCCCGTAGCTGGCCCGGGTCGCGCCGCACCAGGTCCGCGGGATCCGCGCCGGGCGGCAACGCGGCGACGGCCAGGTCCACCTCGTGCCGGCGCTCCCATTCGTAGACGCGGCTGGCTCCCGCCTGGCCGGCGGCGTCCGCGTCGTAGGCGAGCACGATGCGCTTGGCGAAGTTGCGCAGCAGCCGGAAGTGCTCCTCACCGAGGGCGGTGCCACAGGTGGCCACCGCGCACGGCAGGCCGGCCTGGAAGAACGCGATGACGTCGGTGTAGCCCTCGCACACGATCACCTCGCCGCGCGCCACGATGTCCTTCTTCGCCCAGTTGAGCCCGTAGAGGGTGCGCCGCTTGGCGTAGACCGGGCCCTCGGGCGAGTTCTTGTACTTGGGGCCTGCATCCGCGCCGGTGGGCGCACCCGGCGCCGGCGGGAGGATCCGCCCGCCGAGGGCCACGGGGCGCCCCGATGGGTCGAAGATGGGGAAGACGACCCGGGCGCGGAAGCTGTCCTGTTGGCGGCCGCGGCGGTTCACGAACCCGAGCCCCGCGTCCTCGAGGACGCGGTCGGGGACCTTGAGGTGCTTGGACAGGGCGTCCCAGTCGTCGGGCGCCCATCCGAGGCGGAAACTGCGCACGACCTCGCCGTCGTAGCCGCGCGAGCGCAGGTAGTCGCGCGCCCGCCCCGCGTCGGGCGAGCCGAGCAGCCGCTGGTGGTAGAACTCCACCGCTCGTTCCAGCGCCTCGTACAGGGGCGCACGGCGCTTGCGCTCCACCGACTCCGCGGCGTCCGCGGCGATGGTGATCCCCGCCCGCTCCGCGAGCCGCTGGACGGCCTCGACGAAGTCGATGTGCTCGATCTCGCGCAGGAAGCTGATGGCGTCGCCCGAGCGCTGGCACCCGAAGCAGTAGTAGAGCCCCTTGTCGAGGCTCACCGAGAACGAGGGTGTCTTCTCCTGGTGGAACGGGCACAGCCCGACGAAGCGCACCCCCTGGCGCTTGAGCGCCAGGTGCTCGCCGATCAGGGCGACCAGGTCCGTCGCCGCCACGACGCGTGCGACGTCCTCCTCCGCGATGGCCACGCCACGGACGGTACCGCGCCGGCGTGACGGCCGGCGCGGGTCAGCGCTTTCGGGCCCCGGCCTTCTTGGAGCTGGCGGCGGCGCCCGGCGTCCTCCTGGCGGTGGCCTTCCTGGCGGTGGCCTTCCTGGCGGTGGCCGGCCCGGCGGTGGCCTTCCTGGCGGCACCGGTCTTGCCGACCCTCGTCTTGGCGGCGGCCACCGTGTGTCCCGCGTCGAGGACCGCCTGCGCCGCCGCCAACCGGGCGATCGGGACGCGGAAGGGCGAGCAGCTCACGTAGTCGAGGCCCGCGGCGGCGAAGACGGCGATCGACTCGGGGTCGCCGCCGTGCTCGCCGCACACGCCGATCTTGAGGCCCGGTCGGGTCGCCCGGCCTCGGCTGACCCCGTCACGCACGAGCTCGCCCACGCCCTCGGCGTCAACGGTCTCGAAGGGGTTGCGCTTGAGCAGCCCCTTGTCCAGGTACGTGGACATCATCCGCCCCTCGACGTCGTCGCGGCTGAAGCCGAACGTCATCTGGGTCAGATCGTTGGTGCCGAAGGAGAAGAACTCGGCCACCTCGGCGATCTCGTCGGCCCGCAACGCGGCGCGGGGCGTCTCGATCATGGTGCCGATCAACACCTGCAACGAGCTGCGCGCGCCCCGGGCGGTCCGCGCCTTCGCCCCGTTCCTGTCCTTGGAACCCTTGGCCGTGCGGGCCAGAGCATCGGCGACGGCCAGGGCCTGCTCCACCGCGTCCTCGACCCACGAGCGGGCCAGGGCCAGCTCCTCGCGGGTGACGGTGAGGGGGATCATGATCTCGATCACGGGACGACCGCCCGCCGACACCCGTGCGACCGCCGCCTCCATGAGGGCGCGCACCTGCATCGAGTAGAGACCGGGTTTGATGACGCCGAGGCGCACGCCGCGGGTGCCGAGCATGGGGTTGAACTCGTGCCAGAGCTTGGCCGCCTCGTACAGGGCGCGCTCCTCCTCGCTCAGCCCGACCGTCGCCTCCCTGATGGCGAGCTCCGTTGTCTGCGGCAGGAACTCGTGGAGAGGGGGGTCCAGGAGCCGGATGGTGACCGGCAGCCCGTCCATGGCCTCGAGGATCTCGAGGAAGTCGGCCCGCTGTGCCTCCCGCAGCTCCTCCAGGGCGGCGTCCTCCTCGTCCTCCCGGAGGGCCAGGATCATGCGCCGGACGATGGGCAGGCGGTCCTCGGCCAGGAACATGTGCTCCGTGCGGCACAGGCCGATCCCCTCGGCCCCGAGGCGCCGGGCGTTGGCCGCGTCGGGCCCGTTGTCGGCGTTGGCCCGCACGCCGAGGTGCCCCGCCCGGATGTCGTCGGCCCAGTCGAGCACCACGTCGAACTCGGCGGGCGGGTCGGCCGCGGTGAGCGGGACCTCGCCGAGGACGACGACACCCTCAGTGCCGTCGATCGAGAGCAAGTCGCCCTCCACCACGACCGTGCCGTCCACCTTGAAGCTCCTGCCCTCGATACGGATCCTGTCCGCGCCCACGACGGCCGGCTTGCCCCAGCCGCGGGCCACCACCGCCGCGTGCGACACCAGCCCGCCGCGCGCGGTGAGGATGCCCTGCGAGGCGAGCATGCCGTGCACGTCCTCGGGCGACGTCTCGTTGCGCACGAGGATGACGCGTTCCCCCGTGTCCGCGGCCGCGGCCGCGTCGTCCGCGGTGAAATAGACGCGGCCCACGGCCGCGCCCGGCGACGCGCCGAGGCCCTTGGTCAGCGCGACATGGTCCTCGCCGGCGAAGTGCGGGTGCAGCACCTGCTCGAGGTGATCCGCGCTCACGCGCCGGACGGCCTCCGCCCGGGTGAGCCGGATGGCCGGGTCGGTCGTCATGTCGACCGCCATGCGCAGCGCGGCGCGGCCCGTGCGCTTGCCGACACGGGTCTGGAGCATCCAGAGCTTGCCCTGCTCGATGGTGAACTCCGTGTCGCACATGTCCCGGTAGTGGCGCTCGAGACGGTCGAAGATCGTGACCAGCTCGGCGTGGATCTTGGGAAAGCGCTTCTTCAACGCGGAGAGCGGCTCGGTGTTGCGGATCCCGGCCACGACGTCCTCGCCCTGGGCGTTGACGAGGAAGTCGCCGTACTCCCCCTTGGCACCCGTCGCCGGGTCTCGGGTGAAGCCCACGCCCGTGCCGGAGTTGTCGTCGCGGTTGCCGAACACCATGGCCTGGACGTTCACCGCGGTGCCGAGGTCGTGGGGGATGCCCTCGTGGTCCCGATAGGCGATCGCCCGGGGACCGTTCCAGGACTTGAACACGGCCTCGATGGCCCCGCGCAGCTGCGCCGCGGGTGCCTGCGGGAACGGGGTGCGGGTGTGGCGCTCGACGATCAGCTTGTAGGAGTCGACCAGGTAGCGCAGCAGCTCGACGGGGATGCCGGCGTCGCTGGTGGTGCCCGCCAGCTCCTTGGCCGCCTCGAGCAGGGTGTCGAACTCCTCGCCGGGGATGCCGAGCACGATGCGCCCGTACATGGAGACGAACCGCCGGTACGAGTCGAAGGCGAAGCGCTCGTCGTCGGTCTGCTTTGCCAGGCCCTCGACCGACTCGTCGTTGAGGCCGAGATTGAGGACGGTGTCCATCATCCCGGGCATGGAGAACTTCGCCCCCGAGCGAACGCTCACCAGCAGAGGGTCGCCGGGGTCCCCCAACTGCTTTCCCATCTGCTTCTCGAGCCGCGTACGGGCCTTGGCCACCTCGCCGTCGAGCCCTGCCGGCCAGCCGCCGTCCATGTAGGCCCGGCAGGCGTCGGTGGAGATGGTGAAGCCGTGGGGCACGGGCAACCCGAGCACCGACGTCATCTCGGCCAGGTTGGCGCCCTTGCCGCCGAGGAGGTCCTTGAGCTCCATCGGGGGCCGGGGGTGCGAATGGTCGAAGTCGTAGACGAACGGCATGGGGTCTCCCAGCGGGCAGGCGGACCCCTCGAGCCTATCGGCCCCGGCCACGGTGCCTTTCCGCCCGGGACGCCGCCGGTGCGGCCCCGGGACGCCGCCGGTGCGCCCCGACGCGGCCGCGGCGGGATCAGCGCGGCAGGCGGTCGCGCAGCGTGTCGACGAGGGCGTCGATGGGTACCCGGACCTGCTCGGTCGAGTCCCGGTCGCGCACGGTCACGGCCCGGTCGTCGACGGAGTCGAAGTCGACGGTCACGCACAAGGGCGTGCCCACCTCGTCCTGGCGCCGGTAGCGACGCCCGATCGACTGGGTCACGTCGAAGTCGACCGACCAATGGGGCTGGAGCAGTCCCAGGACCTCGCGCGACAGCGGGACGAGCGTGTCGTTCTTCGACAGCGGGAGCACCGCCACCTGGTAGGGGGCCAGACGTGGGTCGAGCCGCAGCACCACGCGCTTCTCGCCGCCCACCTCGTCCTCGTCGTACGCCGCGATGAGGAAGGCCATCATGGTCCTCGTGGCGCCGGCGGCCGGCTCGATGACGTAGGGGACGTAGCGCTCGCCGGTGGCCTGGTCGAAGTACTCGAGCTTCTCCCCCGAGTGCGCGGCGTGCGCCTTGAGGTCGTAGTCGGTCCGGTTGGCGATCCCCTCGAGCTCGTCCCAGCCCCAGGGGAAGAGGAACTCGACGTCCGAGGTGCCCGCGGAGTAGTGCGACAGCTCGCCGCGGTCGTGGTGGCGCAGGCGCAGGCGGTCCTCGGGGATGCCCAGGCCGAGGTACCACCCCATGCGCTCGCCCTGCCAGTACTGGAACCACTTGTCGGCCTCGTCGGGCGGGACGAAGTACTCCATCTCCATCTGCTCGAACTCACGCGTCCGGAACACGAAGTTCTGCGGCGTGATCTCGTTGCGGAAGGACTTGCCCACCTGGGCGATGCCGAAGGGGGGCTTCTTGCGCGTCGTCTGGAGCACCTGCAGGAAGTTCACGAACATTCCCTGCGCCGTTTCGGGCCGAAGGTAGGCCACCGTGGCGTCCTCCTCCACGGGGCCCGCGTAGGTCTTGAACATCAGGTTGAAGGCGCGGGGCTCGGTCAGGTCCGCCGACCCGCAGTTGGGGCAGGTGCCGTCGATCTTGTCGGCCCGCCAGCGCTCGTGGCAGTTCCGGCAGTCGACGAGGGGGTCCGTGAAGTTGGCCAGGTGCCCCGAGGCCTCCCAGATCTTCGGGCTCGAGAGGATGGCGGCGTCGATGCCGACCACGTCGTCGCGCAGCTGCACCATGGCGCGCCACCACTGGTGCTTCACGGCGCGCAGCATGAGGACGCCGAGCGGCCCGTAGTCGTAGGTCGACCGGAAGCCCCCGTAGATCTCGGCCGAGGGGAAGATGAAGCCGCGGCGCTTGCAGAGGTTCACGACGTGCTCCATCACGTCCTCGTCGGCCGCCTGGGCTCGCGAAGGGGCCTCCTCGGTCATGCCGGCGCCTGCGTCATGGCGGGCAGGATAGGCGAGCGGGCCCCGCCCGCCGCGCGCAGACGGGCGGTGACCTCGTTCGCCAGGAGCCGCCCTCGCACGGTCAGCACCGCCCGTCCCCCCGCGCGCTGGACGAGCCCCTCGAGTGCGGGGTCGTCGGCCAGCGCGGCGTCGGGAACGCCCGCCGCCGTCCGCAGCGAGAGGGCCAGGGCCTCGAAGGCCCGCTGTTCGTCGGACAGCCGCTCCTCGCCCGCCACCGGCGAGCGGCCGGCGCGCAGCGCCTCGATGTAGCGCTCGGGGGTGCGGACGTTCCACCACCGGCGCCCCGCCTCGTGCGAGTGGGCCGCACAGCCCACGCCGCGGTAGTCGCCCTGGGACCAGTACAGGCGGTTGTGCCGACACTCGTGGCCGGGTCGGGCCCAGTTGGACACCTCGTACCAGCGGTAGCCGGCGTCGGCCAGCACGGCCTCGGCGATCTCGTAGCGGCGGGCCAGCGTGTCGTCGTCGGGGTGGCGTGCCGGGTCCCGGGCCAGGGGCGTCCCCGGCTCGACCGTGAGCGCATAGGCGCTGATGTGCGGCGGTGGGCCGGGCAAGCCCAAGACGGCCTCCAGCGAGGCCCGCCAGTCCTCGTCGGACTCGCCCGCACCACCGAAGATGAGGTCCACGCTCGTCTCGTGCAGCCCGGCGTCGCCGGCCAGCGTCAGGGCGGCACGCACCGCCGCCGGGTCGTGGCGGCGGCCCAGGCCCCCGAGCACGTGCGGCACCATGGACTGGACCCCGAACGACACCCGGGTCACGCCGGCATCGCGCCAGGCGTCGAAGCGGGCCGCCGAGGCGTCCTCGGGGTTGCACTCGACGGTTACCTCCGCCCCCGGTGCGCGCGGGACGTCGGCCAGGATGGCCGTCAGCAGCCCGGGCGCCATCCGCGACGGTGTCCCGCCCCCGACGTAGACGCTGGAGACCGGCGCCAGCCCGGCCCGCGCCAGCTCCTGGCGGCAGGCGGCCGCGTAGGCCTCGACCAGGTGGTCGCGGTCGGTCCACGTCGCGAACGCGCAGTAGTCGCACCGTCGTGCGCAGAACGGGATGTGCAGGTAGACGCCGGCCATCGACCCCTACATGGTGGGCGACGCGTGGACGCTCCGCAGCCGCCGGTCGAGGTGGACCTCCATCGCCTCGGTCGCCAGCGCGCTCACCTCGTCGGCCAGCGCGTCGTGCGGCAGGCGCAGCGCCTCGGCCAGCCCTCCGCCGAGGACCAGTCGCAGCACCTCGATGGCGCCCGGCGACACCGAGCGGCCGCGACGGCAGGTGCGGCAGAGCACCCCGCCTTCGACCAGGTCGAAGGCGACGAGGTCCTCGGTCGCCCCGCAGTTCACGCAGCGGTCCACCACCGGTGCCGAACCGTCGAGGGCGAGGGCCTTGAGCAAGAAGGACGGCACGAGCAACGCCGCGTCCGCCTCGGCGAGCGCCCGCAGCGCGCCGACCAGCATGTCGTAGAGGCGCGGGGCGCCGTGGCGCTCCGGTGACAGCTGGTCGACGACCTCGAGCAGGGTGAAGCCCTTGGCGACGCGATCGAGGTCTTCGCGCACCGCCCGGAAGGCGTCGATGACCTCGGCCTGGTTCACGATGTCGAGCTCGCGCCCCTGCCAGCACAGCAGCGCCACGTGGCTCAGCGGCTCGAGGCGCGCCCCGAACTTCGAGGTGGTGCGGCGCACCCCCTTGGCCACGGCGCGGACCTTGCCCTGGCCCTTGGTCATCACGGTGACGATCCGGTCGGCCTCGCCGAGCCGCATCGTGCGCAGGACGACCCCTTCGTCCCGGTAGAGGCTCACGGCGTCGGCTTCCCCGCCCCCTCGTCCCGGGTGTCGGTGTCCCCCGGCGTGGGGGCACCCGGGCCGGGCAGGGCCTTGGGGGCGCGGTCGGGGGTCTTGCGCCCGCCCAGCAGGCTGCCGAGCGCCACCATGGCCACCAGCACCACCGCTGTGAGGAGGATGGCCAGGGCGCCGGACAGCCCGGCGACCGACAGGACGATCAGCCCGGCCAGGGCGAGGAGCGCAAGGACCCACGCCGCGGCCTTCATCCCCGGACCCCGCCGTAGCGGCGCTCGCGGCGCTGGTACTCGGCCACGGCGTCGAAGAGGTGGCGGCGGCGGAAGTCGGGCCACAGCGTGTCGGTGAACACGAGCTCCGAGTAGGCCAGCTGCCACAAGAGGAAGTTCGAGATCCGGTACTCCCCCGACGTGCGGATGACGAGGTCGGGATCGGGCTGGTCCGGGAAGTACAGATGGGACCGGATGGCGCGCTCGTCGACCTTGGCGGCGGACACGCCCTCGGCGACCAACGCCCGCACGGCGTCGACGATCTCGGCGCGTCCTCCGTAGTTGAACGCCATGGTGAGCGTCATGCGCCGATTGCGGCGCGTGAGGTCGATCGACTCGTCCATGCGTCGCAGGACCCGCCTCGGCACACGCCAGTCACGCCGTCCGGCGAAGCGGATGCGTACGCCCTTGTCGTTGAGCTCGTCGCGTCGGCGCATGAGCAGGGACTCGTTGAACCCCATCAGGTAGCGCACCTCGTCGGGGGGCCGGCGCCAGTTCTCCGTGGAGAACGCGAACATGGTGAGCCACTGCACGCCGAGCTCGAGGGCGCCGTTGACCGTGTCGAGCAGCGCCTCCTCCCCCGCGGCATGCCCCTCGGTGCGGGGGAGGCCCCGCTGGCTCGCCCAGCGGCCGTTGCCGTCCATGACGCAGGCCACGTGCGCCGGGACCCGTCCCAGGTCGATGCCGGCGGGGATCGCGTGGGTCTCGTCGGTCACCACGACGCGACGCTACCGCCGGGCGGCCGGCACACGGTTGCGGCCGGGCACGGTTGCAGCCGGGGCACGGTTGCGGCCGGGGCACGGTTGCGGCCCGAGCGCGCCGCGGCCCGGGGCGCAACACCACCCCGGGCCGCCGCTACGTGTTGCCCGATACGTGCTAGATCGTGCGGACCTTCGTCGCCTGGGGGCCCTTCTGGCCCTGGGACGACTCGAACTCGACCCGCTGACCCTCGAAGAGCTCGCGGTATCCGCTGCCTTCGATCGCAGAGAAGTGGACGAAGACGTCGGGCGTCCCGTCATCGGGTGTCAAGAACCCGTAGCCCTTCGTCGAGTTGAACCACTTCACCGTGCCTTCGGCCATTGCCGTTTGCCTCTCTCTCCACGCACCAATGACTTGCGGAGACAGATTTGTCAACCGACAACGGCGCACGGCCTGCGTGACTCAACCGAACGCTGCGGGACAGGGTAGCGGATCGCCCCGGGGCGGGCCACGACCAGGGCGTCACCGCCGGTAACGTGCCTACGGTGCCGAGCCGGGACGACATCGCCACGACCCTCGCCGTCGTGGCGGGCGCGTTGCCCGGCGGTGGCGAGGACCGACCGGGACAGCTGCACATGGCACAGGTCGTGGCGCGTGCCATCGGCGAAGGTCGCCATCTGGTCGTGCAGGCGGGGACGGGAACGGGCAAGTCGTTGGCGTACCTCCTCCCGGCCGTCTCCTCGGGCCGGCGGGTCGTCGTGGCCACCGCCACCAAGGCGCTGCAGGACCAGCTGGCGACGAAGGACCTGCCGTTCCTGCAGGCACAGCTGGGCGACGACGTGCCCTTCACCTTCGCGCTCCTCAAGGGCCGGACGAACTACATCTGCCGCCAGCGCGTCGCCGAGATCGCGGGCCGGGTCACGCCCGCTCCCGATGCCTCGTCGCCGGACGAGCATGTTCCGGGACGTCGGCGGCCGGCACCCCCGGCCGCGGGTGTGGAGCCGGGCGGGGCGCGCCGGCTGTTCAGCGCCCTCGGCGACCCGGTGCTGGGCGACCCGGTGCTGGGCGACCCCGATCGGGACGTGGACGGGGGCGACCCCGAGCGGGCGATGGCGCCGGCGGGCCTCGTCGACCAGGTGCGGCGCCTGGTGGCGTGGGCGGACGTGAGCGACACCGGCGACCGGGGCGATCTCGACTTCGAGCCCGAGGCCCGAGCGTGGTCCATGGTGTCGGTCACCGCACGCGAGTGCCCCGGCGCCTTCCGGTGCCCCGCCGGGGCGACCTGCTTCGCCGAAGCGGCGCGCGCCCGGGCCGGTGAGGCGGACGTGGTCGTGGTGAACACCCACCTCTACGCCACGCACGTGGCCAGCGACGGGGCAGTGCTGCCCGAGCACGACGTCGTCGTGTTCGACGAGGCGCACGAGGTCGAGGACGTGATGACGGCGGGCTTGGGCATCGAGGTCACCCCGGGGCGCTTCCGCGCGCTCGCCCTCCAGGCACGCCCCGTGCTCGGCGCGTCCGAAGCCGGCGTGGCCGAGGGGCTCGCCGACGTCGCGGACCGTCTCCAGCGGCTGCTGCAGTCCGCGGCAGGCCGGCGGGTGCTGACCACGCACGAGACGGACGCGGGCAGCCACCGTGTCGGCCGCCAGCCGGAGCCCGCCGACGGAGAGCTGGCCGCCCTGCTGGCACTGGGCCAAGGGCGCGTCGACGCGCTGGTACAGGACCTGCGCCGCGCCGAACAGGGGACGGCCGACGACGCGCGTCGAAGCCGGGTGCTCCAGGCCGCCGGGCACCTGACGGACGACCTCCATGCCCTCGCCGCCATCGACACCGAGCGGGTCGCCTGGGTGGAGGCGTCGGGGCCCGGCGGGCGCACCGTGACACTGCGCCTGGCGCCCGTCGAGGTCGGCCCCGTGCTGGGCGAGCGTCTGTGGCCGAGGGTGGTCGGCGTGCTCACATCCGCCACGGTGCCCCCGCTGGTCGAGGCGAGCCTCGGCCTGCCCGACGAGACCGAGCGCATCGACGTCGGCAGCCCGTTCCCCTACGAGCGCAACGCGCTGCTCTACTGCGCCACCGCACTCCCGGACCGCCGCGCACCGGGCGCAGAGCTCGCCATCCATGCCGAGCTGGCGCGGCTCATCGCGGCGGCGGGCGGCCGCACCCTCGCCCTGTTCACCAGCTGGCGGGCGATGCGCGACGCGGTCGACGCCTTGCGCCCGACGGTCGGGTTCCCGGTGCTGGCGCAAAACGACCTGCCCAAGGCCCGGCTGGTAGAGGCGTTCGCGGCGCAGGACGCGGCGTGCCTCTTCGCCACCATGTCGTTCTGGCAGGGCATCGACGTGCCGGGCGCCACACTCAGCCTCGTCGCCATCGACCGGATCCCCTTCCCACGCCCCGACGACCCCCTCCTCGACGCCAGACGGCAGCGCGCCGGAGAGGGCGCGTTCCGCACCATCGACCTCCCCCGCGCCGCGACGCTGCTCGCGCAGGGCGCCGGGCGCCTCATCCGCTCGGTCACGGACACCGGCGTGGTGGCGGTGCTCGACCGGCGCCTGGCGACCGCGGGCTATCGCCGCACCTTGCTCGCCGCCCTTCCGCCGATGCGGCTCACCACCGACGCGGGGGAGGCGGCGGCGTTCCTCGAGCGCCTGCGCGACCGGTAGCCGCGGCGGTCAATAGCCGAGGCGCTCGACCTCGTCCGGCCGCTGCTGCCAGTGCTTGGCCACCCGGACGTGGAGCTCGAGGTAGGCACCCGGCGGGAGCTGGGCGCGCACCGCGGTGCCCACCTGCCTGAGGCGCTCGCCGTGATGGCCGATGACCATGCCCTTCTGCGACTCGCGCTCGACGATGATCTCGACGCGGATGCGGGGCCACTCCCACTCGGTGACCAGGCACGCCAGGGCGTGGGGAAGCTCGTCGCGCAGGTGGACGAGAAGCTGCTCGCGCACCAGCTCCGCCACCCAGAAGGTCTCGGGCACGTCGCTGTGCATGTCCTCGGGGAAGTAGGGCGGTCCCTCCGGCAGCCGCGCCAGGACCTCCGCCACCAGCGCGTCGACCCCGCGGCCGGTCTGCGCGGAGACGGGGAAGAGCTCGGCCTCCGCTCCCTCGCCCGCCCGGCCGAGCACCTCGTGCGCCTTGGCCAGCTGGGCCAGCACCTGTTCCTCGCGGGCCGCGTCGACCTTGTTGACGGCCACGACCACACGTCCGGGGCCGGCCGCCGCGGCGCGCTCGAGCACCAGGCGGTCACCGGGGCCGACCGGCGCGGTGGCGTCGATGACGGGCACGACCACGTCCACGTCATCGAGCGCGTCGGCCACGCTGTCGTTCAGCCGGTGCCCGAGGGCGGTCTTGGGCCGGTGCAGGCCGGGCGTGTCGACGAAGACGGCCTGCGCGCCGGGGCGGTGGAGCACGCCGCGGACCGTCCGCCGAGTGGTGTTCGGGCGGGGTGACGTGATCGTGACCTTGGTCCCGAGGATCCGGTTCACCAGCGTCGACTTGCCCACGTTGGGCCGGCCGATCACGGTGACGAAGCCCGAGTGGAAGGCGTCGGCCCGGCTCATCGCTCGCGCGCGACCCCGGCCTCCTGGTCCCCGGCGGCCGGCGCCGCGGGCTCGGACGACGTGATCCGAACGCGGCCGATCCGGTTGCCGGTGACCCGCTCGGCGACGAGGCGGACCCCGTCGACCTCGGCCGCCTCCCCCTCCCCCGGCACGTGGCCGAGCACGTTGATGAGGAGCCCGCCCACCGTGTCCCAGCTGCCTTCGGGCAGATCGGCCTCGATCAGCTCGCTGAGCTCGTCGAGGGCCAGGCGTGCGGAGACGGAGTACTCGTGCTCGCCCAGGCGCTCGATGGGGGACTCCTCGACGTCGTACTCGTCCACGATCTCACCCACGAGCTCCTCGATGAGGTCCTCCAACGTGACCAGGCCGGCGGTGCCCCCGTACTCGTCGACCACGATCGCCTGGTGGTACTTGCGCTCCTGCATCTCGCGCATGAGGTTGGCGACACGCTTCGTCTCGGGCACGAAGTGTGCGGGGCGCACGTGCGCGGCCACGGTATCCCCACCGCGTCCGGCCCGTTCGGCCCGGATGAGGTCCTTGGCGTACGCGATCCCCACGATGTCGTCGACGTTGCCGTCGAAGGCGGGCAGGCGCGAGTAGCCCGCCGCCATGGCCACGCCGAGGGCCTGGGAAACGGTCAGGTCGGCCTCGACGGCGCGCATGTCCGGACGTGGCACCATCACCTCGCGCACGATCGTGTCGCCGAATTCGATGATGGAGTGGATGAGGGCGCGCTCCTCGGTCTCGATGACCTCCTCCTCCACGGCGACGTCCGCCATGGCCAGCAGCTCCGACTCGCTGACCGCGCGCTGACGGCCCCTCGGCCCCACCAGCCGGTTGGCCAGCCCGATCAGCCCGCCGGCGATGAATCGCAGCGGGGGGAAGGCGACGATGGCCGAGATCACCGGGGCGGCCGACAGCGCGGCGCGCTCGGGGTTGTGGACCGCCCAGTTCTTGGGCAGCGCCTCGGCCAGCACGAAGATGACCACGATCTCGAAGACGATGGCGGCGGCGACGCCCCAGGCACCGAAGAACCGCTCGGCCAGGATGCCCACGATGGTGGCCACCAGCAGCTGGCACACGAGGACCAGGAGCAGCACCACGTTGAGGAACTGCTCGGGGTGCTCCACGAGGCGGACCAGCCGGTGCGAGCCCCGTCGCCCTTCGTCCTCCAGGGCCTTGGCCTTGGCGCGGCCCATGCGCACCAGGCTCGTCTCGGCCATGGCCAGGCCGGCCGCGGCCACCAGGAGCAGGACCACGATGCCGAGCAGCACCCAGTCGACGGCCTGGACCGCGCCGAGCAGGCAGGGCGCGAGCACCATGGGGTCAGTCACCTCCGGTGTGGAAGCGTGCCAGCAACTCGCGCTCGCGCTGTTCCATGGCCTCGGCGTCCTCGTCCACGAGGTGGTCCATGCCGAGCAGGTGCAGCAGGCCGTGCACGACGAGCAGCGCGATCTCGTCGTCCAGCGTCACGGCGTGCTCCCCCGCGTTGCGGGCCGCCACCGCCGGGCAGACGACCACGTCGCCCAGGATCAGGGGCACGTCGTCCTCGTCGGAGGGGAGGCCACCACCGGGACCGGTCCCGCCCTCGTCGGGCGAGCGGCCGCCGCGCTCGGCCTCCTCGTCGATGGGGAAGGCGAGCACGTCCGTCGGCCCCGACTTCCCGAGGAAGCGCTCGTGGAGCTCCGCGATGGTGGGCTCGTCGACGAAGAGCACCGAGACCTCCAGGTCGTCGCGCACGCCCTGGGCGTCGAGGACGTCCCGGGCCAGGCGCGACCAGCGGGCCACGTCCACTGCGTGCTCGTTCTGCTCGTCGGCGACGAAGACGTCGACGCTCATGGCGCGTCGTCGGCGCGCTCGTAGGCCGAGACGATGTCGGCGACGATGCGGGCGCGCACCACGTCCCCCTGCGTGAGGTGCACGAAGGCGACACCAGGCACGTCGCCGAGCACCCGCTCGAGGCCCGGCAGGCCCGAGCGCCCGCCGGGCACGTCGATCTGCGTGACGTCCCCGGTGACCACCACCTTGGAACGGAAGCCGATCCTCGTCAGGAACATCTTCATCTGCTCGGGGGAGGTGTTCTGGGCCTCGTCGAGGATGATGAAGCTCCGGTTCAGCGTCCGGCCGCGCATGAAGGCGAGGGGTGCGACCTCGATCGTCCCGCGCTCGAGCAGGCGTTGGGCGCCGTCGGGGCCGAGGAGGTCGTAGAGCGCGTCGTAGAGGGGGCGCAGGTAGGGGTCGACCTTGGCCATGATGTCGCCTGGGAGGAAGCCGAGCCGCTCCCCCGCCTCGACGGCCGGCCGGGTGAGGATGATGCGGTCGACCTCGCGGGCCTGGAGGGCCTGGACGGCGAGCGCTACGGCCAGGTACGACTTGCCGGTGCCCGCCGGCCCGATCCCGAAGGTGACCACGCTGGCGGCGATGGCGTCGGTGTAGCGCTTCTGGCCGGCCGTCTTGGGGCGCACCGAATGGCCGCGGGTCGAGCGCGCCACCTCGGTCGTGAGCACCTCGGCCGGGCTCACGTCGTCCTTCACCATGGCGATGGTGCGGCCGATGTCGGCGGCGTCGAGGGGTTGGCCCTGCTCGAGCAGCAGGACCAGCTCGTCGAACAGGCGCCCGACCTGCTCGGCGTCGTCGCCGTCGACGGTGATCTCGTTGCCGCGCACGACGATCCGGGCCCCGCCGAACGCGTCCTCGATCAACCGAAGCAGCTCGTCCCGCTGGCCCAGCAGGCCCACCATGAGGTGGTTGCCGGGCACGAGGATCTTGACCGGGGTCGACGACACTGGCGTTCTCCGTCGAGAGTACCAGGGGGTCGGCCCCGACCGGGCACCGCTGGTCAGCCCGGCGGCCACCCCATGCGGCGGCCGCCGATGACGTGGAGGTGCAGGTGCCCCACGGTGTTCCCGCCGTCGTCGCCGACGTTGAAGACCAGGCGGTACCCCGGCTCGGCGATGCCCTCTGCCTCCGCCACACGGCGCGCCGCCACCAGCATCTCGGCCAGCAGGACGGCGTCGTCGTGGGACACGGTGGCGGCGTTCTCGACATGCCGGCGGGGGATCACCAGCACGTGCACCGGCGCCTGCGGGTGCAGGTCACGGAAGGCGATGGTGTGCTCCCCGCGGTGCACCACGTCGGCCGGCACGCTGCCGGCCACGATCCCGCAGAAGACGCAGTCCGGGTCGGCGCCGACCTCGCTCATCGGGTCACGACCCGCCCACGGCACCCGCACCGGGCGCAGACGAGCCCTTGAGCTCCGGGTAGAGGTGCTCGAGGCTGCCCGGGGCGACCCGGCATGACTCGATGAAGCGCTCCACGTCGGCCTCCTGGAGCCGGATCACGCGGCCGAACTTGTACGCCGGGAGCGCGCCCTCGTCGATGAACCGGTAGAGGCTGCGGAGGGTGACGCCGAGGTGCTCGGCGGCCTCCTTGGTGCTCATCCAGTGGATCCGCTCGCTCACCGGTCCTCCGCGTGGTCCCGACGACGCCCTCGGGCCATCCCGTGCACCGTCATGCTATCTGGTGCCCTGGTGCCGACCCTGCGGCGCGCCGGGGCACCGGCGCCGCGCGCATCGGGCGCGCACACGCCGGACCCGTTCGCCGCGCCGGGGCGCGCGCCGCGGACCGGTCGATCAGATCGAGACGCGCAGGCCGAGCTCGTCGAGACGGCGGCTCATGGCGTCGGGGGTGACGCCGAAGAGGCATGCGATCGCCCGCAGGTCCTCGGCGCGGATGGTGATCATGCGCCCGTTGAAATCCTGGCGCTGCACCTGGATCATGCTGAGGAACCGGCGCAGCAGGTCGCGCTCGGGCCCGCTCACGGAATTGAGCTTCGTGAGGTCGATCGTGACCTTTTCGTTGCCGTCCCACGGACGCGGGGCCCGCCGGGCGCGCGTCGGCGTCTCGCCGTTGCCATGGCCGTTGCCCTCGCGCTCGCCTTGCCCCCAGCGGGCGACGGCCTCGTCGTCCTGGGGCAGCAGCTGGTCGACGGGGACGTCGTAGAGCTTGGCCAGGCGCTGGAGCCGGGGCACCGAGATGGCCCGCTCGCCCCGCTCGTAGGCGCCGAGCACCGAAGCCTTGAACTCCTGGTCGGACATGGCCTCGACCGCCTGCAGCGAGAGGCGCATCTGCTTGCGGACGGCGCGCAGGCGGGACCCGACCGCCCGGGCGTAGGCGGCCCGCGCTGCTTCTTCTTGCTCGTCCTCTTCCGCCAACACCGTCTGGTTCACCATTGCCGTCCGATCCTCGTCGTACCCGGCGCCGTCCACGCCGGCTACCCCCCTGCTCTGCAGCAGCTGCTCGCAGCCGGTCTCAGCCCGGAGGCCCGCCTTCTCCGGCGCGTGAGCGTACCATCCCTCGTTGCAGTCTTGCTCACTCAGCGTGGTGATTGCAAGCATCCCGGCGGTGGTCGTCGAGGTCGAATCTTTGACAAGGGACACCCCGTGCCACGCTGACCCCTCCTGTCACCCCCGCACGCCGGCGGCCGCTCACGCCGGCGCCGACCCCACCACCCCGTCACGAAGGGCGCAGAGCAGGACACCCGCACCCACCGCCGCGGTCTCGGCCCGGAGGATCGTGGTCCCCAGGCCCACCCGGCCGGGGGCGAGGGCCAGCTCGGCGGGGTCCCACCCACCTTCGGGACCCACGGCGACGGCCGTGACGCCCGGGCCAGGCGGGTCTGCGCCGGGCTCGGCCAGGTGCAAGACCGAGGGGCCGGGCCCGGCGGCAAGCTCGGCGGCCAGCTGTCCGGGGTCGAGGATGCCCGACACCTCGGGGAGGCGGGCCCGGCGGCATTGCGCAGCCGCCTCCCGGGCCACGCGGCGGAGGCGCTCGAGGGCCGGCTCGGCCCGCTCGGCGTCCCAGCGCACCACCGACCGCGCCGAGCGCATGACCACGATGCGGTCGACCCCGGCCTCGGTGAGCTTGTGGACGACCGACTCGGGCCGCTCGCCCTTCACCGGCACGAACCCCACCGCGACCGGGGAGGCCGGGGCCGCCTCGGCGACCTGCGGGCCGCGCACCTCGAGCGCTCGGCCGTCGGCGCGCACCGCCGTGGTGCGCCAACCGCCGGAGCCGTCGGCCGCCACCACCAGCTCACCGGGGCGCAGGCGCAGCACCCGGAACAAGTGGTGGGCGTCGTCGGGCCGGGGCACCGGGTCGTCGAGGTCGTCGACGAACACCAGGGCGACGGCACCGGCGGCGGCCGGGCCGCCGAGGCGGGCGCCGGGGCGCGCGGCGGGCGACACTTCAGCTGAAGGCGGAGCGCAGACGCGACATGATCCCCTCGCCCGTGGGGGCCACGTCCTCGCCGCGTTCGACCGCGAGACGGCGCAGCAGCTCCTCTTGCTCCTTGGTCAGCGGGTGCGGCGTGTCGACGACCACGCGCACGTGCAGATCGCCCCGGCCACGGCCACGCACGTGGGGCACGCCGCGGGCTCGCAGCCGGATGACATGGCCGGTCTGGGTACCGGCGGCGACGGAGAGCGTCTCCTCGCCCTCGAGCGTCTCGAACGGCACGGCGGCGCCCAGTGCGGCCTGGGTCATCGAGACATGGAGGTCCGCGTGCAGATCCGCGCCGTCACGGGCGAAACGGTCGTCGGGACGCACGGCCAGATGCACGTAGAGGTCACCCGGCGGCCCGCCGCGCTGGCCGGCCGGGCCGCGGCCGGTGAGCCGAAGCGTGCTGCCGTGGTCGATCCCCGCCGGGACCTCGACGCTGAACGTGCGCGCCTCGAGCCTGCGACCCTCCCCCCGGCACTCGGCACACGGGGTCGGGATGACTTCGCCGACGCCCTGGCACCGCCCGCAGGGCACGGCGGTGACCACCTGACCCAGGATGGACTGGCGCACCCGCCGCAGCTCACCCGAGCCCTGGCACTCGGGGCAGCGGATGGCGGTGGTGCCGGACCGGGCGCCGCTCCCCTGGCAGGCGTCGCACGCCACGAGCTCGTCGATCGAGATCTCGTGGGCACCGCCGAACACCGCCTCGCGGAAGGCGAGCTCGAGCACCACCTCGGCGTCCGCCCCCCGCACGGGTCCGCCCCGGCGCGTCTGCATGCCGCCGCCGAAGAACGCCTCGAAGAGGTCGCCGAGGCCGCCGCCGCCGAAGAAGTCGCCCCCGCCGCTCGGTACGTCCACGCCCTCGGGCCCGAAGCGGTCGTAGCGGGCCCGGCGCGCCGGGTCCCGCAGGACCTCGTAGGCGAGGGTGACCTCCTTGAACGTTGCCTCGGCCTCCGCGTCGCCCCCGGTCCGGTCGGGGTGCAGCTCCCGGGCCCGACGCCGATAGGCGCGCTTCAACTCGTCGTCGTCCGCGTCGCGTCGCACGCCGAGGAGCTCGTAGTAGTCAGCGCTCATCGGCTGCCTCGCGCTCGTGACCGGCGACCACCCGCTGCAGATGAGCGCCGAGCTGCTCGCCCACCACCTGCACGGCGGCGAGCGCCCTCGGATAGTGCATGCGGGTCGGGCCGAGGACCCCGATGGTGCCCACGGGCTCGCCCTCGACCGACACCGGGGCGACGACCAGCGCGCACGACGCCAGGGGCTCGAAGCCGTGCTCGGTGCCGATGGCCACCGACAGACCCCGGTCGAGCACGTCCTCGATGAGCTCGACCACGACGAGCTGCTGCTCGAGGATCGAGAGCACCGACCGCACCGTCTCGACCGCATCGAAGGCGCCCGCCATGTGGGAGGAGCCACCCACGAAGACGTGCTCCGACTCGCCCGCGCCGGCCATCTTGGCGAACTCGGCAAGGGCGCGCCGGGCCACCGCGTCCGTTGTCGGGTCCCCGCTGATCTCGTCGCCGGCGGGGGACCCAAGCGCGCGACCGCGCCAGGAGGTGGTCAGGCGGGCCGCCACCGCGGTCAACAGCGGCTCGTCGGCATCGGAAGAGAGGTCGACCAAGGCCTTCTCCACTGCGCCGTCGTCGAGCACCACGACGAGCAGCGCCCGGCGCGGCGCGAGGCCGACCAACTGCACCGACAGCACCGATGCGGCGTCGTGTCCGGGCGCGACCACCACCGACGCGTAGTCGGTCAAGTTGGCGAGGAGCCCGCTGGTGCGCGACAGCAGGTCCTCCACCTCGCCGTGCACGTGGGCGAAGAACTGCCGCACCTGCTGGCGCTGCTCGGGCCCGAGGCGGCCTGGATTGGCGAGATGGTCGACGAAGAACCGGTATCCCCTGTCGGTGGGGATCCGACCCGCGCTCGTGTGGGGCTGGACGAGGTACCCCTCGCGCTCGAGGGCCGCCATCTCGCTGCGGACGGTGGCCGAGGAGACCTCGATCCCCGGGGAGTGGGTGACGTGGGCGGAACCAACGGGTTGGGCCGTGTCGATGTACTCCGCCACGACCGCGTTCAAGATGGCCGCCTTGCGCGGGTCGAGCTCGACCGACGCGGCGGGCTCCGCGTCGGGGGTGCTGATGGAGGGAGCGGACTCCCTGCGTGGTGGGCGCCTGGGTGTCATGGCAGGTTCTGGCACTCGATTCTACCGAGTGCTACCCGTTCCGCCCTGACTGCAGGCGTCAGCGCCGGCCAGGGCGCGTCCAGGGGGACCTCACGTGGGCGAGGTCGAGCTCGACGGTGGCCGGACCCGCCGGCTCCCCCGGCGGGTCCGAGGTGGGGCCGAGCCCGCGAGAGACTTCGCGCCGACCCGTCCACGCGCGGCGAGGACGACGCGCGCTCGATCGCTGCACGTCCCGCCACCGACCTCGCCGGCGTCGCCGGCACCGCGTCACGGTACACGCCTTGGGACGAAAGACCCGGGTGCCCGGCCGGGCCAGGTGCGTAGGGTGACCGTGTGGAGGACGACGTCACGCCGGTCGTAATGGGCGACCTCGGAGACGACGCCTCCGGGGTCGACGTCTCCGGTGACGACGGCCACGTGGGTCGTGTCCGCGGCACGGGAGCGCGTGGGGCCGGTGGGGGCGGGGGCAAGACCGCCGCGAACGGCGGTGAGAGCACCGCGGGCGGGAACGCCGCGGGCGGGAACGCCGCGGGCGGGAACGCCGCGGGCGGGAACGCCGCGGGCGGGAACGCCGCGGGCGGGAACGCCGCGGGCGGGAACGCCGCGGGCGGGAACGCCGCGGGC